>CACWKD010000038.1 GCA_902761345.1 uncultured Ruminococcus sp. | reverse complement strand
ATTTATATTTATTTTATGATGTCGATTTCTGTGTCGTTTTGTGTGTCAGCTTTTTATTTCAATGCTTAAAAAAGCCTGATTTCATCGGTGTTTTTTGAGATTTTCGGTGTGTTGAAAAGTGTGTCAAAAAGTGTGTCGGAATATCTTTCGGTGTGTTGCTTTTTTATATCAACGCTTAAAAAGTCCTGATTTTATCGGCACTTTTTAACATTATCGGTGTGTTGCTTTTTATACTACACCATGCTTATGTTAAGGTAGTCGGACTATTAGATAATCCCTTTTTATATCTTGAAAAAATATACTTGTTGCTAATAAAGTTTGTGACTAACGGAGAAGCTAAATAAAGTTTTTTGTCAAACTTTATATAATGTCACTTTCCACAGTTATCGTTAATCTCTCAACTTTAAACTTTGGACTAACAACTTTCAACATTAAATCATTATAATGAGGAAAACTGCCGTCACACTTTAAGCGTAAACGGCAGATTTTTTTATATTATTTAAAACTTTCAACAGCCTTTGCAGCACTTGATTTTTTATCAGACGGCTCGTCATTAGATGAACTGTCTGTAAAAAGCATAAGGAACTTTCCGTCCTCTGTTACCGCTGCATAAGTATTTGCAGTTGCACTTTCTGTGCTGTCCATAAGGTGGAACGAGTGGTCACCCTTAGCGTTGGCAATAGTTCTCTGTGCAATATCGGAAGTCTGATCTTCATACTCATATAATTCAACAAAATATTTTGCCGTACCTGCCGAAACCGTAAATCTCTTTCCCTGCTTTGCGCCAATTGCAGAAGCGGTAAGGTCTGTACCGTCCCCCTTGATATGTCCTCCGTCGGTCATATACTGCACAAAGCCGTCAAAACTATCATCATAGCCCGAAGCGTCCACCGACTGTGTATCGGTACTGCTGTTTGTTGCTGTAATATCAGCCGAACCGTTATTGCCTGTCGCCGAACCGCCCGAATTATTACTGCAGCCTACAAGCATTACTGCCAATACAGCACATACAACTATCAAAGATAATATCTTTTTCATATTTAATCTCCTTTGCTTTTGTCAGACGGGAACAGCTTATATATTTTTACAAGCCTTTTTTCCGCATCTATCTTTCCCAATCCGATAAAATTACCGTTTCTCTCGCACACTCGAAGTATCTCTCCGTCATTAATACTGTTTTTCACAGATGTTCTGTCTATGTCTATCGCACCGCCGTTTGAAAACCGAACTGCCTGTTTGTCACTTACGTTGATCCTGCAATAAACATTAAACAAGCTTTCACATGAACGAAGAAGTTTCACCGTTTTTTCGCTCTGTTCGCCATTAACCGACAGTTCTCTTATCTCGTCTAAAGTTACACTGTCCTCAAGCGAAAATCCGCACGCTTTTGTTCTCACAAGAGAAGTCATAACGGCACCGCAGCCGAGATCGTTCCCTATATCATCTATAAGCGAGCGTATATATGTACCCTTTGAGCACGATACCTTTATCTGACCCATATATGTTTCATCATCATAGGTCAAAAGCTTTAGTTCTGAAATATTAACCGTCCTCGGAGTTCTTTCAACCTCTATCCCCTGACGCGCAAGATCATACAGCCGTACCCCGTCTTTTTTTACAGCGGAATACATAGGCGGCAGCTGAGAAATTTTACCTGTGTATTTTGGAATAATTCTCATTATATCCGTCCCGCTGCATACAACAGCCTTTTCCTCGAGTACCGTTCCCCATATATCAAGTGTGTCGCTGCGAACACCGAGCTTAAACTGTGCAACATACTCCTTATCACTGTCGGGCAATATATCCTGTGCTCTTGTGGCATTTCCCAAAAGCAGGGGAAGTACGCCTGTCGCCATAGGGTCAAGCGTACCTGTATGACCTATTTTACGTTGTCCGCAAAGTCTTCTCATTACAGCAACCACATCAAATGATGTAAATTCCTGAGGTTTATTCACAACGATTATTCCGTCCACAATACCCCTCCGTCAGCGGTTGATCTCTTCTATACTTGCACTTACTATCAAGCTGATAACATCTTCAAGCTCTCCGTTTACAGAACACCCTGCCGCTGCAAAATGTCCTCCGCCGCCAAACTTGCTGCATATCCACGCTGCATCGTGACCGTCATTTGTACGAACACTTACACGGTAGTAATTATCGCCCTTTTCCTTTACGGTTATGCCGATCCACACGCCCTCTATCTGTCGTGGAATTGCAGCCAGACCGTCCATATCGGAATCCTTTGCGCCTGTACGTTCTTCCATTTCACGTGTTGTATAAACCACAGCTATTCTGTTTTCTGCGTAAAATTTAAGCGAATTAAGAACCTCACGTTCGATATTTATTCTTGCACAAGATTTTGTATCAAACATCTCTTTATTTATCTCGGCGCTCCTGCAGCCAAGCTCCATAAGCTCTGCCGCTATACGCATAGTGTCAGGGGTTACATTTGTGAACTTGAAACACCCTGTATCCGTACATACTCCTGTATAAATACAGTCGGCTAAAAGAGGATCTATCTCCACTCCAAGTACCTTTATAAGTCTGTATATATTTTCACAGTTAGAGGCAGCCTTTGAGTTTACATAAATCATTTTAGCACTTATAGAATTAGACGCATGATGATCTATGCACACATCTATCCTGCTTTCAAATTCGTCTTTAAATTCTCCCAACAACTCTGCCGCCGCAATATCAACCGACACTACCGTTTCATACTCAAAGTTCTGCTCTTCCATATCTTTCGCAAGATACGAAAATTTTTCTGCAAGAGTACCGTTTATCAGTACCCTTGCATTTTTATTAAGCTTCCTGAGCGCCCTGCACAATGCATATGCCGAACCCAATGTATCTCCGTCGGGGTAAATATGCGTGAGTATCGCAAAATTATCCCTGCTCTCCAAAAAGTGGGCTATATCATTCAGATTGTTCATCTTCATCTTCCTTTATGTCAAGCTCTCCCAATATGCGGGATATATTGGCACTGTATTCGATCGAATCGGTAGCTTCAAATATCATTGAGGGAACATGACGCAAAGACAATCTTGCCCCTATCTCGTGACGTATAAATCCGCTTGCAGATTTAAGTCCCTTTACAGCTTCCTTTGCCTTATCAAGTCCTTCCATAGCACTTACATAAACCTTGCAGTAGCTGAGATCGTTTGACACCTCAACACGCACAATGCTAATCATAGAACCTGCCACACGGGGATCTTTAAGCTCTCTGAAAACTGCTGTAAGCTCACGCTTGATGTCCTCTGTCGTTCTTCTCATTCTGTGACTTGCCATATAATTCTCCTTTTCTTTCATCACTGCCAGACATACAGCCGAAAAAAGAGAATAAAAGTATTCTTTCTCAGCTATATATTAATCTCTGTATTCCTCTATAATAAACGATTCAAGAATATCTCCCTCTTTGAGGTCTGCAAACTTTTCAAGTCCTATACCACATTCAAAGCCTGCTGTTACCTCCTTAACAGAATCCTTAAATCTCTGAAGTGAACTCATAGTATCTTCAAAAATAACTATACCGTCACGCACTACTCTTACCTGAGAATTTCTTGCAACCTTACCGCTAAGCACATAAGAACCTGCAATAAATCCTACGTTCTTTATCTTGATAACGCTTCTGCACTCTGCTCTGCCAAGAACAACTTCTCTTGTCTTTGGAGCGAGCATTCCCTTCATAGCGCTCTCTATTTCTTCAATGCAGTCGTAGATAATTCTGTAACATCTCAGATCAACGCCGTCACGCTTTGCGTTCTCCTCTGCAACAGGATCGGGTCTTACATTAAAGCCTACGATAATCGCACTTGACGCAGACGCAAGCATTACATCAGATTCACGAATAGCGCCTACCGCGCCGTGGATAACATTAATTCTTACCTCATCGTTGGAAAGTTTTTCAAGAGATTGCTTTACAGCCTCAACCGAGCCTTGTACATCGGCTTTAACTATTATCTTGAGTTCCTTTACATCGCCCTGCTGCATCTGTTCAAAGAGATTATCGAGTGTAACCATAGACGGTTTCTGTGCATTAAACAACTCTTCCTTAGCCTGAGATTTTCTCTGCTCAACAAGCTCTCTTGCAAGACGTTCGTCTGATACTGCGTTAAATGTATCGCCGCCCGACGGTACATCGTCAAGACCCGTTATCTCAACAGGATATGACGGTCCTGCTTCCTTAACTCTCTCGCCCTTATAGTTTGTCATAGCTCTTACTCTGCCGACTGCTGTTCCTGCTACTACTATATCGCCAACTCTTAGCGTACCGTTCTGTACAAGCATTGTGGCAACAGGACCTTTACCCTTATCAAGTCTTGCTTCGATAACAGTACCCTTTGCCGCTCTGTCGGGGTTAGCTTTAAGCTCTTTCATCTCTGCAACAAGAAGAACCATTTCAAGCAACTCGTCAATATTCTGCTTTTTCTTTGCAGATACGGGAATACAAGGTGTATCGCCGCCCCATTCTTCGGGAACAATGTTGTACTCTGTAAGCTGCTGCTTTACCATTTCAACATTAGCGCCCTCTTTGTCTATCTTATTGATAGCAACAATTATGGATACGCCCGCAGCCTTTGCATGGTTGATAGCCTCTATTGTCTGCGGCATAATACCGTCATCTGCGGCAACTACAAGAATAGCTATATCAGTTACTTGCGCTCCTCTTGCTCTCATTGTTGTAAAAGCCTCGTGACCGGGTGTATCAAGGAATGTTATCTCCTTGCCGTCTATCTGCGCTCTGTATGCGCCTATATGCTGTGTAATTCCGCCTGCCTCGGTTTCTGTAACATTCTCCTGTCTGATAACGTCAAGAAGTGAAGTTTTACCGTGGTCAACGTGACCCATAACAACTACTACCGGCGCTCTCTCAACGAGATTTTCATCAGCATCTTCACTGTCGTCGATAATTCTCTCTTCGATAGTAACTACTACCTCTTTTTCAACCTTAGCGTGGAACTCCATTGCTGCAAGCGCTGCTGTATCGAAATCTATTACATCATTCATAGACGCAGCCACGCCCATAAGGAATAACTTTTTAACAAGCTCTGTTGCTGTTACTTTTAGTCTTAATGCAAGCTCCGATACAGTGATCTCATCGGGAATAGTAACAGTGATAGGCTTCTTCTTTCTCTCTGTTTCTATTCTCTTCAAACGCTCCTGTTCTGTTTCCTTACGGGAATTCTTCGGCTTGCCTTTACGCTGTGACTTCTGGTTGATCTTCTGCTTGCTTACAATATTATCGCTCTTGATCTTCTCGCTTGCAAGATTATCATACTTTTCATTGTATCTCTCAATATCTACAACAGCCGCTCTTGTATCTATTACTCTCGAACCTCTTCTGCTGCCGCTGTCATCTGAGATATAACCCGTATCAGAACTTTCATTCTGTGACGATGCATTTACATTCTGCTGCGGCTTGCGCTCGGGTACATTCTTTTTATCCTGCTTTGGCTCGGGCTTTCTGCGATTGTCGGATTTCTTCTGAGTACTGTTCTGAGGTTTATCTTGCTTATCCTGTCTATCCTGTTTTGGAGCAGTTTTCTTTACCTCTTTACTCTCTTTGCCCTTGCTGTCTTTATTATTCTCTCTGGAGTTTCTGTTATTCCTGCTGTCCTTATTATCTCGAACGTCCTTTTTATCCCTCTTTGTATCCTTAGGTTCTTTTACGTCCTTTGCCTCGTTATCCTTTTTAGTCTCACCGCTGCTTTGCTGCGCGTTTGCGCCATTGTCATCAGACGGCTCTTGCTCACTATCCTCAGCGGCATCAGCTGTCGGCTCTTCCTCTGTATTTGCAGCAGAAGCAAGATAAGCTTCAATACTCTTTACCTCAAACTTTTTTGTGAAATGCTCAAGTACAATATTAAGCTCCTCCTCTGTCAAGGCTGACTGCGCGCTTTTCTTCTTTGCGTCGGGAGCAGCATATTCCTGGAGAACATTTACAATCTCTTTGGCTGTAACTCCAAGATCCTTTGCTATATCATTAACCTTGTATCTTATCATCATATCAACATTCCTCCTTTTCTTCGGTAAGCTTCTTTTTCAGACTGTTCGCAAAATTCGGGTCGTCAATCGAAACAACTGCAGCTATTTTTCCGACTGCAAAACTAAGCTCATCTTTTTTGCAGTCTGCTATCAATGTATGCACATTATATATGTCTGCATTCTTAAGTATGGTTTTCTTCGTATTTTCGGAAATATCCTCAGCCATAACAACAAGCTTTGCTTTTCCCTCCGACATCGAAGAAACAACAGGATCGCAGCCGATCGTGAGTTTTCCCGCTCTTCTTATCAGTCCGAGAAATCCAAGTACATTATCATTCATACTCCGCTAATTCCTCCTCCATACTTTCAAATATTTCTGCGGGAATACTGCACGAAAAAGCTTTCTGGAAACGTCCTGCTTTTTTTGCTGCGGCAAGGCATTTCAAACTTCTGCAAAGATACGCTCCCCTGCCTGCTTTTTTGCCTGTAAGGTCAAGCGATACCTCGCCTTTCTGTATAATATTTCCTTCATCGTCCTTAACGTCGGGAGCTTTTACAACTCTGATAAGCTCCTTTTTCGGCTTCATTTCACCGCAGCCGCTGCATTTTCTCAGCGGTATTTTCTTTTTTACCACAGTCACTCCGCCTTTCATCTGCTATATCAAATTACTCGTTATTATCCTGTGTATCTGTTAAGCTGTCATCACCGAGGTCAACCATATCATCTGCCATATCATCGCCTGCGATCATATTCTCCTCCTCGCTGTCCTCAGCTTTGTAGATACCGCTCTCGGGACGAATATCGATCTTCCACTCGGTAAGTCTTGCGGCAAGTCTTGCATTCTGACCCTTATTGCCGATAGCAAGAGAAAGCTGATCATCAGGTACTATTACCTCGCACTTTTTAACCTTGTTTTCAGGGTCTTCCTCTATTACCTTTACGCTGATAACCGACGCAGGAGAAAGTGCGTTTGCAATAAACTCCTCGGGCTTATCTTTATATTCGATAATATCTATCTTCTCTCCGCCGAGTTCCTCAACTATTTTCTCTACACGAGTACCTCTTGCACCGATACAAGCGCCTACCGGATCTACATCGGCTTTCTTTCTGAGTACGGCTATCTTTGTTCTTGAACCGGGTTCTCTTGCAACAGCCTTTATCTCAACAATGCCGTCCTTTATCTCGGGAACTTCAAGTTCAAACAATCTCTCGATAAACTCATTACATGTACGGCTGATAATTGCCTTAGGGCCTTTGTTCTTGCCCTTTCTGCCGGGAGTAGGCTCTGTTTCGCTTAGAATTTCTGCGATATAAACCTTTACTACATCTCCCTCTTTGAGATCCTTTAAGCCTGCCTGCTCAGCCTTAGTAAGAGTTGCTATTGACTTATCGATCTTGATTGAAGCGTTGCCCGTTTCGGGATCGATATTTACAACATAAGCAGAAACTATTTCCTTCTGCTTCTTTGTAAACTCCTCGATCGTAAGTTCTCTTTCCTTATCTCTTATGCCCTGTCTGATAACGCTTCTTGCATTCTGAATTGAAATTCTTCCGAGCTTCTTCGGGTCAACCAGGATCTTCACCTTGCTTCCGATTTCCGCATTGATGTCAATATCTCTTGCGTCCTGCTCGGAAATTTCTTTATTCGGGTCTGTAACATAATCAACTACTGTTTTTCTCACATATACGTTAAAGATTTCCTTTTCCTCATCTACAAAGAAAACGACGTCTTCATTTTCAAGACTGCTCTTACAGGCTTTCTCAATAGACTTCTTAATATTCTCTATTATTGATGTGATCGGCACGCCTCTTGTTTTTTCAAGTTCTTTCATAGCTTCAAACATATTGAACTCGTTGTCTGTGCCTGTGCTTTTCTTTTTCATATTTATCTATCCTTTCTATATTTATTATCACTATTCAAAATCGTCCAGTTTAATATAAACTGCGTCCTTTTTATTAAAGGTAACCTCATTTTCTCCGCTGTGATCTTCAACAGTAATCTGCGAATTCTCGTATGCTTTGAGAACTCCGTTAAACTCCTTGCCTATCCCATCTATCGGGCGTATCATTTTAACCATAATATCCGCTCCGATATATTCCAGGAAATGCTCATCTCTTATAAGTTCTCTTTCAATTCCCGGCGAACACACCTCAAGGCAATACTCGCCGTCTATCGGGTCAAGCTCGTCAAGCGGCGTATCAACAGCACGGCTTACGTTCTCGCAGTCCTCGATAGTAACGCCCTCGTCACGGTCTATATATATTCTGAGATACCACGACGCACCCTCTTTCACATAGCGAACGTCCCACAGCTTCAAACCAAACGAATTTACTATCGGCTCAGCTAATTTCCAAACGCTCTGTACGGTATTTCCGCCTTTTTTCTTTGCCATTTAATCACTCCGTATCAAATACAAAGGAGCGGACCGTTGTGCTGTCCACTCCTTACTTTTAAATCTTACTTTTATATTTTATCACATTTGAGTTTGAATTTCAAGTCTTTTTTTAATATTCTTAAAAAACCTAATAAAAACAGCAGTTGGCGATATACTCTCGTACACCGCCAACCGTTTCCGTCAATTATTTATCACATCAATATAAACCAAATTTAGCAATCCTTACGGTTTCTCACTTGTAACCGTAACATTTGTCACTTTACCGTCTGCTACTATCCAAAGATCGCCCGAAGCGTGCTCCATATCGTCTGTCTGGTTGTCCTTGCCGTCATTAAGGATCCAGTTGAAATCATTATAGTTCTGAATTTCTATTGTATACCAGCCTTCCTCATCAGGGTCTGCAAGCTTTATTCCGGGCCATGCCTTTGCGTCGGGAAGTTTGGCGTCTGTCGGATCCCAAATATAGAGATAAGGAGTAAACTTCGCATTTTCTACCTTTACATGAACAGTAGATTTTACAAGTTCTTCGCTTCTCTCGGGAAGATCCGGAGTTGCAACCGCTGCTCCGCCCTCTGCAGGCTTATCCTCGTCACCGAACGGATTTTCCTTGTAAACAACAATGCTCTGAGGCGAGCTGTCTGCAACCAGCCACAAATCGCCCGTACCAACCATATCAGGTGTCTGTCCGTTGTCGCCGTTTACGATCCAGTAATAAGTGTTGTAGTTACTGAATGTGAAGTTATACCAACCGTTAGCGTCCTTTGTAAGCTTGTTGCCCGGCCATGCTTTCTGATCGGGGAGAGTTTCATTCTTGAGATCAGGATCCCAGAGATAGAAGTTCGGGTGGAAATCCTCACCTGTTATCTTGAGATGTACAGTTGACTGAACATATTCCGTTGTTCTCTCAGGCTTATTGTAAATGTAGGTGTAAACGACTTCTGTATCGCCGTTGTAAGTACCCTCTGCATTTGCAGGATAGTTATCCTTGTCAAGATCGTACCAGTTGAAGTTCTTAAATGTTGTTTTATAAGGATCTCCGTTTCTTGCTCTTGTTGTTGTCGGGTCTGCGAGAGCCTTACCGTCCTGATCAACGTGCTTAACTGTAACAGTACCGATACCGCCCGGGAACGGTACATAATAGTAGTAAACAGTAGTTGTACCCTCTGTCATCTTGCCCTCTGTATTGTTGGAAGTTGAATCAACATCATACTCAACAGCAAGGTTTGTTGCGGGGCTTGTTACATAAGCCTGACCCGGAACACCCTTAATTGTAGTCTTGTAGAACTCTTCGCCTGTTGCTTTATCAACGTGCTTAACCTCTACAAAAGCTGTTTCTTCATCTTTAATACCTGTGCTGTCATAACTATCCTTTGGTACAAGGATAAGAGCAGAACTCTTTTTAATTGTAACATTATTAGATACAGTATTTATAGCTGAAAGACCTGCTGTCTGATCGTCTGCTACAACAACATATTCCTTAGCGCCCTCACCGCTCGGCTGAGGAGGAATCTTTTCAAGATTTATTGCTGCTCTCTGAATAATCATAGAGTCTTTGTTTGTAACTTTTCCATCGCCGTTTACATCAGCGACCTTAAGCTGACCTTCGTCAAGCTTTGTAAGATTGATCGTATATCTAAGTATAAGAAGAGCGTCCTTAGCGGATACTTTTCCATCGCCGTCAACGTCGCCAAGAATTGTGCCGGCAGAAGTTCCGCCCGGTAATGTAACAGTAACATCTTCTTTTGTTCCGTTGAAGTAAACAATGACATTGCTCCACTGACCCTGTGCGTCTGCAAGGTTATCAAGCGAATATCCTATAACGCCTGTGGGAACTTCAAGTTTCTCCATAGCGTCACCCGAAGTATGAGTGCCGTCTGAGAATGCATCAAAGTTATTTCTGAGATCTATGCAGCCCTTGTAATAAGCTACTACATCTGCATATTCTGCCGCTCTTGACCAATCCAGCATATTAATATCGGGAGATGACTTATAGCTGTTGTGATCGCCGTACTTAGTTCTTGCAAATTCCTCACCTGCAAGTATAAACGGCAAGCCCTGAGATGTCATAACGATAGCACCTGCGAGCTTGTTGCTTGCTACAAACTCCTCATCTCTTACACCGTACATATTAGTATCTGTACCGTAAGCAGACGCAACAAGTCTGTCATAAAGAGTCTGGTTATCGTGGCAGCAGGAATACATTACGTTCTGTCCGGGAACCTGAGTTTTCCATGTAGCTGAACCGTCATAATGTCCCTTTATGCTGTCATAAAGCTTACCTGCAGACGAACCTATTCCTGAAACATATCCCGGAGAAGTAAGATCGTCAAAAGCCTTACCCTTAAGTGCGTCACGAGCGTCATCGTTAAAGAAGCCTATTCTCTCGCTTACTCTCATACACTTGCTCTGCTCGCAAAGCTGTGTTCTGTTGCCTGCCCAGTTTTTCTTGTCAACGGTTGTTCCGAGGACCCAGCCCTCACCGTATGTAATAATTCTTGTGTCTATCTTATCAAGCTCATCACGAATAGCGTTCATTGTATCGCAGTCGTGAAGTCCCATAAGGTCAAATCTGAATCCGTCTATATGGTACTCATCTGCCCAATACGTAACAGAATCAACCATAAAATTCTTGAACATCTCACGCTCGGAAGCAGTGTCGTTGCCGCAGCCCGAACCGTTTGACCAGCCGCCGTCTGTTGTCTGTCTGTAATAGTAATCAGGCTCTGTAAGGTTAAACCATGAATCCGTAGAAGCATAAGTATGGTTATAAACTACGTCCATAATAACGCCTATTCCGTTATCGTGGAGAGCCTTTATCATCTGCTTCATCTCTGTAATTCTTACGTTTCCGTCATAGGGGTTTGAAGAATAAGAACCCTCGGGAACATTATAGTTTTTCGGATCATAACCCCAGTTAAACTGTGTATCGTCGCCTGTTTCGTCAACCGAACCAAAGTCGTACATCGGGTTTATCTGAACGTAAGATACGCCGAGGTCTTTGAGGTAATTCATACAGGTCTTAACGTCGCCTGCATTGTTAAGCGTAGTTTCAAACTCTGTGAAAGCAAGATACTTTCCTCTGTTTGCTTCGCTTACACCCGACTCGGGATCATAGGAGAAGTCTTTGATATGAACTTCCCAAACAGTAGCGTCTGTTACCTCTTGTGCCAAAACGTGACTGTCGTTTGCCCAGCCCTCCGGGTCTGTTTCGTCAAGGTCAACTACCATACCACGGTTGCCGTTTACACCTGCAGCCTTTGCATAGATGTCAACTACCTCAACACCATCGGGATTAAGATCATTCTTAACGAAGTAGGTGTAGTATGTGTTCTTGATATCGCCGTCAACCGCAACGCTCCACACACCCGTAGCTTTGTCAAGCTCCATAGCACGCACCTCAGAGGGATCTTTTGCGTTTTCCTCATCACCTGCCGTATACATATACAGGTCAACGTTTTCCGCTGTCGGCGCCCATACTTTAAAAGTAGTTTTCTCCGGAGAGTAGTTAGCTCCGAGATCGCCGCCTGCATAAGTCGGGTATGTACTGAAATCACCGACTTCAAGAGTATCAACACTATTAGGCGCGTCCGAAGCTTCGTCTGCGTATGCACTCACGCTGCCGATAGCTGTAAATGTTCCTGTAAGCAAAGCTGCGGCAATCAAGAGTGACATAGTCTTCTTTAATTTCATAAAGATTATTCCTCCTTGTAATTTGATTTTTATTTAAGCGGAAGTAAGACCATTATTCCGCAAAATAAACTGATGTTAGTTTTTAGCGCTTTTCTTTTTTTCTGAGTATAAACGCTGAAATTCCTCCCGCAAGAACTGCAATTCCGCCTGCCGCAAGCCATACAATAAGGCTCTTGCCGTAATTGGGGCGGTAATTAAAGATAACGTTTATTTCCTCTGCTGTGTACAATCCTCCGATATTATCGGAATTATCTGTAAGCTCATATCCGAAAAATTCCTTTGGCACGATATTATATTCCATATCTATATCGCCCTTGATAACGTCTTTGTCAATAACCGCACCCGAATAATCAACATATATTACATTGATCTTGCCTGAGCTTACTACTTCTTTCTCATTCTTATCGGTAACGTGTCCGTCTTTTATCCAGACATCTCCCGATACACGGTAGCCCTCGTTTCCTGCGGCAGGGTCTTGTGCATTTCCGTTAGCGGCAATTACTCTAACACCCGTAACGCCTTTAGTATTTTCTGACGGAATAGTAAACGACCACCAGCCGTCGCCATCGTTGTTCATCGCTGTGCCCGGCCACGCTCCAAGCAATTCCTTAGTTTCCTTACCATTCTGAGTACCGTTTCCATAAGCATAAAGTGAAAGGTTTTTCCACTCGTTGCTGTTATAGTAATGTACAGTTATAGGTTCGTTTTCAACAGGAGAATACTTATATTCTATCACTGTTTCACCATCGGTAAACTTGCCTGCACCGTTTCTCGGCAGCGAGGTAAGGTCAAGCGCATATCCCTTTATAGACGGTATCTCCGCCGTATAATATCTGTCGCCTGTTCTGCCTGTCTGTGTAACAGCTTCGCAAAGTTCTTCACCGTTCTCACTGTCAACAAACCTTATTACAGCCGTACCGAATGTACCGTTGTATTTTGTATAGTATAGTGTAACCTCCGCACCGCTCTGTGAATACGTACCGTTTACACTGCCCTCCGAATTTTTATAAGTATAATTCATCAAAAGGCTCGTGTCGGGTTTTACGGAATATTTATTTCCTATTGTACCCGATACACGCTGCGTTTTGATTACTTCTCCGCTGTCTGCGTCAATATGCTTAATAACGACACTGCCTTTTTCGGACTTCAAAGCAACATCGTCAAAGCTTGCTTTGTCAACAAGCATCATAGCCGTACCGCTCTTTACTGTAACGGTGCTTTCGTTAATAACCGCAAGACCGTTTATCGAAGCACTGTCGCCGTTTACAACAACTACCCACTCTTCGGGCATACCGTTACCCGAAAGATTAATGCTCTCGTCGTTTTCCGAAGCGTTGAAAATCAGTGCTGCGGTATTCCACTGAGTACCCGGAGTTATCGTATTTTTTATTGTATAGGCTATAACGCCTTTTGAACTGTTATCTATAAATTTAATGTTCTTTACGGCCTCGCCTGTCGGGTCTGTAAAAGGAGCAAAATTTTTGCGTATCTCGATAAGTCCCGAATAATACTGAACCATATCGCTGTATTCGTTTCTTCTTGACCAGTCAAGCTGATTTATCTTAGACGACGATCTGTAAGAGTTTTCGTCGCCTTTCTTTGTTCTTGCAAACTCCTCTCCTGCCTGGAAAAAGCTTATTCCCTGAGAAGTAAGAACGATAGCCGATGCAAGCTTATTCATAGATACAAGTTTTTCATTTCTTCTTGTATAGTCGTCAAACGTACCGCTTGTAGCCACAAGCTTATCCCACAAAGTATAGTTGTCGTGACAGGAATTGTAAGAAACCGTCTGTGTAGGCTGTTTTGCCCAGTTGCCTACTTCTGCCGTAATGCCCGACTTAACCTTTGCCGTACCTTGACCGCCCTGAATATATCCGCCCTCGGAGGCATTAAAGTTGCTGCCCTTTATTCCGTCACGGATACCGTCGTTAAATGCACCTATTCTGTCATCGAGCTTATTCATATTATACTGTGTAGCCATAACAGTACCCGGCTCCGCATTAGTACCGAGTGACCAGCCCTCACCGTACATAAGAATTTTATCTCCGCCCTCAAGACCGTCAAGAGCTGCACGAATAGCGTTCATAGTTTCAACATCGTGAAGTCCCATAAGGTCAAATCTAAATCCGTCTATATGGTATTCCTTTGCCCAATATACGACAGAGTCAACCATATACTTTCTGAACATAGCGTGTTCGGAGGCTGTATCGTTTCCGCAGCCCGAACCGTTTGACCATGTACCGCTTTCTGTCATTCTGTAATAATATCCGGGGACTGTATTGTTAAACCAAGATCTTGCGCCCTCGTAAGTATGGTTAAACACTACGTCCATAACAACACCCATACCGTTGTTATGTATTGCCTGAACCATCTGCTTTACTTCGTTTATTCTTACGTTACCGTCATAGGGGTTGCTTGAATAAGACCCCTCGGGAACATTATAGTTTTTAGGATCGTATCCCCAGTTAAACTGATCCTCTTTAGAGCTTTCATCTACCGAACCGAAATCGAATATCGGCAGAAGCTGTATATAATTTACTCCGAGTTCTTTCAGATAATCTATTCCCGTTGTACCTACTCCGTCGGAATTTACAGTTGTACCGTTTTCTGTAAACGCAAGATATTTTCCTCTGTTCTTGCTGCTGATACCCGAAGCAGGGTCATTTGAGAAGTCCTTTACATTGACCTCCCACACAATAGCCTCACTCTGATTATCAACAGAAACATGATGATCGTTTTCCCAACCCTCGGGATTGGTACTTTCGAGATCGACTATCATACCTCTGTTGCCGTTGACGCCTGCCGCCTTTGCGTAGATATCAACAGTTTCCTTTCCTTTTTTTCCGTTATACACATAATAGGTATAGTATTTATTAAGCAAATCGCCCTCAACAACAGCCGACCATACACCATTTTTTGAGTCATAAGTCATTTCATGAACAGACATATATTTACTGCTGTCCTCCTGCTCGCTGCCCGCCGCATAGAGCAGCACCTGTACCTTTGTCGCTGTCGGTGACCATACCTTAAATGTGGACGCTTCCTTTGTATATGTAACGCCCAAATCATCGCCTGCATAGGCAAGTTTGTCCAACTCCGCCACTGAACTTTCCTCCACATCATTTTTCAATTTTTCCGTATCGGTTGTATCGTCGCCGTCCTCTTGTGAAACCTCGTCATCATACGCTTCACCGTATACTTCATCGTACACTTCTTCTGTAACTTCCTGCGTAACCTCTTCGTCAACCTCTTCCGTCACTTCCTGCGTGATCTCTTCGTCAACTTCTTCAGTTACTTCTTCTTCGGCATATGTTTCGTCCTCGTCGTAAACTTCACCATAAGCCGGCATTACCGCACAAACCGGAGAAAGTGCCAATGTCAAAAAAGCACATACTCCGCATAAAAATTTCTTTCCCTCTGCACTGATCACCTTGCTGCCTCCTAATAAAAAATCCATATATAGTGATTATAACCTATTCGGAGAAAATAAGCAACCATTCAGACAAATTCAGATTAGTTACAAAAAATTAATAAATTCTATATTTAACAATAACTATCATTATAAAATAAAAGCAATGGGAATTCAATGTTGTAATTTATGCAAGTTGCCAATTTGACACTTATTATTGTATCATTTTTTCACTAAACTTTCAATTATTATAACTAATTTATCCCTTATCAATTCTTAACAAACTTTTATATCGGTTTTTGAACATTTTGCTGTTACGGCAGTATTATTCATATATTTCCCGGAAACATCATATACATTATAAAAAAGACAGCCCAAAATATGAGCTGTCAACTGAATGTTATTATTTATTTTCTACAAACGAATTAATACAATCCTTACAAATATACTTTCCGTTTTTCTCCGTAAGATCATTTTGATTTCCGCAAAAAATGCAGCTCTGAATATATTTCTTCAAAACAATTGTTTCATTATCAATATATATTTCGAGCGGATCTCCTGCATTTAGATCAAAAGCATTTCTAAGTCTTTTAGGAACAACAATTCTTCCCAGAGAATCGACTTTACAGATTTCATTCCACTTTTTCATAATATCAAACCTTTCCCGTACAGCAAAAAATTTTTTGGTTATTTTTACCATTAATTATATTATAATCCATTTTTAGCAAGTTGTCAACAAAATCTTACATATATCAGCAGGTGATAAATATGCTTCCGTACATTTGGGGATTTATGATAATAGCAAGTGTACTCTACTCCATGATAAACGGTACACAGGAACAATTAAATTCTGCAATATTAACCTCTGCAAGTGACGCAATCGAGCTAACAGTATCAATGTGCGGAACAGTATGTTTATGGAGCGGAATAATGGAAATTGCAGACAAGAGCGGAATTACAAACGCAATTTCAAAACTCCTCTCTCCATTAACAGGAAAGCTTTTTCCCGATCTTGACAAAAGCGGAAAATCATTTCGAGCCGATCAGGCAGACAGAAATATGATAATGTTTGTAATACTGAATACAACCTCCGTCCAGCTTATACCGACAATGATAATGTCAATACTACAATCGGCAGGAAACAACAATCCCTCTCAAATAATACCGTTTACATGGGCGGCATCGGTATCGGGTCTGATATGCGGAGTAATAAGCGTAAAGATATTTACAAAAAGGGAGGCAAAGAAATGTACGCATCAATGATCATACCTATAACTCTGCTTGTCATCGTATTATGGGGACTTATAAAGAAAGAGCCTATCTTTACACTTTTTACAGACGGTGTAAAGGAGGGTCTGCACACAATGTACTCTATCGCACCCTCTCTGATAGGACTTATCACAGCAATAGGAATGGTTAAAGCGAGCGGAATTCTTGATTTATTTACATCTCTGCTGTCGCCTGTAACAGATCTTGCAGGAATACCCGAACAGATAACACCGCTCATGTTTCTCAAGCCTATAAGCGGAAGCGGATCTCTTGCACTCCTTGACAGCATTATAAAAGAAAACGGAGCAAATTCGTTAGTTACAAAAATTGCTGCCGTAATGACAGGATCTACCGAAACGACCTTTTACTGTATAGCGGTTTACTACGGTGCGGTAAAAATAAATAAAACAGGGTGTACAGTACCCTGTGCGTTGATTGGTGATTTTATCGGAATGATGACAGCAATTATAGTAACCTCACATTTCGGATAACGAATAATACAGAAACGACAACCGTTTCATTATAAATCATTCATTAAGCCCCCGAATGAATAAGGGGGCGTTCTCGCATTAAAGCTCTATTTTTATACTTGTCTTAATTTGTAGTTTAAATATTCACTATGCGTTGGTTTACACTCGGTTCTTGTAAACAGGTTTCATAAGCTGCCCAACAGTTCTCTTGCAATCACTGTTTTAATGAATAAAGAAAAATGAATAGTGAATAACGAATAATACAGAAACGCCAAACGCTTCATTATAAATTATTCATTCTTCACTATTCA
>CACWKD010000037.1 GCA_902761345.1 uncultured Ruminococcus sp. | reverse complement strand
GCAATTAAATTATACCACAAAACGGAGAAAAAGTCAGTTGTTAAACATCAAAAAAGTCGGCTGTTTATGCGCACTTATGGCATTTTGCAATCGACTATTTGAACTAAACTACGGAGGTGTAAATGTGACATCATCATTATGGAGAAATGTGCTGCGTGATATAACCAAAACCAAAGCGAGGTTTATATCTATTATGCTCATAGTTGCTTTGGGAGTGGGTTTCTTTATGGGCATAAAAGCAACTGCACCGTCAATGAACGCTTCTGCCGAGGAATATTATCTTGAAAACAGCTTAATGGATATAAGACTTCTGTCTACCGTAGGATTTGGAGAAAAGGACGTTGAAGAAATAAAAAAGCTCCCTCACGTTCGTACTGCGACAGCTTCTTACTATACGGACGTCATTATTAATTCAGAGGGCGACGGCAGTGTAATAAGATTATACTCCGACATAAAAGAGAACGAGGACGGCTATACTATAAACGAGCCTATCATACACGAGGGCAGACTTCCCGAAAAAAAGGGCGAGATAGCATTAGAAAGCAGTACATTCGGAAACGGCGGCTATAATGTGGGAGATACACTCTACATACAGCCGAAAGCAGGCGACAGTGAGGTAGAGGATATACTTGAAAGCACAGAGTTTACGATAGTGGGTTTTGCACAGACACCGCTTTACGTAAGCTTTGACAGGGGTAACACCGACATTGGCAACGGCAGAATTAATATGTTCGGAATTATCAGCGAGGACGAATTTAAATCCGACAGATATTCTCAGGTGTATGTTTTGACTGATTACTCCGACGGTTCTATGAAAACTCTTACAGCAGAGTACGACGACTGTATTGACGCACTTGAACAGCAGTTTAAAGACCTTGGACAGGACAGAGCAAAGTATTTTGACAGCGAGTATCTAAATGACGCAAGAAAAAAGCTTGAGGACGCAAAAGCTGATTTTGAAGAGGAAAAGCGAAAAGCCGAAAAGGAGATTGCAGACGCAGAAAAGAAAATAAAAGACGGCGAAAAAGAATTTAACGATAAGATAAACGATGCAAAGGAATCCCTTGACAATGCTAAAAAGCAGATAGATGACGGCGAGAAACAAATAAAACAGGGCTGGATCGACTATAACAAAGGTATCGAGGACGGACAAAAAACTTTAGATAATGCAAAAGAACAGCTCACAAAAGCTAAAGAGGATCTGAAAAATGCTAAAGCTGAGTTTAACCGACAGATAGCACAGGCACAAAAACAACTAAATCAGGCCGAACGTGAGTACAACAGCGGTCTGGAGGAGTATAACAGAGGACTTACGGAATTTAAACAGCAAACGCTTCCTGCAAAGGCAGGGATAGAGCTTTTAAAAATAGAGTATGATAACGCACTAAATCGCTTTGAGAATTTCACAAAGCCCGAGTGCGATAATGGGATAGACAATTGTAATTCTGTAATAGAAAATGCTCAAAATGAAATAGATGATTTAAACGCACAGATTGAACAGACAGACAGCTATGCACAAAAAGCGTTAATACGGATAGAAATATCGGCAAGAAATACGCTTATCGAAACTACAACTAATACCCTTACACGGTATACAAAACGTCTGAGTGACGCACAGGACGATGTGGACAGTAAGAAAGCCGCATACGAGGACGCACAGAAGCAGTTTGACGAGCAGACGGCAGAGCCGCAAAAACAGCTTGACGATGCAAAAGCACAGCTTGATGCGGCAAAGGTACAGATAGACCAAGGCAAACAGGAGCTTGCAGAACAAAAAGCGTTAGGTGAACAGCAGTTAAATGATGCACAGACGCAAATCACACAGGCACAAGCGGCTTTAACTCAGGGGCAGACGGAGCTTACAACAAAGAAAACAGAGGGCAGACAGGAGCTTAAAGACAGCGAGAAAAAGCTTAAAGATGCTAAAGAACAGTACGAGGACGGCAAGGCTGAATTTGAAAAGCAAAAGGCAGAGGGCGAGCAAAAACTAAAGGACGCTAAAGCGGAGTTTGAAGAGAAGCGAGATGAAGCATATGAAAAACTCAACGACGCACAGGCAAAGCTTGACAAAGCTGAGGAAAAGCTTAACGATATGGATAACCCCGAGTGGTATTTCTTTACAAGGAGAGATAATCCGGGATATACCTCGTTGATTGACGATACCACAAGAGTAGATGCAGTCGGCGCGGTATTTCCGCTGTTCTTTATGCTTGTAGCGGCACTTGTATGCCTTACTACGCTTACTCGTCACGTTGAGGAAAAACGCACAGAGATAGGCACGCTGAAAGCGCTTGGATATTCAAACAGAGCGATAATGTCACAGTTCCTTTTCTACTCGACAACAGCGTCGCTTACAGGCTGTGTAGTTGGAATAGCGTTTGGTATGCTGTCGCTCCCACGGGTGATTTACAACGCTTACGGGATTATGTATATGCTCATAGATTTAAAGCTTGTAGTGCCTGTTCTTCCAATATCGGCGGGAGTAGTTACGGCATTTGTATGTACAACGCTTGTATCGCTCTATACCTGCCGAAAGGTACTTAAAGAGAAACCCTCAGAACTTATGAGACCGAAAGCGCCTAAACATGGCAGGAGAATTCTTTTGGAGAGAATACCGTTTATCTGGAACAGAATGACTTTTACATCAAAGGTAACGGTAAGGAATATTGTACGCTATAAGGCAAGGTTTTTTATGACTGTAATAGGTGTTGCAGGCTGTACGGCGCTGATACTGACAGGCTTTGGACTTAAAAACTCTATAAGCTCGATAGCGGATAAACATTTCGGAGAGATATATACATACGATATGATAGCCGTTTTTGAGGAAGAGGGAACGTCGCACGAAAATGCTAATCTCTTAAAAGAAATCGAGGAAAACAGCAGCGTATCTTCCGCTATGCTTGAAAGGCAAGTGTCAATAGGAGTAAAGAGCGAAAACGGCAAAGAGATCAACGATGATATTTATATGATAGTACCTCAGTCGACAGAGAGAATGTCACAGCTTATACATCTAAGAGAGAGGAAAAGCGGACAGGCGGTAGAGCTTACGGACGAGGGTGCGGTTGTTACGGAAAAATTGGCTGATAATCTCGGGGTAACGGTAGGCAGTACAATAACGATAACAGAGAACAACAAAAAGCATAATGTTAAGGTTACGGGAATATCGGAGAATTATATTTACGGATATGTATTCTTAACGCCTAAATGCTATAAAGAGGTTTACGGCAGAGAGGTACTTTATAATATGCTGATGTGCGGTATGAATGAAGTAACCCCTCAGGCAGAGAACAGACTTGGCGCAGAGTGCCTTGACAAGGACGGTATAGTTGCTGTATCATTTATAAGTGGAAGTATAGACAGCTTTATGGATACTATCAGCAGTCTTGATATGGTAATATTGGTACTTCTTGTATGTGCGGGACTTCTTGCGATAGTGGTGCTTTATAATCTTACAAATATAAATATAGCAGAACGTGTAAGAGAGATAGCGACAATAAAGGTGCTGGGATTTTACAACGGAGAAACTTGTGCGTTTGTATACAGAGAAAATATAGTTTTGACCCTTTGCGGAATAATAGCAGGACTGGGAATAGGTATAGTACTTCACAGGTTTGTTATTCTTACGATAGAGATAAACAAGACTATGTTCAGCAGAGATATAGCGTGGTGGAGTTATATTCTTGCGGCGGTAATGACGGCGGTATTTTCAGCGGTTGTAAATTTTATAATGTACTTCAAAATTAAGAAAATAGATATGGTAGAATCTCTCAAAAGTATAGAGTGATGAATACGAGGAGAAAGTGTATGAAGAGTATGAGTATAAGAATATTTGCGGCAGTTTTGGCGGCAGGAATGCTTGCGGCGGCTGTGGGCTGTGACGACAAGAACAAGGATACAGACACATCGCAGGTACAGACGGCTGATACAGCGATAGTAAGCGAAACCCAGCCACAACAGGAAGCCTCAGACATAGGCGAGCATAGGGATTACGACAAGCAGAATGCAAACGGCGAGTATTCGGGAGGAGTACTTGTAGTCGATCAGGACGGTTCAAAACGCTGTATGGAGATGTTTACAGCCGAAGAGGAGTCGGGGCAGTTTTATGCAAGCGAGCTTAACGCAATGAAAGAACGATTGGGTACGCAGATAAACGTGTATTCAATGGCAGTGCCAACAGCGTGCGAGCTGTATTGTCCGTCAAATTACAGGGTGGATATTGACAGCCAAAGCACGATAATGGAGAATATAGCAGACGCATTTGTAAATGTAAAAAATGTTGATGTAATGCAGACTTTAATAAACCACAATGCCGAGAATATATATTTCCGTACCGATACACGCTGGACGCCTTTGGGCGCATACTATGCAGGGCGGGTATTTGCAAAGACGGCAGGAGTACCTTATGCGGATATATCTGAATATACTCCCTCAAAAGCAGCAGATTATGTAGGAAATATGAGTATGTTTATAGATTATATGACGCTGGAGGAGCTTGAGAAAGATCCCGATGAATTTGTATATTACAAGCCTAAAACAAAGTTCAAGACGTATTATTATGACGAGAATTTCGAGTTTTTGACGGACGGAGAATTTTTTGAAGAAGTCCCCGAGGCGATGTACGATACATTTTATAAGGGTGGATTTTACTGTGTAAAGCTTGAAACAGAGGTCAAAAGCGGCAGAAAGCTGATAATAGTAAAAGATAATGCAGGTACGGCGTTAGCACCGTTTATGACGAGTTCTTTTGATGAGATATATGTAGTTGATAAAGATTACTTAGAGGCAAACCTTGTTGAGATGGTAGAAGATTTCAAAATAACAGATGTACTCTACTGTTTGGATATGTTTACGATAACATCGCAGAATGTATATCAGCTTGAAACTCTCCGCACACAGGCAACGCACGGCAGGCTTGAGGACAACGCAACCGACTCCGACGCAGATGAACCCAACGAAAACGCAGACAGTGCTATCACTACCGATACGGATAGCGAGGATAACACAGGCGAAGAAAGCGAGATACAGTATATATATGATGTAGGACTTAATAATTCGGTAGGAGTAGCAGAACCGTCAGAAACATCTGAAACAGTCGAGGAAGAACCTATCCCCGAAGATCAGTACGAGTATGACCCGTACTACGATGACGGCGAGGATTACGGATATGATTATGAGGAGTAGTTGTTGGTTGGGGGTTGAGATTAAAAAGTATTTTTGAGGGGGAGAAAACAATGTCACTCAAATATAATAAGCGGTTAATCCCCCGAGCCAAAGAACTTCGTAAAAATATGATCTGAAAATAATACGCTTTACTAATTCCCAAATAGATAGGAATTTTAAAGGAGTATGTGAAACGATAGATAAAACTGTTCGAGAGGCTATAACTGAAACAAATTAAAGCCTCCCTCTTTGAGGGAGGTGTCACTGAACGTAGTGAAGTGACGGAGGGAGTATACATAAAAGATATAAATAAAAAAAAACTATGATTTTTCCTGAAGTAAATGACAGCACCAATTTAAGAGAGAATATATAGAACTGATGTTTATCACTTCGGAGAATGATATTTATAATACTCCCTCAGTCAGCTATCGCTGACAGCTCCCTCAAAGAGGGAGCCTTTGATTTTTTTTCTCTGATTTTCAAAAAAGCACACTAAAAAAGACCACTCCATTTTTCGGGGTGGTCTTTATGTTGCTGTATGTTTTTTAAGATAGTCCTTCAACCTTGTAGCCGATAGAAAATCTAAGAATAAGTAAAGCGTCTTTGGAAGATACTTTGCCGTCTTTGTTTACGTCTGCGGCAGTTACTTGATCATCTGTGAGTTTTACCAAACCAATAGAAGATCTCTGAATAAGCATACTGTCTTTTGAAGAGGTTTTGCCGTCGCCGTCAACATCACCGGGGTAAATAACCTTGAACGGGTTCCATTCGCCTACGGAAATAAAGTTGAAGTCCTCTGTTATTGCAAAGTCGTTTGAGGTGGAGTAAGCATATCCTGCGATTGTAGGACGTTCGTCCTTTGGAATATCATTATATTGATCACCGAACAGATGATGTCCGAGCCAAAACGAAAATTGACACTGAGAGTTGAATATTCCGATAGCGTATTTTTCGCCCTTGTCTGTTTCAAGCGTGTTTTCAAAATTTACTCCGACAAATGCATTCGGTTTAATTTCATCAACAGATTCGGGAATATTTATGCTTTTTATGCCGGTGTTTTCAAAGCGGTTGTCGGATATTTTATATGTATGTGTAGACAGCGGCAGATTGATCTCTGTTAAATTGGTACAGTTTTTAAATACAGAAGTACTCAAATCATTTAAGTTTGATTTACCTTTGTTTTCACCCTGAGTGTATGTGTTAAAATTGACCTTAGCGAGGTTTGTGCAGCCGTAAAAAGCCTCAGGTTCAATCGAGCTGATAGTTGCGGGAATATCGATCTCTTGCAATTTTATGCAGTTTTTAAAAGCATTATATTTGATTTTCTCTAAATTGTCGGATAAGACAATGCTTTCTAAAGATGAACAATCCTCAAAAGCACTGCCGCCAATTGAAGTTACTGTGTCGGGAAGCTTATTTGTTTCTCCGATGCCAATTCGTTTGAGGTTTGTACAAGAATAAAAGCTGCCGATGTTTTCTAATACGCTACCTTCTTCAATTGTTACTTCCTCCAGGCTCTCGTTTCCTGCAAATCCGTTCACAAATCCTGCATTAAAATTCTTTACGGTTTTAGGGATAATTATCTTTGTGGCTGATAAGTCACGAAAACCACCGCTAATGTAGGTTACGGGAAGTGTTTCTCCTGTTTCTTCGTATTGTATTTCTGACGGAAACGCAAATACTTTTGTTTGTGCATATTCGGGATTATAGCTTGCATACAGTTTGTCGTCAACAGCGGTAACTGATACATTTTTTCCCAAATCGATGTAATACGTTATGCCTTTATAAGTGACTTCTTTACTGCGTTCCTTGGGGGCTTCTCCGGCACTTGCCGTAATATTGCACACTGCCGTACCAAAGAGTAAGGATACACAACATAAACACGCCAAGATTTTCTTCATAAAATCCTCTCCTTTATAAAAAATATTTTGGTAACGTCAATAACAGATAGTTTGAGTATAATTAATATTATATTACATATGTTATTAACGGTAAACCGTTAATTAGATAATAACACAGCTTTTAGCAAAAGTCAACGGTTTACCGTTAAAAAGTCGTATATTTTTTTGATATGATTAAAATGTATATTAATTCAATGAAAGGAGATTTTTATGAACATTTCACAATGCGTTGCACAGCGTATTCTTGAACTGTGTGCACAGAGAAATATTACCGTAAACAAGCTCAGTACACTTTCGGGCGTTACACAATCTACCGTCAACGATATAGTGAACGGCAAAGCAAAAAACATAGGAATAGTTACAATAAAAAAACTCTGTGACGGTTTGGAGATAACCATTACAGAGTTTTTTGATACTCAGGAGTTTAAATCCCTCGAACAGGAGATTTATTAGATTGGGTATTGGAATTTTTTATACTTTGTGATATAATAAACAAGTATATGTTCCGTGTCATCGGATACGGAGAAATTTGTAACAGGAGATGCATTAATTATGACAGGAAAGGTCAGAACAAGATATGCCCCCAGTCCGACAGGGTTTATGCATGTCGGCAACCTCAGAACAGCTCTCTATGAGTACCTTATCGCAAAATCTCAGGGCGGTACGTTTGTACTGAGAATTGAGGATACAGACCGTGAGCGTTACGTTGAGGGAGCAGTAGACGTTATCTATAACACGCTTGCAAAAGCAGGACTAAAGCACGATGAGGGTCCGGATATCGGCGGAGATTACGGTCCGTATGTTCAAAGCGAGAGACGTGATATGTACCGTCCTTTTGCGGAAAGACTAATTGAGCAGGGAAAGGCTTACAGATGTTTCTGCTCAAAGGAAAGACTTGAAGCTTTAAGACAAACAGAGGAGTACGCAAACGGAGGTTACGACCGTCATTGCAGAAACTTACCGCAAGAGGAAATAGACCGACTGTTAAGCGAGGGTACACCGTATGTTATCAGACAAAAAATGCCGATAGACGGTGAAACAACATTTACAGACGCAGTTTTCGGAGAGATAACAGCACCAAACAGCGAATTGCAGGATCAGATACTTATAAAAGAGGACGGATATCCTACATATAATTTTGCAAATGTTATAGACGACCATACAATGGGAATTACTCACGTTGTAAGAGGAAACGAGTACCTGTCATCTACACCTAAGTATAATCTTCTGTATGAGGCTTTCGGCTGGGAGATACCGACTTATGTTCATCTGCCTCTGATAATGGGCAAGAACGATGACGGCACTGTTTCCAAGCTTGCAAAGCGTCACGGTGCAACAGGGTTTGAGGATCTTGTGAAGGAGGGTTATCTTCCGCAGGCTATCATCAACTATATAGCTTTATTGGGCTGGTGTCCAAAGGATAACAAAGAGATGTTTACACTAAGCGAGCTTGAAAAGGAATTCAGCATAGACGGTATAAGCAAGTCGCCTGCCGTATTTGACTATGATAAGCTTGAATGGTTTAACGGCGAGTATATAAAGGCTATGAGCGTTGAGGAGTTTGAAAGTGTAGCAAGACCTTATATATTACAAGGCATAGGCGACAAGCAGCTTGACACTTTAAAAATTGCGGCAATATTACAGCAGAGAACAACTAAGCTTACACAGATACCCGAAGTAATCGGATTTTTTGCAGAGTTACCCGAGTACGGTAAGGATTTGTTTGTAAATAAAAAGAGTAAAACCAATCTTGAAAACGCACCTGTAATGCTAAAGGCAGTATATGACGAATTATCCGCACTTGATAAGTGGGAGCATGACGCAATACACGATTGTCTTATAGAATTGGCTGTAAAGCTTGGAGTAAAGAACGGTACTGTAATGTGGCCTGCAAGAATTTCCGTATCGGGCAGAACGGTAACTCCGGGCGGCGCTATTGAGATACTCGAGATACTCGGCAGAGAAGAGTCGCTTGCAAGAATGGAGAAGGGCTTGGCAATCTTAGCTCTAAGCTAAAAGTTCTAAGTTTATAGTTTTTTGAGAGAAAATATGAGTCGATATAATGATTTATTTGTTTGGCAAAAAGCGATGGATTTAGTTGTTATAGTCTATTAGTTGACAAAGAGGTTACCGCAAGAAGAAGTATATGCTTTATCTAACCAAATGAGGAGAGCGGCTGTATCTATCCCATCAAATATAGCAGAGGGTCAGCAGAGAAATTCACAAAAAGATTTTAGATATTTTCTGACAATAGCAAGAGGATCAAATGCAGAATTAGAAACACAGTTACAAATATGTTTGCGATTAGATTATTTATGCGAAGAAGAAAATAAGCCTGCATTAGATTTGTGTTATGAAATTGCAAAAATGTTAAGCTCATTAATAAAAAAACTTGATTGTTGACTAAAACTTTAAGCTTTGAACTTTGAACTTTGAGCTTTGAGCTTGAAACTATGATAAAAGGGAGGAAAAAATTATGGCTGAGGATATAATAAAGGAAGAAAAAGAGGGTAATGCAAACTTTATCCACGATTTTATAGATGAGGATATAGCAAAGGGCGGTCAGTTTGAGGGAATGACTGTACACACAAGATTTCCCCCCGAGCCGAACGGTTATCTGCATATAGGACACGCAAAGGCTGTTTGCATAGATTTCGGAACAGCGGAAAAGTACGGCGGTATGTGTAATCTTCGTATGGACGATACAAACCCTACAAAAGAGGACGAGGAGTACGTTGACGCAATCAAAGAGGACATAAAGTGGTTGGGCTTTGACTGGGGCGACAGATTTTATTTTGCGTCACAGTATTTCGAGCAGATGTACAAGTGTGCAGAGGAACTTATCGAAAAGGGACTTGCATATGTATGTGAGCTTACGGCAGATCAGATGAGGGAGTATAGAGGAGATCTCTCAACACCTGCAAAAAGCCCCTATCGTGACAGACCTATTGAGGAAAGTCTTGATTTGTTCAGACGTATGAGAGCAGGGGAGTTTGCAGACGGTACAATGACGCTCAGAGCAAAGATAGATCTGACATCGGGCAACTTCAATATGCGTGACCCTGTGCTTTACAGAATAAACAGAATAACACACCACCGCACAGGAGATGAGTGGTGTATCTACCCGATGTATGATTTTGCACACCCGATAGAGGACGCACTTGAAGGTATAACGCACAGCTTGTGTACGCTTGAATTTGAGGCGCACAGACCTCTTTACGACTGGGTAAGGGATAACGTCACACTGCCGAGCAAACCACGTCAGATAGAGTTTTCCAGACTTGGTATAAACAATACTGTTATGAGCAAGAGAAAGCTCAGACAGCTTGTAGAGGACGGATATGTAAGCGGCTGGGACGACCCGAGAATGCCGACCCTCTGCGGACTTAGGAGAAGGGGCTATACGCCTTTATCCATAAGAAACTTCTGCGAGAGAATAGGCGTATCAAAGGTAAATTCCACAGTTGATTACGGCTTTTTGGAGTTTTGCCTGAGAGAGGATCTAAACGACCACGCAGAACGCACAATGGCGGTGCTTGACCCTGTAAAGCTTATTATAACAAATTATCCGGAGGGCAAGAGCGAGGAGTTTGAGATAGAGAACAACCCCAATCACCCCGAGGACGGTACGAGAACTATAACATTTTCAAGAGAGTGCTATATCGAGAGAAGCGACTATATGGACGAGCCGATAAAGGGATATTTCAGAATGTTCCCGGGCAACGAGGTTCGTTTAAAGACAACATATATCGTAAAATGTACAGGCTGTAAGCGTGACGAGGACGGCAAGCTATTAGAGGTTTATGCGGAGTATGACCCCGAAACAAGAGGCGGAAACACACCCGACGGCAGAAAGATAAAGGGTACTATCCATTGGGTAGACGCAAACAACTGCGAGAATGCCGAGGTTAGAATGTACGATAATCTTTTCACAGACCCCGAGCCTGATACGGGAGATAAGAACTTCCTTGACTATATCAATCCTAATTCACTCACTGTTCTTAACGGTTGTAAGGTTGAGAAGTCAATGAAAGGTATCAAAGCACCGATGTCGTTCCAGTTTATGCGTCACGGATATTTCTGTGTAGACAGCAAGGACTCAACAGAGGAACATCTTGTGTTTAACAGGAGCGTATCGCTAAAGGACAGCTTTAAGAAGAAAAAGTAATAAAAATATTCCCGATAAGGCATTAAAGCTTTGTCGGGAAAAATTTTTAAAAAACTTTGTAACAAATCTTTTGTCTGTACGTCTAACCTATGAAAGCCGAGGTGATCAGATGGATATAGATATTGAAAAGCTGTACGAGCTGTATTTTATGAAAGTCTATTCGTATGTAATGACGCTGTCAAAAAATCAGAGTACGGCAGAGGAAATTACTCAGAATACGTTTTTTAAAGCTATGCAGTCGCAGCATACGCACAAAGGGCAGTCAAGCGAGCTTACATGGCTTTGTGCGATTGCAAAGAATATGTATATTGACGAGTATCGGAAACGAAAAAAATACTCTCCGCTTGATGAAATCAATGATGTTTCGGAGGGTAGGGGCATAGAGGAGAATTTTGAAAATGCCGACTCATCATATATGATACACTGTATTTTACACAGCCTTGAAGAACCGTATAAAGAGGTTTTTCATCTTCGGGTGTTCGGAGAACTATCGTTTAAGACGATAGGGAAAATATTCGGGAAAACCGAAAACTGGGCAAGAGTAACTTATCACCGTGCAAGGCTTAAAATTAGAGAAAGGATAGATGAGCAATGAAAAACATATGTGATATTGTACAGGATCTGCTGCCGCTTTATTTAGACGGTATATGCAGCGAGGGGAGCTGTGAGTTTGTGGAAGAGCATATCTCGGAATGTGAGAAATGCAGCGGTACTCTTTCAAAGCTTAAAAACACAGAATATGATAAGGAGATCATAGACGAAAAGGAAAAAGTAATACAATATACATACAAAAAGACAAAGCAGAGAACATTTCTTGCAGGAGGGGTAATAGCAGGAATACTAATGATACCTGTTGTGATATGCCTTATAGTTAATCTTGCGACAGGTCATGCACTTAACTGGTTTTTTATAGTGCTTACTTCTTTGATGGTAACAGCGTCTTTGACTGTTGTACCTCTGATGGCGGCTGACAAGAAGTTCCTATATACAACTTTGAGCTTTGTTGCAGCACTCTTGCTGCTGTTCGGAGTATGCTGTATTTATACAAAGGGCAGGTGGTTTTTTGTGGCTTCCGTGTCGGTGCTTTTGGGTATGGCAACGGTGATACTGCCGATACTTGTACAAAAGTATTTTCCGAGCGGCTTCTGGAAAAGAAACAAAGGCTTGCTTGTTTACTGTGCAGATACGGTATTGCTGCTGCTTTTGTTTCTTAGCATAGCCGTTTATCTAAAAAGTACGGGTTTTCTGATAATTGCACTAAAAATCGCCGCAGTACCTGTTTTGTCGATGTGGATAATGCTGCTTATAATAAGATATTTGAGAGCAAATAAAGCCGTAAGGACAGGTGTGGCGATGAGCTTTTTCGGAGCATTTGTACTTGTGATAAACCCTCTGATAAATTATATTATAGGATATCCCGAATATCTGTATTTTTCAAGCGATAATTATATAAATACAATAATTTCCTTGGGATTAGCTGCCGCAGGAATTATTGTAATGATCGCAGGAGCGGTTATCGGGAAAATTATTAAAAATAGAAAAGATCAAGTTTAACACGTTGTGCTATTAAAGCATAAAATAAAGCTTTCGATCAAACCGTTAACCGGAGAGAGAAATTTAATATCACAAAAGTTAAGTTTAGTATTGGTAGTGCAAGCATTTCTTGTCAAATCCACCTCACTGTTGTATAATGTTTATATCAGAATATTTGAGGTGAAACTATGAGATACACAACTCTTGATATACAAGCTCTTTCAACCGATAAAATACATACGCTTTACGGGAAAATCTATATTCCCTTAGGTACTCCGAAAGCTGTCTTACAGATAATTCACGGAATGTCCGAGCATATGGAGCTTTATAATGAGTTTATGTCAAAGCTTGCAGAAAACGGATATGTAGTATTAATATACGACCAGCTTGGTCATGGGAAAACAGCCGGAGATATAGATAAGCTTGGATTTTTTGCACAGGAAAACGGCAGCGATATACTTGTAAAAGACGCACATTTGGTTGCCGAAGAGTTTTTACAGGATTACAAAGGTTTAAAGCGTATTCTGTTAGGACATAGTATGGGCAGCTTTATAGCTCGTATCTGCTGCGAGGAGTACCCCGATATGTGCGATATGCTTATTCTGCTGGGCACAGGCGGTCATCAGAAAACCTCGGCTTTAGGACTTGCACTTACTCAGGCGGCAGGAGTTGTACATAACGAAGAGTACCGCTCTGAACCTGCACAAAAGCTGTTTTTCGATTTTTGCAATATACTGTTTAGAGATGATAAGAATAAATATGCTTGGACAACAAGGAATATAAATGTACAGAAACAGCATATAGACGATAAATACTATAATTTTGTTTTCTCTGTAAAGGCGATGAATGATGTAGTAATGCTCAGTACCGAGTGCAACACGGAAGAGTGGTACAATAATATCCGAAAAGATTTGCCGATACTTATATTGTCGGGAGAAAAAGACCCTGTGGGAGAGTACGGAAAAGGAGTTTTTGATGTGTATAGGAAACTGCACATTTTAGGCTCGGAGGACGTTTATTTCAAGCTGTACGGTGAATGCCGTCACGAGCTTTTGCATGAAGAAAACAAGGAAGATGTTATAAACGATATTTTAAAGTGGATTTCCAACAGAATATAATATAAAAAGGGTTGTGCTCTCCGAATGCTGTTTATTCGGAGAGCACATGGGTATTTTATGTAATAATTGGAGTAAGCTTGTTTCTGTAAAACAAGTATATCACAATTACTGTCCTATAAATGTCACTTTAAAACATTGTTAATATAATATTTACAAAACATTAATAATTGTTATTCTTCACTGTCACTGTCAATTATACTGTCGGTGTCATCTTTGTCGTTACTATCGTTTTCCTCGCCCTCTTTAAGTTCGGAGTGTTCGATTGTACAGTCGGGCAAAGCGTCTTGTAATTCCTCGACATTGCTTACAGTAAGTTCGTAATTTCCCTTTATGGAAAGCTTTTTCAAAGTTTTTACGTCTTTAAGTACGGCTATATCGGTAATGCTGTCGTTAGTCAAGGAAAGTTCCGATAGCTTTTTAAGCTCGGACAGTGCAGAAACATCTGTTATTGCGGTGTTTTCGGCACAGAGAATTTCAAGGCTGTTCATTTCACTGAGCGGTGCAAGTTCGGACAGATCTTCATTTTCACCAATGTACAGTTCTTTAAGCGAGGACATTTTTTCAAGTACGCTTAGATCTGAAATTCCGCTTGCATACAAGTCGAGAACTGTAATATTGGTAAGCTCTTTTAATGCGTCAAAGCTTTCTATACTGTTGGAACTGAGATAAAGCTCTTTCAAGGTTGTAATACCTGCCAAAGGAGAAATATCGGTGATGTCGGTTTCATCTGAATACAATACTTCAAGCTTTACCATTCCTGTGGCGGCAGTAATATCCTTTATAGGATTTTTACCGATGTCAAGCTGTTCGAGAGCAGAGAGTTTAGACAGAGCGGAAATATCGGAAATATTGTTCTCCGACAAAGAGAGCGAGCGGAGATTTGACAGACCCGACAAAGGAGAAATATCGGAAATATTGTTGTTTCTCAGGTCAAGGTTTCTGAGGTTTTTTAATCCCGATAATGCACTGATGTCGGTAATGTTACAGCCGCTGAGCGTAAGAGAAACCAAGTCGTCACATACCGATAGTGAACCAAGGTCGGAAATCTCAATATCGTTAAGCTCAATTTCAACAGCGTCGCTTTCAAATGACTGTCCGCCTAATGTAAAGCTTGTTTTGCCAATATCTTTGATATTACAGCCGCATAATAAAGCTGTACAAAGAATAGGAATTAGGATAACAGATATAAGTTTTTTCATTGTAATAACTCCTGTCTTTCGTGAAATAATATGCGTAATGTTTATGGTAGTAATTTTATCACATTTTTATAAAATCTTCAATGAATTTAACAGTTTTTTTACAATAAGAAAATAAAATCTAAAAAATGTATCAAATGTTAATGACATCACGAAAAATACAAAGTATAATATAATCACATAATTATAGTAAACGTCATTGAAAAGATCATATTGTGTTATAGTTGTCGGTGTGTTGCGGCTCAAAGTACAAAGATTAAAGTTGAAAGTGGAGTTATAGTTGGTGCAGCCTTTATGTCTCTGTCTTTGAGGAAGTATTATATAATAGATTAATCAGTTTTTGCACGGTCTGAATTGTTAGCTTAAAGAAACATATATCTAAAAACTTAACTCTAATAACTAACAACTGACAACTTTCTAAATTCCACATTCCAAAATTATGCATTAGGTCAAGAATTATGTCGTCTACTATAAATACAGGGGGAATAACAGTGAGTTACATAATAAACGGAAAGACTTTGCCGGCGGCAGCGATAGGTACATGGGGCTGGGGTGCCGGTGCAAACGGAAGCAGAATTGTGTTTGGTGCAAAATCAGACCCCGAAAAGCTAAGGGAAAGCTTTGACATAGCGATGAAAAACGGCTTTACTCTTTTTGATACGGCGGCAGTTTACGGAATGGGTAACGCAGAAAAACTGCTGGCTGAATTCAGTAAGGGCAGGGATATTATTTTCAGTGATAAATATACTCCTCTCAAAAAATATACGGCAGAGAGAGTAGATGAAATGTACAGCGCAAGCGTAGAAATTTTCTCGGGAAGAAAGCCTGATATTTATTGGCTTCATCAGCCTAAAGATATAGAACTCACGATAGAACATTTGTGTAAGATGAAAAAAGACGGAAAGATAGGGAGTATAGGAGTTTCAAACTTTAATTTGGAGCAGTTAAAGCTTGCCGACAAAACTGCAAGACAACACGGCTGTACTATCACGGGGGTACAAAATCATTTCAGTTTGCTGTACAGAGAGTCTGAGGACAACGGTGTTCTTGCTTGGTGTAAGGAGAACGGAGCGGTATTCTTTGCGTATATGGTTCTTGAACAGGGGGCGCTTACAGGAAAATTCTCGGCGCAAAAACCTATGCCAATGCTGTCAAGACGAGGAATGGCATTTAATAAGAGCCGACTTAAAAAAATCGAGCCGCTTATTGCCGAAATGGAAAAGATAGGCGGAAAATATGGTCTTTCGGTATCTCAAACAGCGTCTGTCTATGCAATATCAAAGGGTACGCTTCCAATAATAGGTGTAACAAAGCCGTATCAGGCGGAAGAACTTGCAAAGACAGCCTCTGTAATATTAACGAAAGATGAGATAGAGCGTCTTGAAAAAACAGCAGACAGTACGGGTATAAAGGTAAAAGCAGGTTGGGAGTAAGAAATGCAAAAAAATACAGCCGCAGGGGAGATGTTTGTATCTCTCGAACGGCTGTTTTTTTATTTGTTATTTTTTTCCTTGCCTAACTTATTCAGTATTTCTGCAAGGCTTAAATGTATGGTGGAAGAAATGCTTGTAACTACCAACTGCTTATCAATGGTGTTTTTCTTTTTGATCCACTCCATAAGCATACCCGAAAGTGCTTCGGTATAAAACTTTGCAAGAAAATCTTTGTAGCTTTCATCAAGATAAAGTCCGACTCTTTCTTCTGCACCTGTAATCAGTGAGTTCATAAGAGTGATAAAATCCGAGTAGAAGAAACTTTTTACATGATCGTGTCCGATCGAGTCATAGGCACAGTTGATTATATGTTCGTTGCTTTCAACGTAATTCATCACAAAGGTTATTGCTTCCTCATAATCTACCACCAGATCAAACTTCTTTACTATCTCGATAGCGTCCTGCTCCAGCATCCATTTTAATAGATCGTAAATATCCTGAAAATGATAGTAAAATGTTTTTCTGTTTACACCGCAGTCAATTATTATTTCGCTTACTGTAATTTTTGAGAATGTTTTTTTCTCCATAGCTTTGCGTAGAGAGTTTGCTAGTGCTTTTTTTGTGTTCATAGTGGTGATTTCGTGTTTCATACCGACACCTCCGTGTGTATATGTTATAGTAGACGACGTCATTCTTGACGTAATGCATAATTTTGGAAAGTGGAAATAGTGAATAATATCAAAAAACCTTGCGGCTTTTGATTTATATGGGTGTTAGTTATTAGTGATTATTTGTTAGTCAGAAATGCCTTAACTATTAACTAACAGCTTTGAACTAATAACTTTGAACTGCAACACACCAACCACTATCGCACATAGGATTTTTTCAATGACAGTACTATAATTAATATTATACACAATTATGTATCAAATTTTAATGGATAATATTACTCACTTGTCCGGTAAATATGAAAAATCGGGTTAATTATGAGTTTTATATTTACAATTTTATCCTACTTCGGCAAGAAGACTCCGACCTCTATAGGTCGGGGATGAATTGCTGTCAGCCCGTAAGAGCTGAGAACTGCTTGACATCTCAAAAATGCAATGATACAATCTAATTGTAAATATCTGTTGTAACAAGAGGTGAGAAGCATTGAATAAGGCGTATAAAT
>CACWKD010000036.1 GCA_902761345.1 uncultured Ruminococcus sp. | reverse complement strand
TTTCCGATATTATTCATTATTCATTATTCAATCTTCATTATTCATTAATCCCACTTTTCCAAATTATGCATTAGGTCAAGAATTATGTCGTCTACTAGATTAAACCTTTTTGCAGATACCCCTCTGTATTTATCAAGGCAGAACAAACCCTACTTTTTTCATAGCTTTAGAAAGAGTTCTCTGAGAGAATTTCTGTGCGATCTCGGCGGATTTGCCGTAACACTCCTGCATATAAGTCTTATCGGAAATATACTGTTCGTATCTCTCTCGTACAGGTCTAAGCTCCTCGATAACAGCCTCCCCTACTGCGGTTTTAAAGTCGCCGTAGCCTTTGCCCGAGAACTCAGCCTCGATCTGCTCGAAAGTTCTTCCTGTAACAGAGGAATATATACCCATAAGGTTGTTAATACCGTCCTTACCCTCAGCGTATCTCACACAAGCCTCGCTGTCGGTTACGGCACGTTTGAACTTCTTCATAATTACCTCGGGCGTATCCATAAGAGTAACGCAGGCATTTACATTCTCATCGGACTTACTCATTTTCTTAGTAGGGTCTTGCAATGACATAACCCTTGCCCCCTTTGTGGGAATATACGGCTCGGGAACTTTGAAAACATTACCGTAAAGGCCGTTAAACCTCTCCGCAATATTTCTTGAAATTTCAAGGTGCTGTTTCTGGTCTGCGCCGACAGGAACCATATCAGCCTGATACAGCAGAATATCAGCCGCCATAAGAGTTGGGTAAGTAAACAAACCTGCATTTACGTTATCGGCGTGTTTAGCGGACTTATCCTTAAACTGCGTCATACGGGACAGCTCTCCGAACTGAGTATAGCAGTTAAGCACCCAAGCAAGCTGAGCGTGAGTATTAACGTGGCTCTGTATAAAAAACAAGCTTTTTTCGGGGTCTATACCGCAAGCGAGAATAGAAGCGTAAGCGTCGATTATATTTTTACGGAACTTGGCAGGCTCTTGTCTTACTGTAATGGTGTGCAGGTCTGCAAGCGCATAGATACAGTTAAATTCGTCCTGCATATTGACCCAATTTTTAACAGCTCCAAGATAGTTGCCGAGAGTAATAGTACCCGACGGCTGTATAGCGCTGAACACGATTTTTTTCTTTTCTGTTTGCTGTTCCATTTTATTGATCCTTTCACGTTTTTTGAATTAGGAATGCAGACTGTGCAAAAAGGCATTTTACAAAAAATAATATTATTTTTATCTTAATTAATAAAGCTCCCTCAGTCAGCTACGCTGACAGCTCCCTCAGCGAGGGAGCCTTTTTTGCCTCCCTCTTTGAGGGAGGTGTCACTGAACGTAGTGAAGTGACGGAGGGAGTATTATTAATCTTAGTGTTTCAATATGTTTGTTAGTATGTTTGTTAGTTTTTGCACAGTCTAAATAAGGAGTAAGGAATTATGTTTGTCGTGTACAATAGAAAAGTTTCATTTATACATCATAGCGAATTTAGTAATTAACAGACATTTCTAACTCCTCACTGAATAATTACAGCTTCTTAGCCATTTCTCCGAGTATCTCAATACCCTTTTTAAGCTGTTCGTCCGTAGGGGTAGAGAAGTTAATTCTGAAAGAATGTGTTTCATCGGTTTCGTTAGCCATAAAAGCCGTACCGGGTACAACGCAAACCTTATTCTTAACAGCATTCATACAGAACTCAGCCGTATCGACATTTTTAGGCAGGTCACACCATATAAACAAACCGCCGTCGATTTTATGGTAAGTAATATTTGGAGCGAGGTGGCGGTCAAGCAGTTCCATAGCATACTCAGCCTTAGCCTTGTAAATGGAGCGAAGTTTTTCAAGGTGAGCGTCGAAATCATACTCAGAAATAAACCTATGGCACACTATCTGTGACCAGATATTAGTGTGGACGTCCTGACCCTGCTTGCAGACAACCATTTTCTGAATGATAGGCTTGGGAGCGATAGTGTAACCCACACGCATACCCGGAGAGATGACCTTTGAGAAGCTGCCCGCATATATAACGATACCGTCCGTATCAAAGCTCTTGATACTCGGCAGGAACTCCCCTCTGAAACGCAAGTCGCCGTAAGGGTTATCCTCGATAATAAGAACGCCGTACTTCTTAGCAAGCTCATATACAGCCTTACGTTTTTCAAGGCTCATAGTAATGCCCGACGGGTTCTGGAAATTCGGGATAGTGTATATAAATTTTGCGCGTGGCTCAGCTTTAAGAACCTGCTCAAGCTCATCGATATTCATACCGTCGCTTTCAACAGTAACGCCCGCAAGACGAGCATTATACGAACGAAAAGTATTCAGCGAGCCGATAAATGAAGGGTTTTCGCAAATAACGACATCTCCCTCATTAAGGATAGCCTTAGACGCAAGATCCATAATCTGCTGAGCGCCCGAGGTGATAAGAATATCGTCGTTATCCGAACCGACATTATGTTTAGTTTTCATATAATCGGTAAGGAACTCACGCAGCGGAGTATAGCCCTCGGTAATGCTGTACTGGAGAGCGGCGATAGGGGTATCAGCCATAAGCTTTGCGGAAATTTCGGCAATTTCCTTAGTCGGGAAAGCCTCAGGCGAGGGGTTGCCTGCCGAAAGAGAAACAACAGTCGGGTCGGCAGCATACTTAAAGATTTCTCTGATAGCAGAGGGTTTCAGACTCTGCACTCTGTCTGAAAAAATATAGTCCATAATTATCGTCCTTTATGTAAAAATTTTGCAAATATTATTATAACACAAACTGCTTTTATAATCAAGGTAGTTTTTTTAAGTGTGGAGCTTATTCGAGTGTGAAGTTTTTAATTAGGAATGGTTTGTTAGTTCAAAGTTGTTAGTTTAAAGTTCAAAGTAACATTTGCCTGAAAACTAACAACAAAAAACATATAAATCCAAAGCCGAAGCCGAAGGCTTTCCTATATTATTCATTAATTCTGCCGAAGGCTTTCCGATATTATTCATTATTCACTATTCACTATTCACTATTCATTATTCATTAATTCTGTCAAAGGCTTTCCAATATTATTCACTATTCATTATTCATTATTCATTATTCATTACTTCCGGAATGGGATTTGTTTTTAGCTCAATTTTTAAAGTTACGGGTGAAAATGCAAGCTTTAAACTCCGGACAAACAACTTTGAACTAACAACTTTGAACTATAATCCGAGGATAGCAGAAGAAAAAACGAATTTACCAAAAAAAGAGTTGACAAACAAGCGATAATATGCTATTATAATATAGCAGTCACGAAACGGCTGTAAAATGGCCCGGTAGTTCAGTTGGTTAGAACGCTAGCCTGTCACGCTAGAGGTCGACGGTTCGAGCCCGTTTCGGGTCGCCACAGGCTCTCATTAATTGAGAGCCATTTATTTTGCTGGTATAGCTCAGCAGGCAGAGCGCATCCTTGGTAAGGATGAGGTCACCGGTTCGAATCCGGTTATCAGCTCCATAAAAACATTGATTTCAAGCCACTCTTTTCAGGGTGGCTTGAGTTTTTGTTTTAATAGATTTTAAAAATGGTGAACACTTGGTGAACTATTTACAAAAAACTTATCTGTTGGTGGTTTTTTCAGATACTCAAATTATGCAGCGGCACAAAAGAAACAAGGTCAAAGCATAAGCAAATAACCGCTGCTCTGACCTTTGTTTCTGCTATTATTATGTATCTGTGTGTGACTGCCGCCCTGTTATCACTCAATGTCTTGTGTATCGTCCGCAGCGGGTTGCGCCGCCTGTATGCCCAATTCAAAGGCTATGTAAAAGGTTTCGGACGTTACGCTTGTGAGGTGTTCCAGCATTAAGGATACAAGCCTGTCGTTATCCTCGACGGTAATTGGCAAGCCCTTTATAAAGTCGCCTACTGCCTTTGCTTTCGCCCAAAAGTCGGGGGAATACTTTTCTTTAAGCAGTTCGTTGAAACGCTCGTTTTCGGCGGTTTCCTCGTCCTTTGGTTCTCTGTAATAGATAATGTTATCCATACGTTATACTTCTTTCTTTGTTTTTGCACACGCTTTGTCAAAAAGCATATGTAATTTTTTTGTGTTGTCGTCTGAAAGTGTAGCGATCAGAGTAATACCGCTGCCGTACTGCTCTATGGAATTTGTTCCTTCTAAAGCACAATCCGCAAGCATAAGCAATAAATCTCTTATCTGATCGAAACAAAGCATAATACCTTCAAGCTCTAAAACCGTTTTTGTGTCCATTTTAAAAATCTCCTTTACGTTTTCTCTTGACATCTCGCAGCGGACACATTATAATTTATGTATCCGCTCCGTGCGGTGTTCGGGTCTTACACGTTGCTTTGGTCGGCGGGCGTGTAAGGCTCTTTTCTTTCGTGCTCTGTGGCTTTCCCTCCTCTCAGATCGACAGGCTCAGACGTAAGCCGCGCATCATATCAGGGTAATAGCCGCCTGTGATTGCCTGTAAGCTTGCTTTAATCGTGGTAATGTTATCAATCACACCGCTTAAAAGCTTAGCCACAGCAGCGGTTATATAGCCTATTTTGTAAGCCTGTGAGTTATTAACAGATACCATAACAGCAATAGCATTGTTGTCAAAGATATTCTGCTTTTCACGGATTAAGGTAACCTTTACAGTGTCGGGGGAATACTTGGTTAAATGCTTGATTGCGGTCTGTCTGTTGCTCTTGCTAACCCCTGCGACTTTGACATTAGCCTTACCTTTAGCGAGTTTCCACGCCATTCTGAAAGCCTGTGATAAGGTGTAACCCTGTTTTCTAAGATTGTTGGCTGTCTTGCAAATTGTTGACCTGTTGAACATTTGTAACTCCCCTTTCTTTGTTTTCGGTTTAGGTGTGTTTCCTTAACCTGTTGTATATATTATATCATATATGGGTGCATATATCAATTGGCAGTTCTTACAAATATATGGGTGCATATTTGTTTAAAATATATATGTACACATATGCAGAAATGTGATATACTATTTAATATAAAGGGAGGTGTGTATATGGCAGTTAGTCAAGCACAGAAAAAAGCAACCGAAAACTATCTTAAAAAGCAAGAGGAAATAAAAATAAGAGTTAAAAAGGGTCGTAAAGACGAAATAAAAGCCGCTGCGGAAAAGCAAGGAAAGAGCTTGAACGGGTATATAGTTACGGCTATTGACGAAAAGATCGCCCGTGACGGAGCAGGAGAGTAAACACAATGGAAATACGCTACGACAAGAAAGCAAAGAAGTTTATTGAAGCACAAGACCGCCCAACAAAACAGAGAATTAGAGCGGGCATTAACGGACTTACGCAAAAACCGCCCGTCGGTGATATCAAGACTATGCAGGGATATTCAGATAAACGGCAGCGGCTCAGGATAGGCAAGTACAGAATAATATACCGTTATACAGAGGACAATAATATCGAGGTGCTTCATATCATGGATATTGACAGCAGAGGCGATATTTATAAGCACTAAGGAGGTGCATCTTATGAGTACCACAGCACAACAGGCGGCGGCTCTGATAGATATGCTGCCGGAGCAAGATCAATCATTAGCATTTGAGATCATAAAAAAGTTGGTTCTTGCGTGGGATCCCGACTATACGAAGGTAACTCCGCAGGAGGCAGCGGCATTGCAGGAAGCCGAGAAGAATTTTGAAAACGGTGATTACTACACCGACAGAGACATTAATTGGGATTGACTGCAAATAATACCCACAGAGAGCAGAGCTTAACGGCTTTGCTCTTTAATTTTTCAAAAAAGGGGGAAACGGGGGAAAAGGGGAAAAATGACCCCCTGTTTTACAACTTTCTTATTTATATATAATTTTTTTAAAAGTCTATATACGTACAAAAGGATAATAGAAAAGTTGTAAAAACACCCCCTAAAATTCCCCTTTTCCCCTTTTCCCTTTTGCTTATTCCCTCTGTGGACGTCACACCATAAAATCCCAAAGCAGTATTTTAATTCTCAATAACAAAACGCTCTCGAGTACCAAAACGGTAGTAAGCTGTTTGAATTTGCGGTATTTGTACGCAATACCTCCGCTCCGTTCAGTGTAAAGTTGCCTGTAGAGGTATTTACTCCCCCTCGGCAGCTGTTATATTGACCGCTGCACAGCTCAGGCGTTTAAAGTGTCATCATCTTTACAGTTTGCAACGGTAAAAAATACATAATAAAAACGTATAAAAGTGTTGACATACGTAATGATACGTGATATAATATTATTAATGAAAGAGGTGAAGCAAATGCCGATGAAACCCAAAGAGTTAATAAAGCTGTTAAAAGATAACGGATATCAAGAAATAAGCTCTAACGGCTCACACAGAAAGCTATACAATCCAACGACAAAGAAAACAGTAATCGTACCGTATCACAGCAAAGAAATGAAGGTCGGTACAGAGCAAGGCATACTAAAGCAAGCGGGGCTGAAATAAGCCCCCAATGCTTCACCGATAGAAAGGAGCAATAACTATGTCAAAACATTTTTATCCGGCTGTATTCACAAAAGAGAGCAGCGGTTACAGTGTACGTTTCCCCGATTTAGATGGCTGTTTTACTGAGGGCGATACACTCGAGGAAGCTTATAATATGGCTGTTGAAGCTGTGGGCTTGTATTTGGAGAGCGGCACAGCAGGAGTGTTCAACTTTCCTCAGACACAGGAATTAGGCGAAATCAGAGCAGTGGAAAACGAAACAGTAGTATTAATCGAGTTTGACGAACTGGAGTATATGAAAAGGCACAGCAACAAGGCGGTTAAGAAAACTCTCTCTATTCCTCAGTGGCTCAATACTCTTGCAGAGCAGAACGACATCAATTTCTCTCAGGTGTTACAAGCAGCATTAAAGGAACGCTTGAATATTGTATAAAACCGCTGCAAGCGCTGTGATGCGTCTGTTTTCGCCTACAATGCCCCTGTAAGCGTTTTCAGCGTGTTAGAGTATAATTTTACCCTTACAATAAAAAACGCTCACAGAGCCTTACAGACGGTTAAGCGGTAACTGTTTCGTTTGGCGTTCTGCACCTTGCAGCGGTTAAGCGGTAACTGTTTCGTTTGGCGTTCTGCACCTTGCAGCGGTTAAGCTGCGATTAACTGAATATTAAGCAAAAAGAAGCAACCCCATACATAGCCTTAAACGGCTCGTGTGGGGGTTAACTGCTTATAGGTATAAATTATACTCTTAAATTTAAAATCGCTTACAGGGCATTGTACGGCTTTTAAGGACTATGCGAGAAATATAAGCACTGACGCGGTTTGAAGGTATACCTTGTTTTGCCGAGGTGGTACTCCCCCGTATGCAGTGGAACTCTCTTGATAACGTTTCGTTATTGTGTTTATACTTGCAGATAAAGCAATAACAAATCTGAGGTTTTCTGAGGTTTTCCGCAGTTGCCTTATCTCATAATGTTAGTATCTTTTGGTAATTCTAAGATTTTAGAAATCGCTTTTCAAAATTGGAAAGCAACACCCCGATGTTGGAAAATGTTGGAGTTTTAAAACTTGACTTTAATTAACTCGGCAAATAAAAAGGAGTTTCCAAAACAGAACCCCCTTGCAAATGTAAGATTATACAACAATTCTGTACAAGTAGGCAGATGTTAAAACCGACGGTGTCGCGTTTTGCGACACCCTCTGTAAACCGTTGTGATTAGCTGTAATAGACTTTTACTTGCTTTACCGCTGCTGTTATTTTTTTATAGTGGGAAAGTATTCCCTTTGTTGAGGACATAGAATTTTTTAAAGTAAAGCGTTCAGAGGTGCGTCCGTTTTTCGGACAGACCCTTTATAGCGTAAGATAATATCAATTCGAACCCGAACATATGTTCGAGAAAGAACAATTTTGCAGCCGCCAGTCCCCCCCTTAATACTCATTTTATACTTGTGTCGGAGAACCGGGAAGAGGACTTTTATTATAACGCACGTCATTTATATACCCCCCCTCCCCCGATAAAGTCGGCTTATGCTCCGTACTTTCTTTTGTTCAGTCGTGCTTTCAGCTTTTCTGTGTATTCCGCTGCGGCGGTGTCTAATATTATTTGTTCTTTTCCTTATGAAATGTATTCTCCCGATTGTCGGCGGTCGTAAATATCCTTTTGGGCAGCGTATCGCTCGGGGCTTGTTTTCCAGTAAGACAAATACAGCGGTGTGTTAATATACGGCTCGCTGTAATATTCCTTGTAGAAGTTTCTTAGCCATTTGTTCTTTCGCAACATCTGCAAGCCTTGGTTCTTTCTCACTCTGATATTCTCAATAGCTACGCCCTTATCTTCGGCTATTGCTTTGAGAGTTTCACCTCCGAGATAGTAACGGCGGACTACTTCCCCCTGACGTTCGGGCAGCTCTGCGACAGCCTCCCAAACGTGTTTCTGAATGTCCGACAGCTCCAACGGTTCATATTCATACAAAGTATTCTCGTCCTTGATAAGCTGTAACAGCTCCGTTTCCTCTCCGTCCTCTCCCGATACGTTGACATTGTACGAACACATCTTGATATTATCACCGTTTGTAGCGTTACGCCTGCCGTGATTAATCGCTGTATTTATTGCGGTCATTACGTGTAAGTTCAAATAGCTGTTAAATTTATACTTTTTGTTTGGGTCATATGCCTTAGCCGCTGCAAGCATAGCAAAATAACCGCACTGTAATAAATCCTCTTTGTCGATGTCAGGCGGCAAAATCCTATGCTTAGTAGATTTTAGTATTATCTTGCCTATAAGCCTGCTGACACGCTCCCACAGCTCGCCGTAAAGCTCTGTATGCCCTTGCTGAATAAGTATAACTATTTCTTCATTATCCATTGACCGCACCCCCGAAAAGCGTTATAATAGTAATATAATCTGCGTTCGGTGACTGCTCTGCTTTTTTGGGCAGCGGCACACCGCAAATCAGAATGTATAATAGCAGAAGTCTATTTTTGTTTCTGTTATTTCTTCTACCTTCTTTATGAGCTGTTTCCAGTAGTGTTCGTACAACTCTGCGCCCTCTCTCGGTAAATGCGGTCTGTCTGTTTCTCTGTTGCCCTTGATTATAAGCTGTCTGAGTTCGTTTATCTTTTGTGTGTCTGTCATAATAAATTATCTCCTTTTGGATTGAAAAAAGTCTGTAGTTTAAACAAGCTATGCACAAATATTGCCGACGGTTGGGAACCGTCCCCGACGGTCGCTTGACCGCTAAAACGGTAAATCCATATCTGACTGTTTAATCAGCGTTTCCACACTTTCGCCTGTGCTTGCTACCCAACTGTAATATTTTTGGAATATGCCCCTTGAACCTTCCGTTCTTATCCTGCGTGACGTTTTGTCATAGTACGTTTTGATCGCCGTATTCCTCTCTTTCAGCCTTGTATTACCGTAAAGCCTGTTTTTTGTTATTTCGATAAACCCGTCACAATCTGCGTTTTCGTCCGTATTCCTGCGGTACGCAAGAACGGCGTCCGCCCTGTTTGTAATGTCTGCCGAACCGCTTACATTATCATTTGTGTTGCTTGTTGAGGTTTTACGCTCGTGTGCAATAAGCAATATACAGCAGTCCGCGCTTATCGCAAGGTCTTTAAGCTTTCCGACGGTTTCCGCCTGGCTGTGGTAGAGGTCGCTTTTGCTGTAATCGTTTATTGTCATAAGATTATCTATACACAAAAATTTAATGTTGTATCTGTATATAGCGCTCTCCAATATATCAAACAGATTTTCGCCGTCCTTAAGGCTGTTGTCGTCTTTTATGTACAGCTTGCCCTTCAACCACCTGTTTATATTTTCAACCGTTTTATCCGGTACTGTGTAATTAATTCGCCCTGTCCTTTTGTCAACCTCTGCCTGTGTAAAAACGCTCCCGGCAAGCTGTTGGTCTAACCAGTTTTTAAACTGATCGTTCGGCAGCTCGCCCGAATATACAAGGGTGTTCACTCCCTGCTCGACAGCCTCGCATACTATCTGTGACATAAGGGTACTTTTTCCCTCGCCACGCTTGCCCGTAAGAGTAATATACTGCCCTGTGAAAAATCCCCCGAGAGTTTCGTCTATCTCTTTTATACCTGTGCAGAAATGCGGCTTATCCTCGATTTTATACGGCTTTACTTCCGTGATGTCTATAATATGCCTGACGGGTATTTTTTCGGCATTAGATACGGCTGCCACAAGAGCCGTTGCACCGTATCTTGTAAGAATTTCGTTAGCGTCTTTCGCCCCTCTGTAATCCGATTTGCGAACCGCCTTTACCGTCTTGTGCTTAAATCTTCTGTTTATCTCATCTGCAAGAGTAATTTCTCCGTTTTCGTAATCCCCGAATACTGTGATCTCGCCGAAATGGTTTATAAAATCCCAACAGGTGTTTATCCATTCAAAAGCGTTCTTTCCGTTCGGTACGGATACGGCGTTTTCTATTCCTGCCTCCGCAAGCGATAAGCTGTCTATCTGCCCCTCTGTGACAACAAGCTCGCCTTTATCCATATTTACGCACTGTATGCCAAAAAGCAAGGGTTTTGTGTCTTTTGACGTCCATTCTTTTGAGCCTTTTGTTACTCCCTTTTTGAAATTTGTGTTGCGGTACTTTATCATAATAAGTTCGCCGTTCAGATCGTAAAAAGGAAAACAAATAACGCTGTCGTTTTTCTTGTCGGTGGTGATACCGTATCTTTTTGCGACGCTCTCGGATATACCCCTGTGTTTTAGGTACTCTACCGCCTTATCTGTAACGGTAATACTCCCGATAGGCTTATGCGGCAAGGTTCGGTAATCCTTTTTAAGCGGCGTAAAGCTCCCAAAATCAAGCTTAAAGTTCATATCTCTTGCAAGCGTAATAAAGCCGCCCTTTTTGCCGCAAGAGCCTCGAAGGCAATTAAACTGCCCTGTGTTAAGGCTTATGGAAAATGTGTATTTATCGGAGTGTCCGCCGCCGTTACAGTACGGGCAGCGTTTAAATGTAAGCTCCGAACCGTTCTGTTTTGTTTCGGCGTTTATGTGACGCGCAAGGTCGTAAACGTCCGATTTGTTAAATTCGTATGATATAATTATCACTCCTCGTTATAATCGTAATTATTAAAGAACTCCTTTTCCTCATCTGTCAGGGGGGAGTGTAATATTTTTTCTCTCAGCTCTGAATATCGCTGTCTGTCCGCTGCGTTGGGTTTTATACTTTTGTCGGTTTTCTTTTGCTTTGCAGCGGCACTATAAGATATTTTTCTGTCATAACGGCATAAAGTGAAAATAGTGTAATACCGTGTAGACCGCTGCGTTATATATTTAGCCGAGATCAGTTTTTTGACGGCTGTTCTGATCCGGCGTTCTGACAGTCCTGTTTCTTCCGATAGTTTTCGGAATGATGTCAGTATTTGACCTCTATTTACCTTATCGCTGTTTGCGTAATTTGCATTTACAATTAAGTATGTATAGATGTTATAAGCCACAGGGTCTTTTTTGTTTCCGATAGAAAACCTGTTTAATTCCAGTCTTAGATCATTATCAATATTCATTCAAAGGCTCTCACCTCTCTATCAGGCTGTCGCCCTCTTAAAAGGGCGAACAGCTTTTTATTTATATTTATTTTATGATGTCGATTTCTGTGTCGTTTTGTGTGTCGCTTTTTTATTTCAACGCTCAAAAAAGCCTGATTTTATCGGTGTTTTTTAGCTCTTTTCGGTGTGTCTTTTTGTGTGTCGTTTTGTGTGTCGCTATGTCTTTCGGTGTGTCGCTTTTTTATTTCAACGCTCAAAAAAGCCTGATTTTATCGGCACTTTTTAGCTCTTTTCGGTGTGTCGGTCGGGTTTTAAAAGATAGGCTTTATTCTTGCCGCCTTATTCCCCATGTTGTTCTCGGCATAAAGATGACCGCTGCCGTCGGTGGCTATCGGCTGCTCGGCTCGCGGCTCTGTAATAGGCGAGCCTTCTAAAAACTTTGAAAACGTGGTGCAGTTTACAAGGTATTTTTTGCCGCATACAACGACAGGGAGCTGCCCGTTGTTTATCCACTGTCTTATTGCGGTAGTTGGCAGCCGAAACTCTTTTGCAAGATCCTTAACTCCCAACAGCTTTGGTATTGTGTATGTTTCAACAGTTATATTCTGTTCAGTCATTATGTAAGCCCCTTTCTTTTGCGATCTCATCAATAAAGCTGAATATTCGCTGCTTTTCATCTTCGCTGAGTTCTCTTCTCAGTCTGCGCGTCAAAGTCATTTCACTAACTCCTAATTTGTTGGCTATCTCCCACAGATAAACCCTCTTTGATTTGGCTCTTGCTCTAATATCTGAGTTAAGCATTTTTTCACCTCTTTTCGATTTTGGTGTTGACAAACAACATTAAATCTGTTATGATTTAATCATAGCATAACAGATTTGTAAAATCAAGCGGTTTGTTATATTTTTACACTAACATAACATACCTGTTATATCTCAACAGGAGGAGAATAAAATGGATAACGAGTTAAAGGCAATTATTGGAAGAAATATTAATACACTTTTAGCTATCAACGATAAGAAACAAAAAGATTTGGCTGAGTATTTAGGGGTGAAAGACAATGTAGTGTCCTACTTTGTTAATGGAACTCGTACACCCAATATTGAACAAATAAAGAAAATAGCAACTTTTTTTAATTGCTCTACGGATTACTTGTTCGGTTTGTCTGGCACTCCTACGAAAGACAGGGATATTTCATTTATTTGTGACTACACAGGACTTGATGAAGATACTATTCAAGACTTTCATATCGCCAAATCCCAAAAACCGTTGATAATGAACAACGAGTTTGAACGGCTAGAGTATCAATCTCTTTTGATAACTCATGTATTAGATAACGTCCGAAAACGTGTTGCTGACTTTTTCTATTTTTTGATGGATACAAGAAAAAGTTTTATGGTAACTCCCGACAGTAGGATTGTTATTGATGGAGTTGGAACAGGCTATGAAGCAGCAAAAAGAAAGTATGGGGGGGGTGTGTTCAGTCCAGAAGAGAAAGAAAAGAAACAAGGCGGTGAAAACAATGGCTAACATTACGAAACGCGGCGACAATTACCGAATAACCGTATATTGTGGGCGTGATGTAAATAGGAAGATAATACGCCGTACAATGACGTGGAAACCCGATAAAAAATACACCGAAAAGCAGCTTGAAAAAGAGGTTCAACGGCAGGCAACATTATTTGAAGAAAAGGTTTTAAGCGGTCAAGTATCAAACGGTGGCAATATGCGACTTGTGGACTTTATTCCACAGTATTTAGAAAACATTAAGGCTGAGGTAGCAGAAACGACATATAAGAATTATACCCGAATTATTGATACTCTTATCGTTCCGGCTCTCGGTCACTTGAAACTGAAAGATATAAAACCGCTGCACATTCAGAAATTTGTTAATAGCCTGTGCGATGTGGAAGCCAACGGGAAGAACGGTAAAACATTAAAGCCTGCAACGGTTCAACGCTATTATGTTGTACTTCAATCTATAATGCACAATGCTTACAGACTGGAGCTTATACCCTCTAATCCTGCTGACAGTGCAAAAATTAAGTTGCCGTCAATAGGGGAGCAAAAGACAGAAATATATGATAGGGAAGAGTTAGCGGAAATGCTCACGGCTCTTGAAGATGAACCGCTGCAATTTCAATGTTTGATACATCTTGCAATAATAACAGGCTGTCGCCGTGGGGAGCTTGTTGCTCTTGAATGGTCTGACATTAATTTCAGCAGCGGTACAATAACAGTTTCAAAAAGTGCATTTATCCGTAAAGGGCAGCCGCCCGGAATTAAAGATACCAAAAGCCATAAAACCCGAAAAGTTTCTGTATCTCCCTATTGTCTTGAAATGTTACAACATCTGCGTACTGAACAATCAGAAAAGCGTTTAAAGCTCGGTACAGCCTGGAACGGTGACAACTGGGTATTTATTCAAGACAACGGCTTAATGATGTATCCGTCAAGCCCTACGCTGATGTTTTCGGATTTCTTGAAAAAGCATAATCTACCGCACAGAAAATTTCACTCTCTCCGCCATACTTCTGCAACTCTGTCGCTTATAAGCGGTGTGAATATAAAAACGGTCGCTTCAAGGCTCGGACACAGTCAGATGAAAACAACGGATAGATATGTACACGCTATCGAGGAAGCAGACAGGCAAGCTTCCGACGCTCTCGGCGGTTTTATCCAGTCTTTGCAAGCAGGCAACCCAAAGAACAGAAGCGCAATAACTCTATCGGAAATTGATGAAAGAAAACAAAAGAAAGCATAAATTTAAGCCCTCTGTAACAGATATACAGGGGCTGTTTATTGGTGTACAAATGGTGAACAATGGTGAACAATAACATCCTAACTTATCGAAGATCAGAAAAAAGCAAAAATTAAAAAGTTTAGGTTTCAAGCCGTTTTTTTGACAATAACGATCAATGCAAAAAATTAAAAACAACATTGGTAAGGATGAGGTCACCGGTTCGAATCCGGTTATCAGCTCTTAAAAAATCTCATAGGCAAGCCGTTTTTGAGGAAACGGTTTGCTATTTTTTTGCCATCCAATCCTGCCTTGCTTGTCGAGTTGAGAAAAAACATAAACTTGTTTTACCGGTAATTATTTATTAAAATAGGTCATAGCAAGTGAGAGGTTCAAAGAAAAAAAGTGTCTAATAAGTAGAGGCTGCTGCAGGAGCACTTTGTAACGAGGAGGTGTGGTGATGGATAAAGGTGAAGCCGGATATCGGCGTTTTTTGAACGGTGACAATGACGGTCTTTCCGATGTGCTGAATGAATATCACGACGGACTGATTTTGTGGCTTGCGGGATTTTGCGGCTCGGTCGATATGGCGGAGGATATTCTTATCGAGGTGCTTGTGAAGCTGATAGTCAAAAAGCCTGTTTTCAGGGGCGGAAGCTCTTTCAAAACGTGGCTGTATACTATTTCGGGTAATGTTGCCAAAAACTATATGAGAGATCATAAATCCCCGATTATACTTCCAATCGAATCAGCTGAGAATGTGTCTGTTGAAGAAGATATGCTGAAAAATCATTTTCAAGCCGAAAACACTGTTATCATTAGGAGAGCGCTTGATCGGATAAATCCAGACTACGCCCGTGTTTTATATTTATCATTTTTCGAGGATTTCGGCAACGGAGAGATAGCGAAGATCATGCACAAGACGAATCGTCAGATTGAGAATTTGCTCTACCGTGCAAAGAGATCATTGAAGACAGAGATTGAAAAGGAGGGCTTTGATTATGAGGAATAACGACGAGCTTTTATCGGCAGCTTTTGAAAGAAGCGAGCTGGTGATCAAGAAAAAGAGTTCTTTCAGAAAGAGAGCGGTGGCGTGTGTGTCTGTGATCGCCGTTGTTACCGCAATAACGACAGCTGTTTTTGTCGGCAGAGTTGATTTCCGTGAAATTGCTTTAAGCAACAGCGAGATGGTAAGCGATGTGATCTCGAATACCGAAAACTCGTTTGTGCTGAAGGTCGGCGCGGAGGAGATAACGCCGAACAAGGGCGTTTCGCTCACTTTTAAAAATGGAAGCAGCGCGTCGCTCGGAGGAAGTTCAGAGGACGGAAATGTTAAATACTGCATTTCATCGGCGGGATTTATTTGTGAAGGAAAAGGTATAGAGTCTGTCACTTACAGCATAAACAAGGGTGCATTTGCTGTCATTGAAGCGCACGAAGACAGCGGCAGTTTGATAACGTCCGGCTCTATGTATGAGGGTGATACCGACTTCCCCGGGCTTTGGAGCAAAAATCTCAACAATTACACACCGGAGACAATTGACACCAAGTATTACACGAAATACACGCTCGATTACTCGTCACAGCAAAGCGATAGATTGTGTATTAACGTATGCGGTGAGGTTTTCGATGAGGCTATTTATAACAAAGTCTTTGACTCCACCAACACACCCGAAACTAAAGCAGAGGGAAATACAGAGCTTATGAAGGGCGTGGAGATCACCTGCACTGCTCACTATTCCGATGGAACATCTGACAGCGTAACAGTAGTGATCGAATGTGAGACAATGACAATAGAGGAATTGGGATATCCCATCGCGCCTGATGATGATCCACATCGTAAGGAAGCGACATTTGTGTACAAGCTGAAATAACATCAAAGCAAGCTCCTGTTTGTGCATTGCACGAACGGGAGCTGATTTTGTTTATTGGGAAATTTTTATAAGTATCGGTCGACATATTTCTCCTTGCGGAATTGTCGGAAATACGTTTTAATAAAATCAAAAAACGATTAGACACCAACATGGGAATTACTGTTATAGCAAGCATTACACTTTGTCGGACAAACCGCAATTTTCAAAGAAAATCATTCGCTTGTTAGGAGAACCTAAGACCCTGATTAAAGTTTCATATAGTATCTTGCTGTCCGGTCGTTAATATTATACTTCTCGGCTTCCTCGCAGTGGCTAAGCTCGCCTTCATAAATCCTGCGACCAATGTCCGGTCTTTGTTCTTTTGTATACTTCATATTCAGACTTTTTCACAGTCTGCATTCTTCATTCCCCAAAAACGAAACGAGGGAAAATTTTTTGCTCTAAAATTCAATATATTGATTTCAAATTCTTAAAAAATACTTCATTTTACTTTTTTAATAAATAAAAAAATGAATAATATTAAAAACGCCAACACGCTTCATTATAAATTATTCACTCTTCACTATTCATTATTCATTAAGCCCTCGAACGTAGTGAGAGGGCACTAACAATTAAATTTAAACTTTTGAAAACTATTTCTTTCTATTCTTAACTGTTTTCAAAGAAGCTATAAGAATTTTCTTTATTTCTAAACAATCATTTATCATAGATTGTCCTTGCACATCATCAATATATCCCGACATCACCAAAAGCCTAAGCCAATACTCTGTTTCAGTAGTTTCTTTCAAAGATATTTGCATTTTAGAAATAAAATCAGCTTCACTTACTCCGTAAGCAGCCTCGTTGGCATTAGCACCAATTGATGTTCCGCTTCTGATTATCTGTTTGGAAATAATAGTTTCTTTTTTCTCAATTAATCAGATATTGATATAACTTTACAATACGAGAAGCAAATTTTAAGGTCTTTTCCAATAATGGATTTTCACTATACATTTTGATATCTCCGTTTTTTAATGAATAACGAAAAATGAATAGTGAATAATGAATAATACAAAAAACGCCGTCCGCTTCATTATAAATTATTCACTCTTCACTATTCATTATTCATTAAGCCCTCGAACGTAGTGAGAGGGCGTTTCTGGTGCGAGTGACGGGACTTGAACCCGTACGTCATACAACACACGCCCCTCAAACGTGCCTGTCTGCCAGTTCCAGCACACTCGCATTTATTTTTCTCTGTCGGTGACTTCCGACTTGATTATTATAGCATTTCAGAATGTAATTGTCAATAGCTTTTTAAAATTTTTCTTACAAACAGGGGCAATATTTCTACTGCCCCTGTTGTATTATTCAGTAATCCCGTGAATATCTATAATCAATTAATTCTTTGCAGGACGGTTAGCCTCGATGTACTCGTCATAGCTTGATGTAATATCCTTAATGCCCGTACTCTCTATAACGATAATTCTGTTGGCAACTGTCTGAATAAACTCGTGGTCGTGCGATGTAAACAAAACTATACCCTTAAATGCGGTAAGACCATTGTTTACTGCGGTGATTGATTCAAGGTCGAGGTGGTTTGTAGGCTGGTCGAGTACAAGAACATTTGATCCAAACAACATCATTCTTGACAGCATACATCTTACACGTTCACCACCCGAAAGGACTTTTACAGGCTTGAAAACATCGTCGCCCGAGAAGAGCATTTTTCCTAAAAATCCTCTTAAATATGTATCTGTACGGTCATTTGACGTATTGTACTGTGAGAGCCATTCAAGAATGTTTAGGTCACAGTTGTCAAAGAACTCGCCGTTATCCTTAGGGAAGTACGATTGAGTTGTCGAAACTCCCCATTTGAACATACCCTCGTCGGGTTCTGTTTTCTCCATAAGAATATCAAAAAGAGCGGTAACAGCATTTTCGTTTTCACACAGGAAAGCCACTTTGTCGCCCTTTTCAAGTCTGAAAGTAACATTATTGAGGAGCTTTTCGCCGTCAACCGTTTTTGAAAGTCCCTCTACTGTAAGTATCTCTTTGCCGGGTTCTCTGTCCATATTAAACCCTACCCACGGATAGCGTCTTGACGAGGCGGGCATTTCCTCAACGGTAAGCTTATCGAGGAGCTTTTTACGGGAGGTAGCCTGTTTAGACTTTGACTTGTTAGCTGAGAAACGAGCGATAAAGTTCTGGAGTTCCTTAATTTTATCCTCAGCCTTTTTATTCTGCTGTTTGATCATCTGCTGAATGAGCTGAGAGGACTGATACCAGAACTCATAGTTGCCGACATACATTTTAACCTTGTTGTAGTCGATGTCAACGATATGCGTACAAACGGTATTGAGGAAATGTCTGTCGTGAGAAACAACTATAACCGTACCCTCAAAATCAAGCAGAAAATCCTCCAGCCACGAAATAGCGTCAACATCGAGGTGGTTGGTAGGCTCGTCAAGCAGGATAATATCGGGGTTGCCGAAGAGAGCCTGAGCGAGTAAAACTTTGACCTTTTCTTTACCCGTGAGCGTACTCATAGATGTATAGAGAATATCCTCGGAAAGTCCAAGCCCCTGAATAAGCTTAGAGGCGTCGCTTTCAGCCTCCCAGCCGTTCATCTCTGCAAACTCCGCTTCAAGCTCGCATACGCGTATTCCCTCCTCGTCGGTCATATCGCCTTTAGCATAGAGGGCATCTTTTTCCGTCATAATGTCATAGAGTTTGCGGTTACCCATAATAACCGTATCGAGAACGGTATATTCGTCAAAGGCGAAGTGGTCTTGTTTGAGTACAGACATACGAGTATCCTTTTTGATGACAACCTCGCCTGTGGTAGATTCAAGCTCACCGCTAAGGATTTTGAGGAAAGTAGATTTGCCTGCACCGTTTGCGCCGATAACGCCGTAGCAGTTGCCCTCGGTAAATTTGAGGTCAACGTCTTTGTAAAGGGGAGTACCGTTAAAGCTTAAACTAAGGTTAGAAACGGTAATCATAAAATCACGTCCATTCTTTTCATTTTCTTTATAATTGCAAATACTGTAAGAATTATTATAGCAGTATATCGGGGGATTTGCAAGTATGGTGTTATTATTTTGCTTTTTGCATAATCTAAATATATATTAATTATTAATTGTATTTTATTCTATTCTGAATATCTTCAACCGACGGAAGCTGTTTCATTAATTCATCGGGTAAATTGGTTGTAATTTTATATTCGCTTACACCAATGGGTTTGGATATATCTTTTAGAGCATATTCGGCAACTAAATTATTTTTACTCTTGCATAGGAGTAACCCGATAGATTGATTGTCGTGTTCAGTTTTTAGAATACCATCGACAGCAGAAAGATAAAAATTCAGCTGTCCTGCATATTCAGGTTTGAAGTCACCTGTCTTTAACTCAATCACAACGTATGAGCGAAGATTGAGATTATAAAACAGCAAATCAATGTAAAAGTCATCGCCGCCTATATTAAGTCGATACTGATTGCCGAGAAACGCAAAACCCGTGCCGAGTTCCAACAAGAGCTTAGTAACATCTTTTACTAATGCGTTTTCAATATCACGCTCTGCCATATCCTCACGGAACGGAATGAAATCAAAAATATAAGGGTCTTTCATGGTTTGTATAGCCAATTCGCTTTGAGGGGAAGGCAAACGTGTTTCATAGTTAGAAATCTTGCTATTAAGAACCTGACGTGAGTATAAATCGCTTTCTATTTGATGTATTAAAACATTTCTTGACCAGCCGTTTTCCAATGTTTTTTCAGCGTACCATACACGAATATCATAATCGCTGATTTTATCTAACAACACAATATTCTGCCCCCACGGGATTTGTGCAGCAACCTGTTGCACAAATTTCTCATCGGAATAAGTATCAGCCATTTTAGACATATACTTCAGATTTCTTACAGAATACCCCTTTACATTAGGAAACTCAATACGAATATCAGCAGCCAGATTGTCAATAAATTTATTGCCCCAAGATTTATGTTGATTTATGATTTTCCCTATATTGTAGTAAAGAATAATCATTTCGTGGTTGACATTAAGAGCAGCTTTATATTGTGCAGAATAAATTTCGGATTTGATCGACTCAATAATGGTTAAATAATCATTGTTGTTCATTAACATTTTATTTCTCCGTAAATATCAATAATGTAAGAATTATTATAGCAGTATATCGGGGGATTTGCAAGGGCGTTTGAAGTAAAATATACGCTACCCCCATTCCCTCCAAACATATACAAGCGCCAAACAAGAGATTATACCTGCTTGGCGCTTGTAGAATTATTAAGCTTTGCACACTTATTTCACCCATCGGATAAAATCCGAAAGCATTTTCTCACTTATCCGTATAAAATAAACTTTATTAATATTGTGTTAAAAAATACGGTGTATATTATACTCAGTAACTTTTATAAAGAGGTGCTGTACCTATGAAGAAAAAAAGATTGTCACATCGTTTTTTATGTTTCCTTTTGTCAAGTATACTATGTTTTGCAATGTGTGCCTGTGCTGCCGATAAAGCGGATACTTCTGCTCCATTAAATCCGCAGACATCTGCTGTATCGGAGAAAACCTCGGACGATACTTCAAACTCCTCCTCACAAGCTTCAAATATAACCGAAAGTTCTGTAAGTTCCAAGGCAAACTCATCTTCTCAAACATCTGAAACCTCCGAGAGTTCTGTAAGCTCCAAAGCAAACACCTCGTCACAAACATCAAAACAGCCCGAAAGTTCTGTGATATCTAAAGCGAGTTCGTCATCTCAAACGCCGAAAACTTCCGAGAGTACCGAAAGCTTGCAGACAGACGTTTCTCAAACATCGACAAACACACAGAGTACGTCAACAACACAGCAGCCCGCCGAAACCACAGTCACAACCGATACGCAGCATACGGAAAGTACCGAGCCTGCTCCCGAGAGTACGCAGCCGAACACAAATCCCGATACAGAGGAATACTACGAGAGCGAGCCCGACTTTAACCCCGATACTATCCCCGATAGAACCCTGCCAGATAAAGAGGGACGAGAAAAAAAGATAGTTGTTATAGACGCAGGTCATCAGGAGTACCCCAACTTTGATACAGAACCTATCGCCCCGGGGTCATCGGAAATGAAGATAAAAGTATCAGGCGGAACAACAGGTGTTGCAACGGGAATACCCGAGTATGAGCTTACGCTTACACTTGCATTAAAGCTCCAGCCGATACTGGAGGAGAGAGGATACGAGGTAATTCAGACAAGAACGACTAACGATGTTGATATAAGCAATATCGAGCGTGCAGATGTGGCGAACAATATTAATGCCGACGCATTTATAAGAATACACGCAAACGGTTCGGACTATTCAAGCGTAAACGGAGCTATGGCTTTGTGCCAGACGCCGTATAATCCATATAACGGGCATATCTATTCGGAGTGTTATTCTCTGTCCGAACACGTTCTTGACGAGCTTGTCGCTTCCACAGGCTGCAACAAGCAGTACATTTGGGAAACAGACACAATGTGCGGTATCAACTGGTCGCTTGTACCTGTTACGATCATAGAGGTTGGATATATGAGCAACCCGCAGGAAGACAGACTGATGGCGGACAGTGATTATCAGGATAAAATATGTATCGGAATTGCAAACGGTATAGACAAATTCTTCGAGTAACCGCCGACAAATTCAGACCGTGCAAAAACTAATAAACATATGAAATATTATAGTAAACGTCATTGGAAAGATCCTATTGTGTGATAGTGGTTAGTGTGTTGCAGTTCAAAGTTCAAAGTTCAAAGATTTAAATTTAACAACTAATAACTAACGACCTATAAATCCAAAGCCGCAAGGCTTTCCGATATTATTCACTATTCATTTTTCATTTTTCAATTTTCATTATTCATTATTCATTAATTCCAATTTCCAAAATTGTGCATTAGGTCAAGAATTATGTCGTCTACTATAAGATTAATAAAACTCCCTCCGTGACTTCGCTACGATGACTGAGGGAGTTTTACCAATTCGGATAAATAATAGTATTAATTTTATATAACAACACCTTTTTGCACAGTCTGCATTTTTCGTTATTCATTAAAAGCACCGCGCCTTGCCGAGATTGCAGGGTGCGGTGTTTTTACTCTTTGCCCTTACCTTTTCTGTAATTGTAATAATATACAACACCTATCGCCAAAAACACAGCCGTTATTCCTCGAAAAACAAGCCCCATAGTACCGTGAAACATATCTGCTTTTGTGAAAAACGCTATGCCCCACCACACGCTGTTAAACAGAAAATATACCGCAAATACTATGTATATCTTTTGCTCTTTTAGTCCCATTGATAATAAAAATCCCGCTATTGCAAGCCACATTACAGAATATACCGCCGTCAATGATCTCACCTCACAATTCCGTTAAAAATACAATTCTTTCATCTTCCGTATATGATACGCTTATTTTTCCCTTATGGTTCTGTACTATCATCTGCGCCATTGACAGCCCTATCCCGTAACCGCCTGTCTGACTGCTTCGTGATTTGTCACTTCTGTAAAATCTATCGAAAAACTTCGGCACGCTCTCCCTGTCAAGTCCCTTGCAGGTGTTTGATACGGTAAGATTTGCTTTCTTTGATTTTCGTTTCAGCGTAACCTCTATCAAATGCCTGTCGTCTGTGTATTTTACAGCGTTGTCAAGAAGTATTCCCACAAGCCTTACTATGTCCTCTAAATCGCCCATTATTTTTATGCCGTCGTCTATGTCTGTCTTTATCTCTATCGACTTTGCCTGTGCGGGTACTATAAATGTTTCAACAGAATTCGACACTATTTCCGATAAATCTATACTCTGCTTTTCCTTTTCAGACAGAACTTGTTCGTCCATTTTTGAAAGCTCTATCAAACCCTTTACAAGCTTGCTCATTCTTACAGTCTGTGCCTTTATATTGCCAAGCCACTTGTTCTCTCCCTCTATCATCTCCATAACCTCTGTGTTTGACTGTATTATTGCGATAGGGGTTTTCAGCTCGTGCCCTGCGTCCGTAATAAACCGCCTCTGTTTTTCTCTGTTCTCCTCAAAGGGTTTTATTACGTACTTTGAAAACACCGTAAGCAGAATAAATACTATAACTATACACGAGAGTATCGTTACAAGAGTTATTGTAAGAAGTGTGTTTACAGTGGTAAAATCTGCGTGGCAGTCTATCACTATCAGCATTTTTCCGTCATCATAATCAAAACATCCGTACCGTGAATTGTCTATGTACCCACGCTCTTTATTCTGCTTTAATATCTTTTCTGTCTGCTCGTTTATATCCTTTATCCTGTCAAGAGCTATGTGCGAGTAATTGCTCCCCGAATACTCTCCGCCATTTATTATAACTACATAATACCGTGTCTGAAACGGAGTTTCGTCATGGAATAGATCGTTAGCGTTTTCGTCCTTTATTACAGGAAACGAACCGCCGTTTTCGTAAAGATAGTCGATGATCTGGTCTGTACGGCTTGTTACCCTTGCCCTCAGCGTAATGTTTACAGCGGTAAACGCTATTACAAGAGTTACTGTCATCGAAATCATCGACAAAAGTATAAACCGCACCTTTAGCTTTCTGAGCATATCATACCGCCTCCAGAATGTACCCTCTGCCTCTCAGCGCCGAGATCTGTATATCTGCGTCAAGCGACTGGAGTTTTTTTCTCAAATACGATATATATACCCACACCACATTTACTTCTGCCTCGCTGTCATACCCCCATATTCTTGTCATAAAAGTATCGGTTGAGATCGGACGCTCCTTACTTTTCATCAGCATTTCCATCATCAGATACTCTTTCTTTGAAAGACGCACCTCTCCGCTCGGCGTACTCAGCTCGTAGAGTGTTCTGTTAAGGGTTACGTTTCCTACTGTAATATTGTCGGGTATTATCTCGCCTGTACGCCTTGTAAGCGCTCCTACCCTTGCTATAAGCTCGGGCATTGCAAACGGCTTTGCAAGATAATCGTCTGCTCCTGCGTTTAAACCCTCTACTTTATCCGATACCTCTCCCTTTGCCGTAAGCAAAAGTACGGGTGTTCCTATTCCCATACTGCGGATAGTTTTCAACACCTCGATACCGCTCATTTTCGGCATCATCACATCTAATATTATTCCGTCGTACTTCTCCGACATTATGTAATCCATAGCTTCCTGTCCGTCATATACTGCGTCTACTACATAGTTTTTATGCTTGAGTATCTCCGTCACAGCGTCCGATAATGCTGTTTCGTCCTCTGCGTATAATATCTTCATTCTGATGTGCTCCTTTTCTGTTGTTCGGACAAATACACGCTCACAAGCCTTTGCAGTGACGTATCTATCCGTGCAAGCTCCTCCGCACAGCGTTTCAGCTCCTGCGCAACTACACTGCTGTCGGGGGTTAGCTTTTTGTATTGTATTCTGTGATCTGCCGCCGCCCATGTGTCCATAGCGGCTGTACGGATCTGTACCTCTATATACACTCGCTTCTGCATTTGTACCTCAAATATAATATGATAGCTTCTGTAACCGTTTGCTTTTGGCGATGTAATGTAGTTCTTCTCGCTTACAAGCTTTAATCCTGACGCGCTCTTTAACCTTTCCGCTATCAACTCTATATCTTCAAGAAACGACGTTACCACCCTTACTCCTGCGGCGTCATACACTCCATGCACGGCGTTTTCGGAATTTACTTCAAGGTTATGCTTTCTAAGCTTTTCGCTCATACTCTCGGGCGATTTTATTCTGTAACGTACATTCTCTACGGGACTTCTGCCAAACTCCTCTTTGCAGCCGTCCGATATTTTTTCAACCTGTGCAAGGGTATATTCTATCGCGCTTTCAAGCGGTGTGATATATTCTGCGTAAAATTCGTAATAGCTTTGCGGTATGCCGATACTCTCCATAAATACTCCTTTGGGGCAAATTTGCCCATTATTATTGTCAAAAATATCTTACCACACCGCACAAAAATTTTCTGTCACATTATCTGTGTTCAGAGTTGTATTCTCTCAAAAGCTGTAACGCCCATACATCGTCTATAATATAGACCCTGTCCTCGGCATAGCTTGCCTTACCCGAATATGTATCTTCAAGGGATCTGTAAATATCGTCGGACAAAGCAACCGTAAAAGCGTTTCCGCCCGCCGAGTAAATTTCTACATGATTTTCTCCGCCCTCATTTGTAAAAAACGCCGCTGCGATCTTCTCCTTAGGGTTCTGCTTTTGCACGCTCTGAGAAAATGCAAGCTTAGCTATTTCTACGATTTTGTCGTCAAGACCGCTGTCAAAAATCATCAGCTTTTCTCTCAATCGGAAGCTGTCACGCACAATTCTTTGACGGCAGGAAATATCCGCCTTATTATCGCCCTCGCCCGATTTGCTTGACTTAAAGTAATCGGCAACGTGTTTAACTTCATCGTCATCATACACAAGCCATATCATAATATTTTGTTTTGGGTCATTGTACAAAAGCGGATAACCTACCTGTACAGTATTGCCGCAATTTTTACACTTAGCGGTAAACAGAGTACCGTCAAGGAGTTTTTTCTTTTCCACAGGGTTTTTATCTCCGTTTACAGCAGACCACTGCTGTACCTCTATCGAACGGGTACACTTCGGACACTGAACGGTTACCTTATCACGCATAGACATTATTTATCACAACCTTAAATTTATTTATGTTTTTCCACATTCTTTTGATTTGATGTTGAAAACATAAGCGTGTTTATTTTTGTATAATTATAACATTAACATCAAAATTGTGCAAGGAAGTTTCTGAAATTACACAATATATGTTTCAGGCAGTGCAAAGCTCAAAGCTTACCGTCAAACTATTACCGTTTTGGACTGTAAGCTTTGAGCTTTTTACTAAACTATAAATGAGCAATTTTTTATTTTATTGTTAAATTACACAAAATGACACCTAAAGCTTTTCGTTCAAACCCGCCCCCAACCAACCTTTGGGTAATGTCATCAACTTTAGCCTTTTTGTATAACTCCCTCAGTCAGCTTTGCTGACAGCTCCCTCAAAGAGGAAGGTGGCACGCCGTAGGCGTGACGGAAGGAGTAAAAAGCATAAATCATTCATTCAAAATAATAATACAAGTGTATATTACACTAAGTTGATGACATTGAACCTTTGGAAGGGGGATAAGGACGTCGGTGGCTGACGCCCCCTTTTGTGCATTTTTTTAATTTGCTCATTTATAGAACTAAATTATATTTTCTTATAAAGCTTATCAAATATTTCGCCGTTTACGATACGTCCGCTGTCGGAAAAGTCGGGCACAAGCTTACCGTCTGCAGCCTTTGCCAAAACAAGAACGTAATCGCCCTCCCCGTGTGAGATACCTTGTCTGTTGCCGTTTAGAACAGCTTTCTCTCCGTAGTCAACTTCAAGCGTAAACTCTGTATCGGCAGGTATCCTCACTCCTGCAAATACTGTATCCACCTCAACTGTATCAACTTTCTGCGGTTCTGCCGTAATGTTTTCGGGGGCTATTTTGTACTTTTTGAGAGCAGACTGTCCTATTGGCCACATCTCGCCTGCAACGCCTGTTACTACTGCCGCCGCTCCCGCAACATTCTCATAGGAGTTTTCAAGGATATTATATACCACACCTTTTTTACCCTTTACATTGTACTCCGTTTCTCCGTCTGCAAGCTGTATTAATGCGGTATAAGACTTGTTTCTGAAAAACTCCCACTGTGTTGTTTTTTCTGTTATATATAAAATGTTTTCGCTGATATTCATTTGAGATATTCTCCTTTTTATTCGGCAGAAGTACCCGCAGCTCCGGTATTCTTCAAGCCTATTGTATATCTCTGTATAAGAAGCGCGTCTTTTGCATTGACCTTGCCGTCCGAGTTTACGTCTGCAAGCTTGTCTTTGAGTATATCAAACTTATCAATATTAATACTCTTTCTAAGCACTTTA
>CACWKD010000035.1 GCA_902761345.1 uncultured Ruminococcus sp. | reverse complement strand
TCATTTTCATTTGTTATGTCCCAACTATGGTACTTTAAAATAAAAAATAAAAATTCCTCTTGCAATTACACAACTTGTGTGTTATAATATTAGCAACATTTTATTTATTAACAAAGGATTGATTTATTGTGGAAAACTTATTCGGACAAAGGCTTCGTGAATTAAGACTTAAAAAAGGTCTTACACAAAAGGAACTTGCAAACAAGCTTGGAGTCAGCCCGTCAGCTATCGGAATGTACGAGCAGGGCAGACGTGAACCCGAAAATGCTCTTCTCTCCGAACTGTGCAGGATACTCGACACCACAACCGACTACCTTATCGGGTTTACAAAAACTCCTCAGGACGTCGGCGAAGTGATAGAGGATTTTACGGGAATGTTAATGTCGCAGGAGGGGCTGATGTTTAACGGACAGCCTATCACACCAGAGGACAGAGAAAAAATAGTTATTGCCATAAAATCTGCCGCCGCCGTAGTAATTCCCGACAGCGGCAAGAAAGATAAGTGAGGTTGTACTATTGGACTACATCAAGGAAAAGGTCAAAAGCCTAAAGAAAAAGCACCGCACTTCCTGCCCGTTTGAGCTGTGCGATGCTTTGGGTATAAATGTTTTTTACTATGATTTGCCTGAATGTGTGAACGGATTTTTCTTCAAGTGCATGAAAAATTACATAATCATCATTAACGACAATCTGCCCTTTGAACAGCAGAGGGTAACTGCCGCACACGAACTTGGGCATATCATACTGCACGGGAAAACCAACTCGTTTCAGCTAACGGAGTGTACCGATATCCCGATAGAAAAGCTTGAAAACGAGGCTGATTATTTTGCCTCCTGCCTGCTTATCGACGAACAGCAGATAAGGGACGATTACGGTGAGCGTCCTCTGAGTTACAGCGATGTTGCGTGTATCAGCAGGCTGCCCGAAAGAATGGTACGGCTTTATGCTTTTAAAAGCGGTATTTCGGACGGTTATTAAGAGTTAGGAATGGATTGTTAGTTCAAAGTCCAAAGCTCAAAGTTTTAAGATTATATTTTTGACTATTCATCACTGCCGTGTGGAGTTCTTTGAGTTAGGAATGAGGAGTTTTTTAGAGAGTGGAGTGTGGAGTTTTTTTGTAAACTGTATGAACTATTCTCTTCGAACTATGAGCTAATAACTTTGAACTTATAGCCAATCACTGTTACTCCATAACAATCGTAGTTATTGCCTGTTCAAACTGTGCGTCAACTGTTTCGTCCTCTGCGGTAAACGTAAGCAAATACATATCATCATCTGTGAAAATATAATATTGTGTTTGCAGGCGTTCCTTGCCCTCATAATTAAACTTATATTTTGCTTTTACGGCAGTATATCCCCAGCACTCATCTTGAATATACGAGGTTACTCCGCTGTAATCGTCAAGCAGAGATGACATAATATTATCTATTGCAGTTGCTGTGTAATACTCTGGGTTCTGTTTCTCGCCTGTCATTGTGAATGTAATATTATCCTCTCTCTTTGGATACTGATCCATATACACAACAGGCATTTTATCGGTTCCCGTATCGTTCGAATCAGCCACTACATAAAAATTCAGTGGCAAATCTATCGTCATATCTCCGATAGTAAGCGGACTCGCCATATTCGCAACAGCAGCCTGTTTCTCTGCGTCATTTTCCGGAGTTTCCTCCTCACCGCACGCCGTACAGCATAACACAAGACACATTGAAAGCAGTGCCGCCGCCAATTTTTTCATATTCATTGTTTTGCACCTCTTTTTTAAATATAGGCTTATTATACCACACCACAAGTTTAAACACAACAAAAAAATCGGACAGCCTTAACTGCCCGATAATTTTTTTAGAAACCGTTATTATTCTGGTTAAAGTTGTTCTGACCATAATTGTTCTGGCCGTAGTTATTCTGACCGTAAGCATTCTGATCATAATTCTGCATAGGTGTTCCGCTCGGTGTAGCCTGACCGTAGTAATTATTCGGGTCGTAGTTGTTGTTAGGCATACCGTAACCGTTGTTCTGCTGATATGGGTCATATCCCTGCTGCGGATAACCGCCCATATTGTTATAGCCGTTGTTGTAACCGTTATAACCATAACCGCCGCCTAATGCAGGATTGCCTGTATAGAACGAGGTAGAGCTAAACGCAAGTATCGGGAAACATACATACGGGAAGAAAATCGTAAGCACTCCAAAGCCTGTTCCCTTTCCGTAAGCCTTTGCAAGTCTTGTACAAAGCATGCAATAGAAAACTATGTTTGCAATCGGTACAATTGCCAGTAAGAAATACCAACCACTTGAGAAAACAAGAGAAGTCAATGTATAACCGTTATAAAGCGGTACAATTGCCTTCCAGCCGGGTTGACCTGCCTTCTGAAACATCTTCCAGTAAGAAACAATCAGAAGAATTGCCATTAAAAGTGAAATAATGTTGGACACTGTATTGTCGCTTGAATTATAATTGTAGCTATAATCGTAATCCATAATAATACCTCCCTTACATTGAATTTTGAATTACAACTATATGTTAATTATACAATTTTTCATTTCTATTGTCAACATTTCTTTTAATTTAATTCATAAAAAATTCAAAATCTCTTTTTTTCACAAAAAAAAGCAGCCCTGTTTATAGAGCTGCTTTAATTTCTAATAGTAAATTATCCCTTTACGGCACCCGATACAACACCCTCGATAATATACTTCTGGCATACCAGATAGAATATAATTATCGGAACTATTGCAAGTACGAGCATAGCCATCATAGCGCCCATATCTACCGAGCCAAATCCGCCCTTCAGATACTGAATTGCTATCGGAATAGTTTTATATTTTGTTTTGTCGAGAACCAGTGACGGCAGGAGGTAGTCGTTCCAAATCCACATTGCCTCAAGAATTGCAACCGAAATACAAGTCGGCTTGAGGATAGGCATTACTACCTGGAAATATGTCTGTACAGGGTTACAGCCGTCTATCATTGCAGCCTCTTCTATCTCAATAGGTATAGATTTTGCAAAGCCGCAGAACATAAACACCGCCAATCCCGCTCCAAATCCGAGATACACTACAATAATACCGATCGGATTGCCGAGTTTGAGAGTATCGGCAGTTTTTGCAAGTGTAAACATTACCATCTGGAAAGGTACTATCATCGAGAATACACACAGATAATACATACACTTCGAGAATACGCTGTTTACTCTTGTAATGTACCAGCCGCACATTGATGTACAGAGAATAATCACAATAACCGAGCCTACTGTTATCAGCAGTGAGTTACCGAATGCCGATACAAATCCGATTTTCTCCATACCCGATGTATAGTTGTTGAAAAGTGGGTCAACTATCGTTTTCTCTGTCGGTAGAGTAAACGGACTTTTGTTTATGTATGCCTTTCTCTTGAAAGAGTTGACGAATACCAATATTATCGGAATAACATATATTACCGATATAAGCGAGAGCAGAATTGACCACAAGCCGGAATACGGTGATTTTCTGCTGCTGTCACCGCCTGCCTTTTTGCGTGCGCTTTCTTTAACGAGTTTTGCGATCTCCGGGGGCAGCTCATCGCCCTTTTGAAGAGTAGTTGGTCTGTATACTGCCATTACTGCTGTACCTCCTTCCTATGTGTGAAGAAAAGCTGAGCTACTGCAATTGCTCCTACAATGAAGAAGAACACAACAGCCTTTGCCTGACCTACGCCCTCGTACCCTGCTCTGCCATAGAACGTGTTATAAATATTAAGTGCAAGCAGTTCCGACTTGTTCGACGGCGCACCGTTTGTGAGTGCGAGGTTCTGGTCGAACAGCTTAAATGAGTTTGTAAGTGTAAGGAATGTACAAATCGTGATTGAGGGCATTACCATAGGCAGAATAACCTTTGTAAGCACCTGACCGTTTGTTGCACCGTCAATTCGTGCTGCCTCAAGCAGTTCGCCCGGAACATTCTGTATTCCTGCGATATAAATAATCATCATATAGCCTATCTGCTGCCAGTTCATCAGTATTATCATACCCCAGAAACCGTTAGTCGCACTATATGTAAGCGTCTTGTCAAAGTTTGCAAGTATTCCGTTAAGAATAAGCTGCCAGATGTAACCCAAAACGATACCGCCGATAAGGTTCGGCATAAAGAATACCGTTCTGAAAATGTTTGTTCCTCTTATGCCTTTTGTAAGCAGCATAGCTATTGCAAAACCAAAAACATTTATTGTAATAACCGATACTACTGCAAACAATGCCGTGTACCACAATGCGTGGATAAAATCTTTGTCTGCGAATATATCTTTGAAGTTTCTCATACCCACCCACTCTGCGTCATTTACGGTGGTGAACTTACAGAAAGAAAGATATATTCCCATACCAAATGGTACTAAAAATCCGATAATAAACGCTATTAAGGTTGGCAATGCAAAAAGCGGAAAATATATTCTTAAAACTTTTTTATTCACTCTGATCTTCCCCTCTTATCAGCCTGTTATAAATTTTTCTCGTCCGATACTTCGGACATAAAGTACGGCAATTACCGAAAAAGGTAACTTTTCACAAGCAAGCCTACTGCTGTCCCAACAGATAATCTATAAACTGCTGAGCAGTTCTGCCCGACATTCCGCCATGGTTAAGCGCCCACCTGTTAGCCTCCTGCAAAAGCTTTTCATTCTCCATAGTTACACCGTTTCTTTCTGCAAGTGTACTTACTATCTGTTCGTACTCCTTCTTTATCGGTGAACCAAAGAAAATTGTTACTCCGAAACGTGCCGACAGCGACAGCTTTTCCTGCATAGTATCTGTTTTATGTACATCGCCGCTCCAGCCCTCACGGTCGGAAAAGTTCTCTTTAATAATATGTCGTCTGTTCGAGGTTGCGTATATCAGCACGTTCTGAGGTTTTTTCTCAAGACCGCCCTCTATTATAGCTTTGAGGTACTTATACTCCACCTCAAACTCCTCAAACGAAAGATCGTCCATATAGATGATAAATTTATAATTTCTGTGCTTTATCTGAGCAATAACATCATTCAAATCGCAAAGCTGATGTTTATATATTTCTATTATACGAAGTCCGTCACCGTAATATTTATTTAGAATTGCTTTTATAGACGATGATTTTCCCGTACCTGCGTCACCGAACAGCAAACAGTTATTTGCACGCTTGCCATTAAGGAAAGCCTCTGTATTTTCTATAAGTTTTTTCTTAGCGCTCTCATATCCAACAAGGTCATCAAGCTTTACATGAGCGATATTGTTTATCGGCACGATCTGCGCTGTACCGCCCTCGTTATGCACAACTCTGAAAGCCTTGTGCAGACCAAACTTGCCAACGCCAAAGCTCTGATAAAACTGTATCATAAACCATGTAAACTCGTGTGTATTTATACTGTCCGCAAGAGTTCTGCTGAGCGAACATATACAGTCACGAATACGTTTGTTGAAAATTTTACCTGCATTATCGGAACGCTTGTAATTAAGCACCATATCAAGGGCACTGTCGGCACAGACAGCTTTCAGTCTTTTAAAATCATACAAAAACATCTGTCTGAATATTCCAAAATCAAGCTCGGCAAGCCTGAGGATAGTTCCCTCGGGAATACCCTTAATTTCGCATGATGTGCTGAAACCGTTTTCGTGATTAACAAGCAGCCATGTCAGATAATTCTGCCACAGATTCCCCTCAAAGCCGTACTCTCCTGCAAGCTGTACAAGCTTACCGATACAGCAGTATAGTTTATCCCTATTTTCATCTGTATCCGAATAAACATCTGCGTCATTCATAAGAGCCGCCATATCATACATTAAATCGCTGTGCGGAATATCTCTATATACGATAAGTCTGTTTAAATCCAACATAATATCATCTCTATTGCCGCAGCCGCCTTATCTGTGAAAAACCACCTTTTCGGCAACTGCCGTACTTTTAGTTTATTTGGTGTTTAAATATATTATTTGTGCTTTAACTTACAGAGAGTGAACGGAGCAGTTCCGTCCACTCTCTCTTTTTTAATATGAAAGATATGTTAAGGAATTAATGATCAAATCGTTCGCCTTACTATCAGGCAGATTCTATCAGTGTATCCTCTAATTATGCGTCGGGAGTTGCAGCGCCGTGTACAGCCTCATACTCAGCTGCCCAACCATCTACGAATGCAGAAACAACTGCGTCCCACTCGCCTGTCCCCTGAGCATACTCAAGAAGAGCATTACCAACGTCGTCCTTCCACTTCTCAGACGGAATTGTAGAGAAGTTCCAGGAAACAGCAGTCTTACCTGCAGCAATGTACTCGTTGGCAGCCTTGATAAGAGCGTTATCAGCCTGATAGCCATCGTCAAATGTTGAGAACGGAGTTACAAAGCCCATGTCGTTTGCAAGACATGATCTGCCTTCATCGCTTGTGATAACCCAATCAAGGAATGCAAGTGTAGCCTGAATATCAGCCTCGGAAGCCTTGCTGTTTACGCACCAATAGTTCTCGGAACCTGTGCAAAGACCCTGGTTCTCTTCGCCCTCACCGCCGATGAAGATCGGGAGCATACCGAGATCGTCATCTGTAAGACCCTCAGAGATACAATCAGCATATGCCCATGTACCGTTCTGATAGAATACAGCCTCGCCAAGAGCAAACTCTGAAGCTGCGTCGTCACCTGTCTTGGAAGAAATCATCGTCTTATCGCAAGTACTGTTGTTAATGTAGAGATCCCAAATATCATGATAGTTATCAAGGTATGTACCCTTAATAGCGCTTGTTGAGTCAATACCGTCTGCCTTATACTCGTAGTAAATCGGGAGGTTAGCAAGGTGTGTCTTAAATCTCCAGTCAGAGCTTGAATCCATACCTGATGATGTGAATGCGCCCTCGATACCAAGTTCATCTTTCTTAGCCTGAATATCCTCAACTACAGCCTTGAATGTATCAAAGTTGTTGATCTCGTCAACAGACTTAACTACTGCGCCGTCCGTCTCAAAGTAATCGTTAAGAAGTGTCTTGTTGTAGATGATACCGTAAGTCTCGATAACATAAGCTACACCCTTAACAGCGTCGTTCTCGATAAGAGCAAAGTCATCACTCTTGAGGTTCTTGTAAATAGAAGTGTCTTTAAGGTCATAGCAGTAGTCTGTCCATGTAGCAAGCTCAACAGGTCCGTTTACCTGGAAGAGTGTAGGAGCTTCAGACTTAGCCATTTCTGCCTTGAGTGTTTCCTCGTATGTACCCGAAGCAGCTGTATCAACCTTTACTGTAACACCTGTCTGCTCTGTATATGTCTTAGCAAGCTGTGTCCAAAGCTCAGCCTGCTCAGGCTTAAAGTTAAGGTAATAAACCTTACCGCCCGTTGCGTCGGCAGCAACAGTTGATGTTGTTTCGCCTGAACCTGTTGTTTCAGCAGGTGTAGATGTGCCGTTGTCTTTAGTGTTACAGCCTGCAAATGCACATACTGAGAGAGATGCAGCCATAGCAAGAGCTACGCCTTTTTTCAAATTCTTCATAATAATTATCTCCTTTTCAATAATTTTGCCGAATATTCTGAAGTTCTCGACTTCTAACAATATTTTAGCACGATTAAAAGTATTTTTCAATAGTTTCGCAAAATTATTTTTGTTAATTTTGTAAAGGTTATCGGTTACTTACTATATTTTCACTAAATTTTTTCAACATTTGGCTATTTGGAATTTGAATTTTATATCCAGCAGTTTCAAGCCCATAGAATGTAGTTTATAGTTAGTTTTTCAAAGTGCGTAATTCAATGTTCACATAAATTACTATCTGAAACTAAAGGATTTTGTAATAACTCTCAAAGCTTCACTCAAATGATATACTTTTATATTTTTCAACTTTTAATCATAATAACTCCCCATTCAGACTGTGCAAAAGGAATTTTTTCAAAACATTAGTACTATTTTTGTCTGAATTGATAATACTCCCTCAGTCAGCTTTACTGACATTGTCTTTGACTGAGGGAGTATTCTTAATTTTAATATTTCATATGTTTATTAGTTTATGCACACTCCCCATTCCTAATTTCCAAGTGGAAATATTTTTTCATTGTCAGAAACGTGCCGCATATTATATTATAGTATTATAAGCATTTCGGGAGGACTTTTTTATGATTATTGAACGGCTCGACAGCAATCGGCTGCTAATAACTTTACAAAGCGACGATCTTGATGTTTTTGAAATTGAGGCTGATACCCTGAATATGGAAAACTCTGCACACGCTGCACTCATCAGGGAGATTATATCTCTTGCCTTAGTAAAAACAGGGATACACGCTTATCGCAAGCGTCTGTCTGTTGAAACTCTTCCATACGGCAGTGGGTGTTTTCTTTTGGTAACTGTTCACGAGACAAATATCCACAAAAAGTACCGTGTTAAAGAAAACATCAAGTATCGTCTTATCCACATCAGCAATGCCCAGACATTACTAATTGTCATCAAGCATTTGCATGAAGTAGGATTTCGGTGCAAAAGCACTTTATACCACTCCGAAACAGACGGATATTACCTTGTTCTCGGCTTTAATCGACGATATGACGCAGCACTCAAACGATACTTATGCGAATATGGAACAATTTTGCCGTGTGACGCTCTTGCCGTAAGTAAGCTTGACGAAACCTGCCAAACTCTATATTCAGACACCGCAATTGCACATATCGGTTCATTGCTATGAAAAAAGCCCCCGCCATTACGACGGGGACAATTTTTTTGTCAGAAGAATTAGGTTGATTCTGTATCCTTAGAGTAGTCGCTGTGGAATACAAGTATCGTGGAATTATCCGGAGTAAAGCCATCAGGAGTTACGCCCTCCTCAGCAACACCCCATAACAGTTCGGGGCAGTATGGAGGTTCTGTCGTGTACCAAGTCTTTCATAGAAAAGCTTGAGCGGCTTTTTCTTTGCAGGGTCTGTCGCTGTACCGCCTGCATCGATAGCAGCCTGATAATCCTGAATAGCCTTGTAGTTTACAGGAGTAATCTTAATACTAACATAGGAAACACTGTCTATTGTGAGTCTGGTTTTCGGTTTCAACGTACCGCCCTCATTAACCATTCGTATGAAGTGAACGCACTTATTGGTTGCATCATAAACCATATACTCATCGTCCTCTTTCAGAGAACGTCCTGTGGGTACTACAGGATTGTTTGTAGTGCCATCTCTATCATATATATCAAGTTCGGAAGCTACCTGAAGTTCATTTCTGATATACTTCTCAATCTGAGAAATATTGAACTGATCAGTTGTTACTTGACCCGTATCTCTTACCGTATCTCTTACAGCAAGGAATACGCTGATAGTTGCAGTTGATGTAATTGCCAGTATAGCTACAACTGCTATCATCTCTATGACTGTGAAACCTTTCTTATCTCTGCCTTTATATCTTCTGAAAAAATCTTTAAATTTCATCATTTGACCACCTTTCACAATGCCGCACCATCAAGATACATAAGTATATGGTGCAAAAGCAGAGATTTCTGTTGCCTGCCAGTTATCCTGACCGCCGATAGCCTGATAGTAAATTCTTAGCGTAATATTCCAGCCTGCCTGAGTAGTATCTTTTGTATCTATACCGTCAATTGCCGCATCTGACATAGTTTCAGATACCGGCTCAACAGTAACCTGTATTTCGGGATTGTAAGCAGGGTTATAAGCATCTACACCTGTAAGCGAACTAACCAGTGTAACTATTCCGACATTATCATACTGCGGGTCATCGGCATTGTTGATTATAGAATTTACTTCCGACTCTATATCAGCTAAAACTGATGCGAGATTAGGATCGTCAGGGTTTTTACCTGTACAGATAGTTATCATCTCATCTGCTACGATCTGTGCTCTGTCTGATGCCTTATCTCTTACGTTGTCAGTAAACACCATTTGTCTTGCAAATGCTACCGAGTTGAGTACACCGGCAAATACTATTGCAAGTATCATTACCGAGCAAACTGCCTCAACAAGCGTAAAGCCTTTTTTGCTTTTTTTCTTACTGTGAAAATAATTACTTAACAACGAACTTACCTCCTCCCAGATCGGTCTTTACTTCCTCTACGAGGATATAGCTCTTTCTCCAATCGTGTGCAGTACCTGTTGTGCTCAAGTCTATCGGAACAAGAGTTGCAGAACTGGAAAGATTGTTGAAAATATACGTACCATGAGAAATAGTAAATGTGCCTGCGCTTGTTGTAATCTTGGTGTCGCAGAAGAATGTAACTTTCTTAGCCTCAATATGGAACTCATAACTGTTGAGATCAAGATTATTTACAGCTACTGTTGCAACACCTGCACTAAGGGAAACATTTCCGGGGAGAGTCAACTTATCTGCAGTCGCGCCCGTTGATGTCTTAGTATTGCTCCATCTGAAGTTTATACGTCCTGTTGAAGCGTCTGTTTCAAACGTATATGCACCTGCACCGTCAAGCTTTTTCGCAACTATATCAATATCGTCGCCGCCGCCGCTTACAGTACCCGGTGAATAATCTTGGTACGCAGGTATTGTAGTGCTTTTCGTAAGTCCGGAAACCTTAGGATTGCTGAAATAGTTCTTTGCAGCGTCTGTAAAGAGGTTAATACCTGTGTTAGCATTGCTTGAGAAATCGTTCTTAAAGTTCGGATAAGAACCGTTTATTGTATAAGCTCCTGCCAAAATTGTATAACTTGTTGTGCCATACTTAACAGTCGTATCGTGCAGGAACATAATAACGATCTTCTCGCCGTAGCTCTTAGATTCATACCTTCCGTATGCATCTCCTTTACCGCCCTTTACAAGTTCATTGTAAAAGCAAGTAATTGTATGAACTGCTTTATCCTCTTCAAACTCGCCTGTTGCTGTATGGTAGATATAAGTTGTACCCGGTGTAAGTGAGTAAACCTCAGTAGGTACATCTGTGACTCTGCCTACGTTAAACTTCAGCGGATCTGTCGCTACAGTCTGGAATTTACTTGCCATAAATACATAAGCATAGAAGCCTTCGGAAGACTGTGTTGTTTCAATGAGCTTAAGTCCGGCCTCTTTGATAGTGCCTGCCTGTTCTGTGTAAAGACGAATCTTACCTATATCCCAGTCGCCATTCTTAACAGTAGATGTAACCGCTGTTGGATCTGAAGGATCTTCGTGAAGCTCCTCATAAACAGGCTGGTTATCTACTATGATCTGAATAGCTGCAGGGTTGAGTATCGTTTCAGGGAACTTAATGATCTTCTCAATTTCATCTGCAAAAGCGTACAGATCTGATGTTATATCGTCATCTGCACTCCTATCGTAAAGCTTCATAGCCTCGTCATGTACATATCTAAGAGAAGATACCCAACGTGGTTCGTAAGAAAGGATCTCATCTCTTGATTCTCTCTCGGGGAATATATAATTGCTCTCAATCGGGTCTGATGTTGTCGGATCTGCCGCAATGTAAACTCTTGCTTTCTTGATAGCCTGCGCAAATGTTCTTGCAGCTGTTGCTTTATCAAAATAGCCTGCTGCGGCATCATCTGTCCACGACGAACCTTCATAATAAGTCTTTGCGTCTGTTTCAAGCTGTTCGAGATACTTAAGCGGAGCAGTTGTTCCTGCTTCATAGCCGCTTGTACTATAAGTGTATGATCTTGGAATAGTTGAAGCGAACTTTGCAGAACGAGCCTCCTGCCAAGCGTAAAGTGCTTTTGAATGCGGGTGGAGATAATATGTGAACTCGCTGCTGCTTCCGTTTGCAGCATCGCAAAGAATCTTATACTGATGATCTCCGTTTTCCTCACCTGTCAAAGTCAATACTTCGGTAGTCTTGCCCGGATCGTTTCCATCGTAGAACCTGAAGAAACAGAATTCGCCTGCATTAAACTCAAAGTGATAGTAGTTATGACCGGATGTTGCGTCAGTTCCATCAACACTGATACTTTGGTCTGCTGCTGCACCTATAATACTGTAAGCATGCACTTTAACGTTATCGCTCCAATCACTTGGCTTGTTAAAGTAAACATTTACCATACCGTCTTTATTGGTATCAACACTTCCGAACTCTGTATCATATGTATATGTTTTAACGCTTGTATTACCTTGGTAGTCCTTATCGTAATAGATATATACCGGACGGTTAAAGTAATCGCCTGCTTTAGCAACCTGTGTTTTAGAGGAGTTTCCTGAAATAACGCCGTAACCATCGCTTACAACGCCTTTAATATTTTCAATTGTAAACTCATCTGTTACAGGGAGTTTAATTGTATACCAGTTAGGCGTATATCCGCCGTAATCGTGAGCAGCTGATGAGCCGTCATAGTAAGAACCATCTGAGGTAAAGATCGCGCCCTGTCTGTTATTCATCTTTGTAGGCGTATCTCCCCAAACGCCATCTTCAAGAGCAAACTCATTTTCTTTCAAATATCCGCCACCGTCTCTTGTACTACCTTGGCAGACAAGATAGGAATATCCTGTTGTACTTGGAATATAGAAGTAAACTTCACCTTGGTATTTAATATATTTTTTTCTATCAAATACACAGTTCTGTCCGTCTATCTTCATCTTGTCGCCTTCGGCGCCTGTATAAGGATATGCCGAGAATGCATAATTGCCGGTTGTGCCGAGTATTTCTTTAAGAAGGTTTACTATCGGAACATTGTAGTAGTTATTCTGATAAGAACCTACCCATACCATCTGTGCGCCGCCGGTCGGTGTATGGAAGTCATCTACATGATTTGTATAGGAACGGTAGAAATCAGTATCTCCGAACTTCCACTGCTTGTTATGATCCGTATCTTCATCGTAAGATATCGGAACAAATTTCGGGAAATTATTTGTTATTCTTGAATTCGGGAGTTTCTCCGTATATTCGTAGCCTTCGGTACCCTTAAGATCGTAGGTCTTATTGCTGAAATAAACATCATACGCATCACTCGGGAGCTTAGCCCATACTACACCCTCTGTTGCATTGCTTAAGTCTATCTGTGTATCGACCTGCATTCCTCTCGGTGTTGTATATGTAACATATACTTCCGACCAAGGTGTCGCAAACTGCGTTTTATCGTGAGGCTCATTTACATTTTCAAGCTGCTTGTTAAGGAAACCTACCTGTACAGATGTAACTACGGTATCATCGGAAACAGGTGTTTTTGTATAGGTTATCTTTGATTTTGTCTTATTTGTAAGATCATATTCAAATCTGATCTTTATATAATATACATGATCTGTCGAGAAAGAAACGTTTTCCTTATCCGAACCTGCAGTAACTCCTTCACCGTTCGGAGCGCCCCATGAGTTATCCCAGTTGATTGCTCCGGCACTCTCGTCGTTTACTGCAATTACCTTTGCCCAATAGTCGCCTATCTCGAATTTACCCAAGTCAACTTCATAAACTGCATAGTTGCCTTCTATTTTTGGTGTGTCGCCGAGGTAGAATTTGTTTGATGTTACATCTTCATAATTACTTCCTGCATTGAACGAACCGACTACATAGAATTTGTCGGAAGAAATATCGCCCATCAGCACAGGCTCGTCAGTCCAGACATTTTTGTTAATTTCATCAAAATAAACACGTACGGAATAACTATCCATATTCGTGCCGGGGATAGTAACAGTACAATCCTCACCGGGCCATGAGTTTCCGCTCCAGCCGGAAGATCCAAGACCTTCGCTGCCCGGTACTTCTCTTACAACCTTCATATGTTCGGTATGACCGCCCTTTGTAAGAATGTCTGTGTAGAAGGTATAATTGTCTGCCTCCATATTCATTGCGTAACCCTTGCTGAAGTAATGCATACTATCGGAAGAACCCGGGTCACGACCCCAGTTGTTCTCATCACAGAACAGGCGATAGCTTTCGCCTGACGGATCAACATAATCGACACCGATCTTCTCATAGATAGGATCAAGGATAACGCCGTTGAAACGGTCAAATCTCAATGTAATATTATATCCGTTCTCAACGTGAAGAGTTGCATTGTGATCGGAATTCGACGCAGCAGGATCACCGATCCATATCTCGTCGCCTTTGAACTCGCCGCTGTCCTCATACATCGATACAAACTTATACATATAGTCGCCTGCAGCCAGGTTTTTAAATGTATACGAATGAATATATCCATCGCTGCTCGTTTTGTAAAGGTAGTTGTAGTATTTAGTTTCGCTTCCGCCATCGCCTCTTGCCCAGTTGTTTCCGGGGAAGTCGCCTGCTATACCCCATGTAGCGATAGACTGAGTATCGCCGCTCTTTGCAGTCGGAACTTTTACAAGGTTTTCATATTCAAGCGCTGCGTTTGTATTTGCAGTGCCCGAAGGATCGGGTTCGCTGCTCGAACCGCTGCCACCCGAACCGCTGCCGCCTGATGATCCGGGAGTTGGGTCAGCTCCTGCGCTTGTTATAATTGAAGCACTGTAATCAATAGTTGTTGGAACTACATTATCAACAGGCATTTCGTTTGCCTTTGCATTGATTGTAATATAGTCGGGAGCAGAAGAATCTGCGCACTGATTAACAAGCCATTCGTTAGCGGAATTTTCATCGCCAAACTCGGCGCTTATATTGGTACCGCTTGAATTTGTACCCTCAACTACAAACAATTCTGTTACCATATCGGAACCGTCAGATGTATAGCTGAGTGTTGTGCCTGTACCGCTGCCGAAGTAATAAACTCTGCCGTCATCTGTCGTTACAGTATCGTCGAAATTACGCGAAACCTTTCTCCACCAGCCGTAGCCTTCGTATCCAAATCCAGCCTTGCCGGCACTGTTATCGGTTACGCCTGCTTTCTTGTAGTGAACGATTGCAGAAACCTGCTTTGTATAAATCGTATACCACTCGGAACAGAACTGAGCAAATGTATCAATATCGCCTTTACCCCAGTTACTGTCCTCGAAGAGGAATGTCATTTCGTCTGTACCTGTCGAGTCATTGGAATTATATTCTCTGCTCCTTGCAGTATCTACCCATTTATAGCCGGTTGACTTTTCTCCTACCATACGCGCGTCACGGAGGTTAGGCTGGTTAAGTGTAATATACACATCTGTACCGTTACCTGTTCCGTTATCGTTTGGTACAGGAATATCAAATATCTCCCAGGACTGAGCTGTCGCGCCGTCGAAACCTGAACTCTTACGCATAGCTCCCTTACGGGTAACGATAGCGTTGATATAGTTCAGCTTGTTGCTGCTTGAGAATTGGATCTCGCTTACAAACCAACCGTTGCCCTCATATTCCATTGTTCCGGTAGGACCTGCAAGATTGGGGTCTTCGGAGTCTATCCACTCGCCCGAAAACTTCTCGCTGCCGTAATTAGGATCGTATGACAACTTATTTACGGAAGCAGAACCGCCGAACGGATATGCTATACCGGTATTTTGAATATCCTCGTCTTTTGTAGGAATATTGCTCTCTACATAGTTACCCCATGTATAGATGTACGGCTCGTTATAGAACGCAGCTGATGTTCTTACATGGATACGCAGATAACGTGTATCGCTTGTTGCATTATACAAAATGTTACCTGTAAATGTATTTGGTTTTGCCTGATGAGACGGATCATACTCAAACTCCTTGTTGAGTTTATATGAATCTCCTTCTCCGTACTTACAATATGCGGAAATATCCACAACTGCGCCTGTGTTCTTTACCTCAAGATAGGTATCAGGCGCTTTAGCTTTGAGGTCTTCTACTGTCGCAGCCGGCACCAGATTTGGAGATGAACTGGTGCTTGTTATATACACATTTGCACCGTGTGCAATAACATTGTCCTTAAACACGAACAGAGCCTCTCCCCCTGTTTCACCCTCGGCATTGCCCGGGATCTGATCGGGGTTCTTTGCATAGTACGATTCGGCAAAAGCGATTGCACTCTTAGCCTGGATATATGACTCTCTCTGGCTTATTGACGTCTGAGTTGTAGTGATATTCAGTGTCGCCATTGAAACCAGAATAGCTGTCAGCAGCGCAAGTATTATACATACCGCCATTGCTGTTGAGAGAGCAATACCGCGTTTAGAGTTCTTTTGTCGAACGTAACTGTGGTAAGCTTTCATTTGCTGTCACCCTTTCTAAAAAGATACTTAATAAATAATCCCCGTTTTCCGCCTTTTATACGGTCAAAAAACGCACTACCGCATACGGGTAGTAATATACATATAAATTATATAACACATTAACTAAAATTCCAATAGTTTTTTAGAAATGTTTTCAAAAAATTTTTCGTGTTTCTTTTGTGCATTTCTGCCAATATATAAAGCCTTAAATACACGTTTTATAAAAACTGTGTAGAAATATATTTTATTTTAACAAATTTATGCGATAGTTTTGTGAAAACAAAATTCATCTTATTTTCATAAACCACCGCATAACATTTATTTTTATATATTTTTTATCTCAATTTTTCCCTATAAGCTGTTTTAAAAACATATTTCCTATCTTTCTGAATTCAAGTTCAAGGTCTTTAGGGGCTTTTCCGTAGTTACTCCTTGTGTCGTTACTGTTTACAGCGCACATAAAGTAATCGCCCCTCAGTGATAATTCAGACGTATAATATTTTGCCGTCTTGCTAAACTCCTCATAACAAAAGTACAGCCTCCTGCACAAAAGTACCTCCTCGGGCTGCGGCATATCAACTATAACAAGATAAAGTTTTTTCTTTACCTCATCGTCCTCACGATAGCTTAAATGCTTTGCCGTTACCGTAAAGTCCTTTTCATTATATATTGTACTCTCGTGCGGCGCAAAAAGCGTTATTATATCAGAAAAGAATTTTCCATTCTTATCAAGAACAGAATTAAGAAAATTCTCCTTTCCCTCATAAAACGAACGTGGAAGTATCCTTTGTTCAAGACGATACCTGAACATATTTTCATCTCTCATATTTTACCCTCTCTCCTCTATTATTGCAAAAAGCGCGCGTATCCTGTCAATATCCCCTTTTAGATAAAGATACCCAAAAAGTGCCTCCAGCCCCGTAGCACTGTGATAATCGCTTTTCTTTGCATTTTTCGGCACAGTCATCGCACGGGCGTTCCTGCCTCGTCTGTATGCGGACATCTCCTCCTCGTCAAGCACTTCAAGCAGTTTCTTAGCTGCGTCTGCCTGTGCCTTGCAGTTTACAACGGCTATCTTTTCACTGTTAAGCGTACCCACGGGGCGGTTAGCCTCACATACAAGCTTTTCCCGTACCAAAAGGTCAAATACTCCGTCACCTATAAAAGCAAGGGTTAGCGGACTTACCTCGTGGAGATCTATATTTCTGTCAAGCAATCGCATTTTATCACCCGTTAATCTACAAACTCAAACTCAAAGTCATAAATCGACACTGTGTCGCCCTCTTCTATTCCTGCGTCATAAAGTGCGTCTATAACTCCCGAATTTATAAGAACTCTCTGGAAATACTGTAAGGATTCGTAATCGTCGAAGTTTACGGAATTCATTATGCGTATAAGCCATTCGCCCTCTACAAAATATACTCCGTCATGGTTTGTAATTTTTATCTCGTTACGTTTACTCTTGTCAACCTCTGCTATCGGCATAGGCTCAGCCTCAAACCTTGTTATAGGCGGAAGTTTTGACAGCTCCTCACGGATACATTGTAAAAGCGGATCTACGTCATAGCGGATAGCCGCCATGATAGGGAAGAATTTATAACCCTGATCCTCAATAAATTTTCTGAAATCCTCTATCTGATCGTCCTCGGCAAGATCGCATTTGTTGCCTGCAACTATCATCGGACGTTCTGCAAGCTCGGGGTTAAACTTTCTTAATTCCTCGTTTATTGTGCGGAAATCCTCTTTCGGATCTCTGCCCTCGCTGCCCGATACGTCAACTATATGAACGAGCATACGGCATCTTTCAACGTGACGCAGGAATTGGTGTCCAAGTCCGACGCCCTCCCATGCACCCTCGATAAGTCCGGGAATATCAGCCATAACGCACGATTCTCCCTCGCCAAATCGTACAACACCAAGTACAGGAGTTATTGTTGTAAAATGGTAATTTGCAATAACGGGCTTTGCCTCGCTCACAACGGATACAAGCGTACTTTTTCCGACATTAGGAAATCCCACAAGTCCCACGTCTGCAAGGAGTTTTAATTCAAGCTGTACGTCAAACTCCTCTCCGGGCATACCGGGCTTTGCAAAACGAGGTGTTTGACGAGTAGGGGTTGCAAAATGTATATTTCCCCAGCCGCCTTTACCGCCTTTTGCAACAACTGTCGGCTCGTCCGAGGAAATATCTGCAAGAATTCTGCCTGTTTCGGCGTCCTTTATAACAGTTCCTCTCGGTACTTTAATAACTAAATCCTCGGCTTTCTTGCCGTTGCACCTGCCGCCCCTGCCGTTTTCGCCTTTAGGAGCAGAATATTTTCTTTTGTAACGGAAATCTGCAAGGGTACTGAGGTTATCGTCTGCCACAAAAACTATATTTCCGCCCTTGCCGCCGTCGCCGCCGTCCGGACCGCCCGACGCAACATATTTCTCTCTGTGAAAAGCAACAGCGCCGTCGCCGCCGTCACCGGCTTTAATTTTAATTTTAGCTATATCTACAAACATCTGTTAAATTCCTTTCTTTTCTTACTATGAACTAAAAATCATTCCTAACACCTAATTCCTGACTAAAAACAACTCCACACGGAATTAATGAATATTGAAGAATGAATAATGAATAGTGAAGAATAGTTGTTAGTCCATAACTCAAAGTGGAACGTCTACATCTCCCCCAAGCTTTGAACTATAAACTTTGAGCTAACAACCCCACTCCTAATTCCTAACTAAAAACAACTCCACTCTCCAAACTCCACACTTTCACTAAAACCTATACCCGCACTTTGAGCAGTAGCCGTTTGATGACCGCTCTTTGCATATAGGGCAATAGTCTGTATGTTCCACACTTCTATGATAGTTATTTGAACCGAGGTCTGCGGATTTTATTGTTGTGGTATTCTCGGGCATATTCTGTGTAGTTCCGCTTTGTATTTCTGTACTTGTATTATAGGTTTTCTTTTTTCCCGTAAAACCTACAACCACGCATATTAATCCGATAAATGTCAAAAAAACATTTTCATCAGACAGACCGCCGCAAAACAGAATTATACCCGTAACAACAAATATTGCTTTAAATACATTTCTGTTAAAAACCTTCTCGTTATCCATAATATACCCTCTTTCCGTTATTTATTTTTCTGTCAAAACAAATATCAATACCCAAGATATTTAAGCAGCCCCTCACAGCCTTTTACTATATCCTCATAAGCCTGTTCAAAGTCGCCCGAGTACCACGGGTCGGCTATATCTCCCTGTACACCTGCAAAGTACAGCAAGGGCGCTATTTTATCTTCGGGGTCGTCTTTAATAATTCTGCATAGATTTATATAATTATACCTCTCCATAATAATCAAATGGTCGTACTTCTTATAATCCTCCGCTGTTACCTGTCTTGCATGGTGTGTACCGAATGGAATACCCTTGCTTTTCAATAGTTTTTTTGCGGGAGGATAAATATCACTGCCTATTTCTTCACGGCTTGTTGCAGCCGAGGCTATCTCAAAATCGGACGACACTCCGAGTTTTCTCACCATATCTTTAAAAATGTATTCGCACATCGGACTTCTGCAAATATTGCCGTGGCAGATGAACATTACTCTAATCATATAATTTTCCTTTCTCGAATTGCTGTAAAATGGCTTGAAATGCCGCATTATGCGAGGGCGTTCGGGGTTTATAGCTGCTTTGACAGAGTGGGGCGAAAATTACAATTCTTTGCAAAATGGGGCAAAATGCGGAAGTCGTTAGTAGTAGAATAGTAGTAAAAACTGGGGGTTTTACTACTAAGGAGATTTGGTTTAATTAGTAAAATCAAACTCTGGTAAACGTTTAAAAAAGTCCGATAAACTGTCGGCAAATAATTCTCCATCTTCTCCTATGTATTCATAGTAATAAATTTGTCCATTAGGTTTAATGAAAAATTCTCCTCCTGCTCCATCACCAGCGAAAACTATACCTTCGTAGCCATATTCAGCATAATAAAAAGTCGTCCATTTTTTTATGTCATCATATGAATAAATAATACTGCCAATTACTTCAATTCTTCCTGTATTGGGGGTGATCATGGTTTCTTCGATTCCATTTGAAATTTTCATGATATTCAGCAATTCTTCAGGCAAAATAGCCTTCGCTTCATCATATTGACTACTGTTTAAGGGTGGAGATAATTGATAATTATTTCCGTACTTTTGTTGAATCAAAGAAATAATATCCATTAATAAAACTCCTTTTCGTAAATTTTATTTTAAACCATTATACCATACCCATACCGCCCACTGCTACCCTTTTTTCTCATTTTAGTACCGTCATATCATTGACAATAATATGGATTACCGGGATATGGCTGAAATCCTGCCATACGGAATACAGTATTCTCTGAAGCTTTTTTCGATTTCTCCATAGCATTGATTATTGTAAAAAACAAAAAGGAGCGACTTTTACATCGCTCCATAATATTTATGCTCTGCGTATCAAACTCCGCTTATGCCTGCGGATATACTGATACCTTCTTGCGGTCACGGCCTAAACGCTCAAAACGTACTACACCGTCTGCCTTAGCGAACAATGTATCGTCGGAGCCACGGCCTACATTCTCGCCCGGGTGAATGTGTGTTCCACGCTGCTTTACAAGAATGTTTCCTGCAAGTACAAACTGACCGTCTGCACGCTTAACTCCAAGACGCTTAGACTCTGAGTCACGGCCGTTCTTTGTAGAACCCATACCTTTTTTATGAGCAAAAAGCTGAATATTAACCTGTAACATTACTTACACCTCCGTATATTTAACGATAATAAACTTATTATACTGCTCCTCCAAATTGAGCATATGCAGCTTTAACCCCTGCAGAATATCTCTGCAAGCCGCTGCGTTCTTCGATAAAATCCTCAGCACCGCATCTCCGCTGTCAACCTCAACCTCTGCGTCTATATGCAATACATCGGTTATGGTATTTATAACCAAATAAACAGCCGAGCTTACTGCCGCACAAACAATATCCTCGCCCTCATCGGCATAACCGCTGTGACCGTGGACATGAAAACCCAAAAGATCTCCGTTTTTGTTTGTATAGAAATTTATCTCAGTCATTACTTGGAAACGGTTGTGATCTCAACCTGTGTATAGGGCTGTCTGTGACCCATTTTTCTCTTTTCGCCCTTCTTTGGCTTGTAAGTAGAAACTGTGATCTTCTTACCCTTACCGTTCTTGAGAACCTTACCTGTTACAACTGCACCGTCAACATACGGATTACCTGCGAGGAACTCGCCCTCTGTTGCGAATGCTACTACCTTAAAGTCAACTGTTGCATTGTCCTCAGCGTTGAGCTTCTCAACGAAGATTACACTGCCTTCTTCAACCTTGTACTGCTTTCCGCCTGTTTCTATAATTGCGTACATTTTGCAGACACCTGCACTTTCTTTTAAGACTCGCTATCATTCATCAATCCCCCTATAAAGGAACGACTTGACGGGAGCAGGATATACCCCGACTTATAAACCCCGTGATAAGCGGCATTTTGATTGTATCATATGTTGTGAAGGTTGTCAAGTAGGTTTTGATAATTTTACATCACCTTTTCCCCCGTAACTCCCTTGCTGTTAAGCTTGACAGAATACCTCAGCACCGCAAGCGAATCCGCCGCCGTGACCCTGCTGTCGCCGTTTACATTCGCAAGTAGCATCTGTATGTCGTCAAGTTTTTTAAGTCCTATCGTAAACCTTAGTATAAGCAGACTATCCTGTGCAGTTATTTTGCCGTCACGGTTGACATCTCCGTATATGCCCTTGATTTTCGGAATATCCGGCGAAGAGGGTACATCGGGTGAATTAACATTTTCCGTATCGGTTTGTGTGTCCGTACCTGTGTCGGTTTCCTTTGCCGTATCAGTCTGCTTTTGGCTGTCTGTTTCCTTTGCCGTATCTGTCTGATTTTGGGTGTCTGTTTCCTTTGCTGTATCAGTCTGTTTTTGGGTGTCTGTTTCTTTTACTGTATCTGTCTGATTTTGGGTGTCTGTTTCTTTTACTGTATCTGTCTGTTTTTGACTGTCTGTTTCCCTTGCTGTATCAGTCTGCTTTTGGCTGTCTGTTTCCTTTGCCGTATCTGTCTGCTTTTGGCTGTCTGTTTCCTTTGCCGTATCTGTCTGCTTTTGGGTATCTGTTTCCTTTGCTGTATCTGTCTGCTTTTGGCTGTCTGTTTCCGTTACTGTATCTGTCTGATTTTGGGTGTCGGTTTCCCTTGCTGTATCAGTCTGCTTTTGGGTGTCTGTTTCTTTTACTGTATCTGTCTGATTTTGGGTGTCTGTTTCCTTTGCTGTATCAGTCTGTTTTTGGGTGTCTGTTTCTTTTACTGTATCTGTCTGATTTTGGGTATCGGGTTCCTTTGCTGTATCTGTCTGCTTTTGGGTGTCTGTTTCTTTTGTTGTATCTGTCTGCTTTTGGGTATCGGTTTCCTTTGCTGTATCAGTCTGTTTTTGGCTGTCGGTTTCCTTTGCCGTATCGGTCTGCTTTTGGGTATCTGTTTCTTTTGCCGTATCTGTCTGCTTTTGGGTGTCTGTTTCCGTTTCTGTATCTGTCTGCTTTTGGCTATCTGTTTCCTTTGCCGTATCGGTCTGCTTTTGGGTATCGGTTTCCTTTACAGTATCAGTCTGCTTTTGGGTATCGGTTTCCTTTGCTGTATCAGTCTGCTTTTGGGTATCGGTTTCCTTTACTGTATCTGTTTGCGTTGCCGTATCGCTTTGAATATCGGTTTCGGTTACAGTGTCCGTTTCTGTTTCTGTGTCACTGTCGCTGTCATCGGGTTCTTGTACAGGAACTCTGATCCCCTCCATTACTTTAACAGGACTTGTTTGTAGATCCGTATTTTCCAAAGCAAGCTGACCTTGGTTATTCTGTCCCCACATATAAAGGCTGCCGTCGCTTGTTACCGCACCTGTGAAAAATCCTCCAACCTCGGCTTCAACAACATCACTCATTATTTTTGCATGAACGTAACAATCAACCTTGTCGCCCGTACCAAGCTGACCAAAGCTGTTACTGCCCCATGTATATAGATCGCCGTCAAGCGTTACAACGGCAATATGTTCATAGTAATTTTGGCTAACCGACTTCACATTCTCCATGACCTTAACAGGAGAAGTTACATAATAGTCGTTATATTCTTCTCCAAACATCTTATTATAGCCGTTCTCGCCCCACATATAGAGAATATTATCTTTTGTTACAGCAGCACATCTTGTACCGCCCATACACACCTGACGGACGTTTTCCATTATCTTAACGGGAGAGTTTACCGCAGTATCCGTACCGTTTCCAACCTCTCCGAACTCGTTTTCACCCCATGCGTACAGACAGTCATCATTTGTTATAACTGCTATGCTGTTTCCGCACAGACTGACCTTTTTGACATTGTCCATTATTTTTTGAGGTGTTGAAATATAGTCCGTATCTCCGTTTTCATTTCGGCACAACCCCAAACCCCATACATACAATTCGCCGCTTTCCGTAACCGCTGCACTGCACCTGCTGCCAAGGCTTACCGACTTTACACCGCTCATAATTTTCACGGGATAATATTTTATTATAGTATTGCCTCTGCCAAGCTGTCCCTCGGAATTTCTTCCCCAAATGTACAGATCGCCGTTTTCATTTATATATGCCGCATGATCGTTAATTCCAAAATCCGCCGCATAAACATTTTCGGCAATCTGTTTAGGTGCATTGATCTTGATTTTAACAACAGAAGAGTACAGCGTACTTGTATGAAAAATATCTGATTTTCCTATACCGAGTACACCCTCCTCATTTCTTCCCCATGTATAAAGAGTGTTATCCTGTGTAATTGCACAGGCGTAGGAATGCCCAAAGCTCAACGCCTTTCGGTACTCGTCATCTTCATTAGCAACACTCTGTGCGTAACAAGTGTACATTCCAGACAGGGTATAAAGCATAACTGCTATACTCATAAATAAAGCTTTTATACGTTTGACATTCACAAGACACACCCCCCTCATTTTATTATATATATTATACTGTATTTTTTGTAGGAATTCAATCGTTTTTGTGTATTTACTTTGATATTGATTTTTGTTATAATATAAAATAGATTAGTTTATCTAAACGGAGGGGAGAATTATGAAATTGCAGAAATATTCTAAATTTTTAATATGTTTATTTTTATCTGCTGTCATAACCGTTGCTGCGTTCGGTTTCTCTCCTGTCAATGCCGATACAGAATGTACGATCACTTACGATTTTACAGGCAATAATGCAGATACTCCCGGATATGCCGAGGGAACAATTACTCTTACCGCCCATTCGGACGGAGAGTATAAGCTGTACTGGTACGGTAACAATATTAACAGCGAAACATACTACCCTATTTTTGACGGTACTCTTGCAGAGGGTGAAAACGCTTATGTAACATTTGACTATCACACGGCTATTCCTGCTGCGGCTGAGGGAATTATTGTCATTAAAGATAACCGCTCCTCCACCGTTTATGAACTGCCCGAAAACAAACTCCTCTGTACAAAATACGGCATACCGTCCTATACGTTCAGCTCCTACTCCGATGTTCATATGGACATTACGGGATATTATATATATGCAGAACCTCGCTGGGCGGACGCTCTTGAATTTTCCGCAAAGAAAAATGCCGATTTTATCGTAACCTCGGGCGATATGATCACAAACAACTACCACCCCAACAACCCCGATGAGGAATGGTTACACTACGAAAAAATCATTCGTGACAGCAGATATAACAACCCTGTATGGGAATCGGACGGCAACCACGATATGCACACTGTCGGAAAACCGGGTCTTAGATATTTTATAAAAGCAACGGGCACCGATGAAACCTACGAAAATATCACTGCAAATACACCATACTACTATATATTAGAGCCGAAAACAGGCGATCTGTTTATATTTATGGCGCTGGAGGAGAGTTCAAGTGCAAATTCGTGCAATGAATTTTCCGAAAACCAAATGCGTTGGGTAGAAAGTCTGCTTGACAAATATTACGGTTCGGGAATAAATATCTACCTCATCGAACACGCTCCTATCAACGGTTTCGGTGCAGGCGACAGAATGGACGCTCCATACTACAAAGGACTTTTAAGCACAGACTATGAGGCTACCCTTTGGCTTAAAGACATTCTCACAAATTACAAGGGCATTATCCACTTATCGGGTCATACGCACGAGGATTTTTGTATGGGTTATAATTACTCCGATGAAAACGGCACAGCCTGCAATATGATACATAACCCTGCCGTTGTCGGTACAACTATGCCAAATCTTACAGATGACGGACTTGATTACAACAACGGCAAAGGCAACAATTCTCAGGGATATTTTGTAGAAGTGTATGACAGTACGGTGATTTTCTACGGTGCAGATCTTACAAAGGGTCTTATTTATCCTCAGTACAGCTATATTATGGAGGGTACTCGCAGCCTTTCTTATAATACACCCGATACCCCAGACACTCCCGACACTCCAAATACACCCGATATTCCCCACCCGGTACATATTGTTCCGATAAGCGGCGAGCTTAATGAGGCTAAAAAACTGCTCGATTACCCCGACTGTGCTTCGTACACGCTGTACCAATCTCTGAAAAGACTTTACATTACTTACCGTTCGGAGCTGTACGCACCGGAAGAGGTAAAAAACGAAATAGCCCAAAAAACAGAACAGCTTTTGGAATTGTACGGGTTTCTCGGAGTAAAAATTATCTACCCTGTCGGAGACACATACTATTTTGTCAACACCTTAGACTGGGATAATGTATATGCTTACGCTTACAGCGATAATTCAAGAAACGCTCTGTGGCCGGGAGTTAAAATGAAAAAAACAGGTATTTTGTACGGTCACGATGTATTTCGTGTAAGATTTGATTATGACGGTCAATACAACTGCCTTGTTTTCTCAAACGGAAGTATAAAAACAGAAACAATTACTCTGTATTACAACAAAAACAACTGCTTTATTATAACTAATCCTACAATAACAAACAACTATAAGGTTGCTTCGATACAATATCAATAAGGGAGGATAAATATTATGTACGGTGCAATTATAGGCGACATAGTCGGCTCGAAATACGAGTTTTGCAATATTAAAACAAAGGAGTTTCCGCTGTTCTCAAAGGGCTGCGACTATACGGACGATACAATAATGACTGTTGCAGTTGCAAGAGCGATAATAAAAAGTCGTGAGGAGCAGTACAAAACGAACGGAAAAGGCAAAACTTTGCGTGAATTTATGATAGAGGAAATGCAGTCGCTCGGCAGAAAGTACCCATACCCCAAGGGTGCGTACGGCGGAAACTTTTCCGTGTGGCTCAGAACAGACAACCCCATACCGTACAATAGCTGCGGCAACGGTTCGGCTATGAGAGTATCGCCATGCGGTATTGCGGCGGTAACACTTGAAGAAGCCGAAGCGGCAGCATACATCAGTGCGGAGGTAAGCCACAATCACCCCGAGGGCATAAAGGGTGCAAAGGCTGTTGCGGGTGCGGTATTTCTTGCAAAAGCAGGAGCGTCAAAAGACGAAATCCGAGAGTACATTACAAAAAATTACTATCCGCTCGACTTTACAATAGACGAGATACGCCCGACATACGATTTTGACGCATTATGTCAAGGGTCTGTTCCTCAGGCGATAGAAGCGTTTCTGGAATCCACAAGCTTTGAGGACGCCATAAGAAACATTATCTCTATCGGCGGCGACTGCGATACAACAGGTGCAATTACTGGTGCTGTTGCATGGGCATACTATACATCACGCAACTTAGGTGTGATCAACGAGGATATGGAAATCATCAGACAACAGGCTATACAGTTCTTACCCAATGAATTTGTTGAAACTGCCGATTTGTTAAAACAGGTTTCCTCACACAGAGCAGGAACATATGACAGAACAGGTTTTTGCACACCTTTAATGACCGAGAAAGAATGGAACAGAGTCAGGAGTTGTTAGTTGGCAATTAATAGTTCAAAGATTAAAGATCAAAGCTCATAGTAAATTTAACTTAACTCGTTGTGCTATTAAAACACCAAATAAAGTTTTCGATCAAACCTTTTTCAAAAGGCACCCCAAGGGTACTTCCTACGGGCGTTTGCAGGGTGCA
>CACWKD010000034.1 GCA_902761345.1 uncultured Ruminococcus sp. | reverse complement strand
TTCATTTTTCGTTATTCATTAAAATTTAAATTTGACTTTTAACGGAAAAATAATAATTACCCCCAGACTGTTAATCTTGATGTCACGGCGACCGGAGTAATACCTTTAGGTATTCGAGCCAAAGTTTCGGGAGCCGGAAACGCCCCTGTGCAGATGTGCAGGGGTTGTTTTTTTTTATATAGTGAAGAATGAATAATTAAAAATGCTTGTTGGGCGTTTCTGTATTATTCATTAATATTTCAACTACCGGAAAGTTTATAAACACTTATATTACTTCTTTGTTGGAATTGTAATAATGTTTTTGATCAGTCTGAATGCACGCAAATATCACCTTCTTACATAGTGTATATATTAATCTCCCCATTATGATTAAATTCGATATTAGACACTAAAGTCATTTTTTATCAACCAAGTATCAAATGACACTGCAGTAATACTTTCTATCTCTTGAATAATGTTTGAAAAATCGGTTCTGACTATTGGTAAAGATTTTTCATCCCATATTATATAGAATACTTCGTTTTTATAATCAATTAATAAGTCGTTAATGTTATTCATAGATTTTTTGTAGGAGTTATTTTTTACAGAAATAAATACATTTAGTTTATTAATCAATTCCTTATTTTTATCTGAAGATAAGATGTATATATCTTTTCCCAATGCATGTAAACATTCTTGAAGTAAAACATTTCTATTCCAATGCATTTTTAGTATATACTTTTTATTTCTTTCTTTAAGTTTTTCACATTTCAGTTTTAATTCATCATTCATCTAATTGACCCTTATAAAATAAATTATTGATGTGTATTATAATTCTCTTTCATATCATAGAATGAAATCTTTATATCTATCCTTTTTATTTGGACTGTTTATAATAAATCCCCCTACACTTTTAAACTCTCAAGTGTAGGGGTGTTTTATTCTAAAAATTGCTTCCGTTGTATCCGAAGTTGCTTGTTTCCGAATAGCTGACGTACATTTCTTCTATGTTTACTACATTTTGCAGTATTGTATTAAACCTTGCTGTAAGTGCGTCGTATGCGTTTGGGTTAGGTTTTCCGTAAACCATTACTGTAATCATTGCTGTCGGCTTTTCGTTGCTTCCACGGAAGTAAAGTGAACATTTCGGCTGAATATTAACCATAAGCCAGTTCTCGCTTTTTCCCGGAATAAGAGATATTGCCTTGCCGAATTCGTCTTTAAGCTGAATTTCCTGCTGCTTGGTAATATCTATGTTGAGCTTACAATCTATAAAAGGCATTTCAATTACTCCTTATTATTCTTCGCTTTCGTTTTTCTTGCTGATTATCTTCCTCAGCTTCATAGCCTTTGCGATAGGGTTTGATTTGTCAAGAGGTTTAACTTCAGGCTCGTTTTCTTCAAACTCTGTTTCGGAAATAATGTCTACCGGGACGCTTCTCTGAAACTCCTGATCAAGTGGTTTGTCCTTAGGTGTGGGGTCTTCATCTTCCTCTGCTACCTCTGAAACGGAAGCTGTACTTATCGGTGTTTCTGCTGTCATCGGTACGTCAAAAACATTTGTTTCTTCCTCTGCTGCGACAGGTCCGTTGTACTCTATGGGTGCTGGCGCAGTATCGTCTGCTCCGTCAAAGATCTCCTCGGGTGCATTTTCATTAACGTCAACGGCTTCTGTAATCGCTTCATTTACGTCTGCTTCTTCTTTTACATCAATAATGCTGTCGCTGATCTCTTCCACAGGTGTGTTCTCTTCAAGTTCGGTGTTCTCGATAATAACAGGCTTTTCTTTATTCTGCTTTCTCTCGGCTGCCTTTTCCGATACTGTACGCTTTAACTCCTCTACCTTTGTCGATGTATCGCTCTTTACCTTGCTTGCTGTGTCAATAGCGGTATCTTTAACCTTTACGGCAGTGCCCTTTGCTTTTGCAACAATAGGTTCTTTTATCTTTACAAAGTTTTCTTTTGCCTCGGCTTTGTTGATCTCACGGTTTACAAGCTCCTGCTGAATGACTTCACGGTATTTAGTCTGTGCTCTTGACATTCTTTCTTTTGAAGCGTCAATAAGCTCGCAGGTACGTGCTATGTCCTCGGGCATAACGTCACGAAGGTTCTCATAGAGATACTGACCAAGTTGAATGTAAAGCTGATTGGCTTTTTTCTCCTCTGTTCTCATAACCGTTACAAGTCTGCTTTTCTGTGCCTGAGATGATGTTTTGTCAACTACCATGTTGACTGTTGAGGTTACTGCTTGTTTGATATCCTTGTAAATACTCATAAAAATACTTCTCCTTTTTTATTCGGGTAATATAATACAATGAATTATTAACATTATATGTTTCCCTTAAAATATCCTATGTGTATATATTAACTAAAAATTGGCTTCAGGTCAATACATAAAAAATTAATTTTTTATAACTATATACAAATTAGGTGGATTTGTGGTATAATAAAAGCTAATAACAGGCGAATTGTCGTTTTTTATAGAGAAATTTGCCTGCCGTACTGATATTATATGAAAATAAATTTGATTTAGGAGTGACAAATTATGTCCAGTGCAGAAACAAAAATTATTACCTGCCCCGAGTGCGGTCACGAAAATGAGGTCAAAATTTTTCGTACAGTTAATGTAACTACCGATGCGGAACTGCATGACCTTGTAATAAGCGGAGAGTTGTTCCGTTTCAGATGTCAGAACTGTAACCACGAGGCAGAACTCAAATACCCTGTGTTGTACAATGATATGAAACACAAATTCATGGTGTACTATATTCCCGAGATCGACAGAGCAAGCGTTATTGACGAAAAGCTTGAAGCAGAATACTCAAAGTATGGCGAGCTTGAGGGAATTACCCGCCGTCTTGTAGGTACGTTTAACGAGCTGAAAGAAAAGATACATATTTTTGAGTCGGGTCTTGATGATCGTGCTATGGAGATCGCTAAGGTTGCGCTTTATGATGTAGTGTGTAAGAGAACAGGCGAAGATGTTCGTGGCGGTTACTTCTCAAAGTACAGTGAGAATGAGAAAAGTATCGGCTTTACATTTTTTATAGGCGAGAATAATGAACATCTTGTACAGACAACAAGACTCGAGATATATAACAAGAGTATCGAGATAGCGGGCGATTACGACAAAGATACGAATAGAAGCTTCTTGCTTGTGGACAGAAACTGGGCGAGAAACGCTTTATACAGATATAAGAAGAAAAACTGATAATAATGAGCAGTCGGGTGTACGGTTATGTATGTGCGGCTGCTCTTTGTGTTGTAGTATTATTCATTAATTTTTGTGTAACTAATAAATATAAACAAAAATTTGATTTTTTCGGAAAGCTGTGGTATAATAATTCTATGTGTATCAAGGAGGGGCGATATGGCTAAATTAACGAAGAGTCAGCAGAAAATATACGATTATCTTCTGTCCGTTCGTGATGAAGGATTTTCGCCTACGATCAGGGAAATTCGTGACGCTACGGGGTTTAAGTCAACGTCAACGATACACGCACATCTTGCTACTCTCGAAAAACTCGGTCTTATCTCAAAAAATGCAGGCTCTGCAAGGGTTATTGTGATAAATGAGAATGACAGTAAGGTAAGCGGTATGGCTGTTCCTTATATCTCTAAAGATATTAACTCGGATACTGTAAAATTCGATAGTAAAGCCGTTGTTGTCGACAGCAGTATAAAACACGGACGGGAGCTTTCCGCACTCAGAGTAGATGATGACTGTATGATAAATGCAGGTATTCTCAGCGGCGATACAGTAGTTTTTGCAAAACAGGCTTTTGTGGAAAACGGTGAGATCGCGGTGGTGATCGTTGACGGTGAAGCGGTAGTAAGGAGGTTTTACCGAGAGGACGGATACTTCAGGCTTCAACCTGAAAATCCAAATTTTGGTACTGTAATTACGGAATATGTAAAAGTGCTCGGTAAGGTAATAACTCTTTTAAGAAATTACGAATAGGGGGAGGCTGTATGGAAGAAAAGGTGTTTATTAACGGACGACCTGCTGAAATAGAAAGAAAATGGCTGATAAAAATACCCGATATAAAAATTCTTGAAAAACAGGATATGTACAATGTTTCTTCAATAGAACAGATATATATTTCAGATGATAGATCAGCAGGGGGCAGCAGAATAAGAAAAAGAGATTTCGGAGCGGATATAAAGTATTATAAGACGCATAAGGAAGATATTAACGGAATATCAAGGTTTGAAGAAGAGTGGGAAATATCTAAGGAAGAATATGAAGTTCTTTCACAGAAAATAAGACACGGTACTTCGCCTATAAAAAAGAAACGTCACAGCTTTAATTATTGCGGCTTTGTTGTTGAGATAGATATTTACGAATTTTGGGACGATAAGGCATCTATGGAAATAGAACTTACAAGCGAGGATCAGCAAGTTTATGTTCCCGACTTTATTGAGATAATAAAAGAGGTAACGGGGGATAAATCTTACAATAATTATGCGTTAGCTTGTAAATATTAAAATTATTTCAAGTTTGTTCATTACAAGTTACAATTTGTATATTATACTTGTGAAAAATCATTTAAGATAATGGCATTTGTCACTTTTTGAAAGAAATTACGACAACAGGAGGTAATTGATATGAGTGCAGGAAAAATACTTGTAGTAGACGACGATATAAATATTTGTGAGTTGTTAAGATTATACATTGAAAAAGAGGGCTATCAGGTAATTATAGCCAATGACGGCAACGAAGCTTTGAGATTGTTCGAGTCGGAAAAGCCTGATTTCGTTATGCTTGATATTATGCTGCCCGGTCTTGACGGCTGGCAGGTATGCAGAGAGATACGCAACCAGTCAAAATGTCCTATAATAATGCTTACGGCAAAGGGCGAGGTTTTTGACAAGGTTCTCGGACTTGAACTCGGTGCAGACGACTATGTTGTAAAGCCGTTTGAGGCAAAGGAGATAATTGCAAGAATACGTGCCGTAATGAGAAGAACAGGACAGCCCGAAAACTCTGAGGTAAAAGAGGTAAAGTGGGATAAGCTTTCAATAAACCTTACAAATTACGAATTAAAGGTAAACGGCGTACAGGTAGACACACCTCCTAAGGAAATGGAGCTTATCTATCACCTTGCAAGCAACCCGAACAGAGTTTTTACAAGAGATCAGCTTCTTGACGAGGTGTGGGGCTTTGACTATTACGGAGATTCGAGAACGGTTGATGTTCATATAAAAAGACTGAGAGAAAAGCTCGAGGGAGTATCGGATAAGTGGGTTTTGAAAACCGTATGGGGCGTTGGCTATAAGTTTGAGGTCAAGGAATAATATTATACATACGGTGATGAATATATTGTTATGAAAAAACGACAGACTATTTTTAAAAAATATCTTTATATCAGTATGCTTGTGTTTTTTGCAGGACTGCTGATACTGGGAGTAATGATAGTGTTTTTTGTAACTCAGTACTGGGAGAACGATCGCTGGGATAATATGAAAAAAAGTGCGACTGCTATTTCGGTGTCGGTTACGGAACACTCGATAATTTCGGGCGAGAGTATGTCTTTTGAAAAGGACGATGAAACAGCTATAACAACTACTGTGAATATGATGTCCGACAGTCTTAATTCTAATATAATAGTTACAGACCTTGAGGGCAGGATACTGTTTTGTTCCTATAATAAATCGGGGATAGACGAAAATACTGTGATCGACAGCTCCCTTACAGAAAAGGCTGCTGAACAGGAACTGCTTGAAATATCCGATTTCGGAGGGGTTTACGATTCACGCTATTATGTTGTGGGAGTTCCTGTCCAGACAGTCGGAGCAAACGGCTTGTACAGTGTCGGCGCGGTTTTTGTGACAAGTTCTGCGCAGCATTATACTGAATATGTCGTAACGCTGGTAAAGCTGTTCTGTTCGGTGGGTATTGTAATATTTGCACTTATGTTCTGTTTTGTCGGTGTTTTTTCCTATCAGCTTACAAAACCTTTACAGCAAATGGCGAAGGCGGCTAAAGCATTCGGAAACGGCGATTTCTCTATTCGTGTAAATGTTAAGAGCAACGATGAAATAGGCGAACTTGCTCAGGCGTTTAACAGTATGGCGGATTCTCTTGCCGCCTCGGAGGGTATGAGAAGAAGTTTTGTTGCTAATGTTTCCCACGAGCTGAAAACACCTATGACTACGATCGCAGGATTTATTGACGGTATACTTGATGGTACTATACCGCCCGAGAGAGAGAAGTATTACCTTAACATTGTTACGGGTGAGATAAAGCGTTTGTCAAGACTTGTTACATCTATGCTTGCTTTGTCGAGAATTGACAGCGGAGAGCTTAAAATGGTAACTCAGAGCTTTGATATATCCGATACTGTTCTGAATACGTTCTTGACATTTGAGCAGAAAATCGAGGAAAGAAAGATAAATATTATAGGATTAGGAGATAACAAGCCTGTGTTTATAGAGGGCGATCCCGATATGATACATCAGGTCATATATAATCTTGTGGAAAATGCGGCAAAGTTTACGAATGTAGGCGGAGATATTACGGTGAATGTTGAAGAAAAGGGTAACGACGCTTTTGTGACAATAAAAAACACAGGCGCCGGGATTCCAAAGGAGCAGATACAGTTTATCTTCGATAGATTTTATAAGACTGATAAATCAAGAAGTCACGATAAAAACGGAATGGGACTTGGACTTTATATCGTAAAAACGATTATTCAGCTCCACGGCGGAGAAATAAAAGCCGACAGCGTTGAGGGCGAATATACAAGTTTTGCGATACGACTTCCAAAGAAAAAGGAACAGACGAGAAAACGTGCTGCGAGAGAAAAAGACGCTAAAACAGTTGAACGACAGGAGGGAAAAGAATGAACGAGGAATATAATAACAATATGGATATTGACAGTGATATGCAGTCGGTTTCACTTGATAACAGGAAAGCTCAGCTAACTCAAAAAGTTGAACAGTCAAGCGATATCTATAATGCGGCAGAGGCTTTGTCACCATATGACAGGACGCAGGACGCTCCTATCGAGAGTAATAATGCAAGTGAGCAAAATACGACTGTACCGCCGATGTCGCTTGATGGCACACAGCAGGGAGTTGCTCAAAAAGTAGAGCTGCAAAAGAATACACCTCAGAATACGGCAGGTTACGGAGCAATTCCTCAGTTAAACGATTTTTCGGGAGAGAAAGGCGCTTCAAATCCATACAGTACACCTGTCGGTGTGACCGATTATACAGGAGGAATGCCTGTACCAAAGGAAAAGCTTAGCGGCGGACTTAAAGTGTATCTTACTGTTATCATTGGTCTTTGCGTTATCTTTTTGGGTATGTTTGTATTTGAGTGTTATCGTGCCTATAATGAAAATGGTATATTCGGAGGAGATATAAATCGTTTTTTAGACAGTGATTACGGTTTTGATTTTGATTTCTCCGAACCGTTTGACTCTGATTTTCCGTTTGATGATGAAACAGACGAGGACAGCGACAACGATACTAAAATATCGACAGATACAGGTGCGGAAATCAGGAAAACTGCTCCAAGCGACGATGCTCTATACAGCAGTGAGGCGGCAAATTTAACGGTACAGGATCAGCCCTCCGATATAGATTCGACAAATTATTCCGCAAGAACAGCCTTTAAAAAAGTTGAGAATTCTGTAGTCAATATAGTAACGTATGCGGATACAATAGGCGACGAGGGTTATAAAACGGGCACAGGCTCGGGAATTATCCTTACTGAGGACGGATATATAGCTACAAATTCTCACGTTGTAGAGGACTCAAGGCAAACGCCGACTGAGGTAATTCTTAATAACGGAGATAGTTATATAGCAAAGATAATCGGAGTTGATGTCCGAACCGACCTTGCGGTAATAAAAATTGACGCACAGGATTTGACGCCTGTTGATTTTGTAAATTCCGATCAGATAGAGGTAGGTCAGGACGCAATAGCAGTAGGAAGTCCTGGCGGAGTTAAATATTCAAATTCACTTACAAGGGGCTGTGTATCGGCTCTTAACAGAACTGTAAAATCAAACGCCCTTATTCCGTATATTCAGACGGACGCAGCTATCAATCCCGGAAATTCGGGAGGGCCTTTGCTAAACAGTGCCGGTCAGGTAATGGGAATTAACACGATCAAGATCGCAAACAGCGATTATGAGGGAATGGGTTTTGCTATACCGTCAAATACGGTTGTGTCTATTGTGAATGATATAATCAGTCAGGGATACGTTTCGGGACGTGTAAGGTTAGGAATTACGGGAGTATCTATAACGACAGGTGCAACACCGGGTGTGCTTGTAACTGATATTGCAGGCGACAGCCCTTTGAATGATACAGATTTAAAGATCAATGATATTATTACAGCGATCAACGGTGTGGAAATAGACGGTATGCCTGCTCTGTTTTCGGAACTGAGTAAATACCAGCCAGGCGATGAGGTGACTATTTCTGCTGTAAGAGTACCCACAAATTCATCTAAGGCGGAAAACATAGAGGTTTCAATTATTCTTGTTGCCGATAATGGGGAAACTCAAAAATAAAATGTTGTAAATGATGATAAGCTTTCCAAAGTATAGGGGCGCTTATAACAATGTTTAATAAATATAATTTTACGGTATTTTTGAAGTGAAGTTTTCCAATACAAATGATTTTTTATTTCGGAATATGAAATAAAAAGTTGTGCATTTATATAAAAAATTAAAATTTTAAAAAAATTTTTTAAAAAACTATTGGAATTTTACAAAGAATATAGTAGAATATATTTAGAAGATAAATTTTAAAATTTGGGTGGGATTAATTATGCGTGGAGTAAAAATTGTAAGTAGAACAGAAACTACTAAGATCATTGTTGATGATGAGGCAAGACCAATTCCGATTATTCTTTTCGCTTTCTTTACGATAGTAGCAACTGCTGTCAGTATCCTGGGAATAATCAAAGCGGGTTCTCCCGATCCTGCGGATGAAAAAATCGAAATGTTCGCATTTGTATTTGCAGTAGCATTCTTCCTTACAAGTGCATTATTGTTCACAAGGTTTGCACCGTCTGTAACTAAGGAGAGTACATACAAGTATAAGGTTATTGTTGCCGAGGGTACAGATATGGATGAATTCAACGAGAAGTATGAGGTTCTTACTCAGAAGGGCCGTGTTTACGAGGTTATCGAGAAAACCACAGACTGATTAATGATCTTTATGCAGGCAGCCGCAGTAAAAATGTGTGTTGCCTGTATTTTTTTGAGTGAGGGAAAAATGTTTGCAAAGAGTTTAAACAAGCTTGTAATAGACGCAGACGGCTGTCCCGTGGTAAGGGAAGCAGCAAAAATTGCAGCCGAGTATTCGGTACAGTGTATGATAGTGTGTGACAGTTCTCATTATTTCAATATAAGCACTGCCGAAACGATAGTGGTGTCGCAGGGGGCGGACGCCGCAGATTTCTATATTGTAAATCATATCGGAGAGGGTGATGTTATCGTAACGCAGGATTATGGACTTGCAGCGATGTGTCTTGCAAAGAAAGCGTGTGCAATAAATCAGGACGGGAAAATATATTCGGACGAAAATATCAGCGGTTTGCTTGAAAGCCGTGCTGTCGGCAAGAAAGTTATGCGTGCGGGAGGCAGACTGAAAGGGCCTCCGAAACGAAACAAGGAACAGAATGATAGATTTATAAAGACTATAAGGAGAATTTTTGAAAATGGAACAGTATGACGCAGTATTATTTGATTTGGACGGAACATTATGGGACGCAGTAGGCGCAGTTGTTGAAATTTGGAATAAAGCGCTCGTATCTGTCGGAATAGAGCCTACGATGAATTATAACGAGCTGAGCAAGTGTATGGGACTTAGAATAGAACAGATATTCGATAGAGTAATTCCCTTTGCAACACCTGAGCAGCGTAAGAAGATAAAGGAGAAATGTATTCTCACAGAGCAAGAATATCTTGCAGATGTAGGAGGAATTTTGTATGAGGGAGTAGAGGAAACTCTTTTAAAGCTAAAGGAAAAATATAGACTGTATGTAGTATCGAACTGTCAAGATGGGTATATACAGGCTTTCTTTAAGGCTCACGGTCTTGAAAAGTATTTCGACGGTTATGAATGCGCAGGAAGAACAGGTATGTCAAAAGGTGATAATATAAAACTTGTTGCACAGAGAGAGGGACTAAAGTCGCCTGTATATGTGGGAGATACAATTTCCGACTATCAGGCAGCAACACAGGCAGGAGTTCCGTTTATTTTCGCAGAGTACGGTTTTGGTGAGGTGGAAAATGCACAAGTGAAAGCTAATACTTTTAGAAGTCTTGCGGAAATCTTATTATAAAAAATCACATAGTTATCATAAAACGAACTTAAAAAACACATACAAATATATTAGTATTTAAATGTATATTTTCAGCAGTAAGTGATAATAAAATTGCTTGTCAATATGCACAAAGATAATAAAAAAAGTTTGGAGGGGAAATTGGAGCTATATTCTTTTTGGGAATTATTTAAATTCTATATTTTACTATAATTTAATAGAGAATATGCGACTTATGCATAAAAGGAGGAAATGCTTAATGGCTAAGAGAAGACTATCGACCGCAGGCAGGGCACTGGCAGTTGCGCTGGTGTTTGCACTATTATTTGCGGTCAGCGGAAGTGTTTTTATAAGTGCTTCAGCGGACACACTTGGTACAACAATTTACGTCAAAACAACAAAAACAACAACGCCGTACTTGTATTACTGGGGCGATGGCGGTAAGCCCGATTGGCCCGGAAAGGCTATGACGTCCGAGGGCGATAATGTTTATTCGTTTGAATTGCCTTATGATATAGGTGATTTGACCGGAATTATTGTCTGCAAGGACGGTGGCGGAGAAAAGCTTACAGACAATGTCACGACCTTTACCGGTAATTTATATGATGTGGACAGCGGTACTTGGTCAATGTATGACACAAGCGGCATTAAGATCACTTCCTTTGGCGGCAATGTCGAGTCACCGCAGTATATAGGTGCGTCTATCACGCTTGCTATGGAAGCAGAGGGCGGCAGCGGAGATCTCCAGTATAAGATCTCTATAAGCGGAGATGCAAATGAAGTGTTGTCGGATTTTTCATCCACTAAGTCTGTAATTTGGAATCCGACAAAAGAGGGAACATATAAGGTTCTCTTTGAGGTTAAAGACGGATCGGGCGATACTAACAGCAGAACTGTTGAGTATGTAGTCAAGGACGCTGCAAATGCAGAAGACCCGATATTCCTCAGTGCAACACCTGCTAACGGTTCGGAAATCCAAAAGGGCGGTTCGACAACTGTAACTATTAATGGTGCGGGCGGTAAGGTAAACAACAATATTCTGTTCTATAAGGCAGAGGTTTTTGACGCAAGCGGCAACGCTGTAAATACACCTTACTATACAACAGGCAACAGAGTTACATTTACTCCTGATCAGGAGGGTGAATATACAGTTAAGATGTATATTCAGAACAATACTGTAAACAACAAGACAGTTGATGTGACATATACATTTAAATCAACAAGCAATCCGATAAGCGATACGGATACAACAGTTAATCCTGTAAAGGTTGCTTCTATCGCACTTGATAAGACAAATGCAGAGTTAAAGACAGGCGAAAGTACAACTCTTACAGCAACAGTTACTCCGTCAAATGCAGATGACAAGAGCGTAACTTGGACATCAAGTGATGAAAAGGTTGCAACTGTTTCAAACGGTAAGGTTACGGCTGTTGCAGAGGGTACTGCTGTTATTACTGCCACAACTAATGACGGTGGATTTAAGGCTGAGTGCACAGTAGTTGTTACTAAGGAGCAAGGTAACACGACCGATACCCAGACTGATACTCAGACAGATACCCAGACCGACACACAGACAGATACAACAACCGATACACAGACTGATACGCAAACTGATACAACAACCGATACAACAACCGATACTCAGACAGATACAGCAACTGATACGCAAACCGATACAGATACAACGACAGAGGTAGATACAGATATTCTTGGTGACGTTGATCGTACAGGTAAGGTAGAGTTGAAGGACGCATACATTCTTCAGAGTGCGGCAATCGGAAAGATTATGCTTACAACCGCTCAGATTGCAAGAGGCGATGTAAACCACGACGGCGTTATTTCCTTGAAAGATGCTTCTATGGTTCAGAGAGCTTCTTTGGGTCTTGAAACACTGAAATAATATTATAAAAAAACGGCAGTATAGAACGGTCGCATAATCGGTCTGTACTGCCGAAATGCAGTTTTTGGAAAATAAAAAGGAGTGACAGCATAAATGACGTTTAAGAGAATTATAGCTGTGGTACTTAGCTTTATAATGATAGCTTCGCTTGCTGTTGTTACTACAAGTGCAGCCGATGATAAGGCAAAAGGCATAACTGTTCACTATTATTGTGAGGACGGAGCACCTACGATATACTACTGGAACAGTCTGCCAAAGAATATAGAAACAGAGTATCCCGGTGTTGCTATGGATAAGGATCCTGATATGGGCAGCAACTGGTATAAATATACTTTTGATGATCTTACCAAGGTCAATATGCAGTTTATTGCAGGGGACAGCAGATCGCCTGAACTTTCAAGAACAAAATCAGGCGAATACTGGTATTATAAAAACAAGTGGACTGATAAAGACCCGATCCACGTTTATGTTAATCCCTACGAGAGAGGCGATCTCAGAGAGGATTCAATATATTTTGTTGTAACAACAAGATTTTATGACGGTGATCCCGATAATAATGTTCACTGCTGGGAAGACGCAAACTATAATAACCCCGATACCGATCCTGCTTGGAGAGGTGACTTTAAAGGTCTTATAGATAAGCTTGATTACATTAAGGCTTTGGGATTTAGTGCGGTTTGGGTAACACCTGTTGTAGAGAACGGAAGCGGCTACGATTATCACGGTTATCACGCAATGGACTTCTCAAAAGTAGACGCAAGATATGAGAGTGACGGCGCTACATATCAGGATCTCATAGACGCTTGCCACGATAGAGATATGAAAATAATTCAGGACGTTGTATGGAACCACACAGGTAACTTTGGTGAAGCAACATTCTGTCCTATTTTTACAAAAGAGTATGATGATATTTCCGACTTAGGCGACATTGAAAAATGTATGGTGCCTACCGATTATCTGTTGGACACTTACGGACTGAAATCTGCTGAGGAATACTGGGCACAGCCCGGTCAGAAGCAGTATGACCAACGTCTGAATTTGATGAAGGATACGGGAGTAAAAACTAACAATGCAGTAGAAAGCCCACTCAAGGATAAGGGGGATACAGGCAAGGTTTCCACAAGCGAAATATATAATGTTAATAACTATTATCACAACGGACACTGGCAAAGTCTTAACTGGGACGACTGGACCTGTAAGTACTGTCAGATAGCAGGTGACTGCGTTGACCTTAATACGGAAAATCCTGCTGTTGCAGAAAAGCTTGTTGATATTTACGGCAATTATATTAATATGGGTGTTGACGCATTCCGTGTTGATACAGTAAGACATATTTCAAGACTTTCGCTCAATGCGATGTTCCTGCCGCAGCTTACAAGCAAAGCGGATAACTTCTATATGTTCGGAGAGGTTTGTACAAGATACGGACAGATTTGGTACAGAGAGCATGTGTCCGAGTCCGTACAGTTCTATACATGGAAAGAACAGGATAATACTCTGCTCGACCAGTGGAGCTTTGATACAGACAGAGATAGTATTAACTCTAATATGGATCTTACTCTTCAGCATTGGGCAGATAACGATAAGAATTTCAGCGCACAGCCAAAATCTACAAATGCACTTCTCAGCGGCAACGAGTATCATACACCTGATTACAGTCAGTTCTCGGGAATGGGTGCAATCGACTTTACTGTTCACTATAATTTCAGTGACGCAGGCAGTGCATTTAACCTTGCAAAGGAAGAAGACCCATACTTTAATGACTCTACATGGAATGTAGTTTATGTTGACTCACACGACTATGGCCCTCAGCCTAATGACAAGCTGCGTTTTGGCGGCGGTACGGCAAAATGGGCAGAAAACCTCAGCTTGATGTTTACTTTCAGAGGAATACCTTGTATCTACTACGGAAGCGAAGTAGAGTTTAAGAAGGGCGTTGTAATTGACGGCGGTGAAGGTAAATTACCTCTTGAGGAAACAGGACGCGCATACTTTGGCGACTACGTTGAGGGTGATGTTACAGCTACTGATTTGTTGCAGATACACTTGAAAGTCCTCTTGCAAAGCATTTGCAGAAGCTTAATATGATCAGACGCGAAGTTCCTGCTTTACAGAAGGGTCAGTATTCGACAACAGGCTGTACAGGTAAGTTTGCGTATAAGCGTCGTTACACAGAGGGCGACATTGACAGCTATGTACTTGTAACAGTATCAGGCGGCGCTACATTTAAAGATGTTCTCAACGGTACATATTATGAGGCAGTAACAGGTGAGAAGGTTACAGTAACTAATAACACGCTTACAACCGACACTATCGGTCAGGGTAACGCAAGAATTTATGTTCTCGATACTCCGAGCAATACTGTTAAGGGTCAGATTGGCCCCACAGGCACATACCTTAAATAATGCAACTTATTATACAGGCACTCGAAAGGGTGTCTGTACCTTATGTATGGCGTTAGTGGGGAGGAATAGTATTATGCTTATTAAGATCGGACAATTTGACTGTACCGAATGTTGGGACGGAGTGCTTTATAAAAGTCTGTCTGATTATCCTCGTATCACAAACTGGGAGATACAATCGGTACTGGATTTCATAAGATACGAAAAGGACAACGGCAGAGAATGCAGAATAGAAGCCGATAAAACTGTTGCAGACGCTATAGAAGCATACAAAACAATATATAATACCGGGAAAAGAGTAGCTGTTCCGGTATTAATAACGGAATGTACTGCTTGCCCGGTGTATAAAGGCTGTAAGACAGATTTTGTATGCCATACGTCGCCGATAGAAAATGCCGTGAAAATACTAAAATGCGGAAAACTGCTTTCTCCGATTATTGCTCGAAATATGCCTGCGAAGGAGCTGAAAGCCGAGAAAGCAAATGCGGCAAACGATCCCGAGGATTACTTTGAATACATTATGTTTGCGTGGGGGAATTGTCAGGCGGGGGATCGCCTTGTAATGGAAAGAAAGCTGGGACGATTTCCCACCGATGAAGATCTCAGCTCGGGCTTTACACCCGGAGTAAGGTTTTTCTTCAAGTATGACAATCTTATCAAACACCCACAAGCCGTATATGACGGTGTACTGCCGCTTAAAATTAGTAACGAAGTTGTATTGGCAGATTGGGTACATTCGATTGTCATTCCGGAAGATCATAAGGAGACATTTAAGAGCATTATTCCCGAGACACTGAAAAGCAGAGTTTATTATATCACAAATGATTGCCGGGACATTTGGAAATGGTCTGAAAAAGTGTATGAATTTGCCAAAGGGATCTAATTAAGACCGCTAACGATAATTAATTACACGCATTAAATTGTTAAAACTAACTAAAATACAAGTGGTGAAATTGTACAAATTAGTGCCGTTATCTGAAATTTTATATTTATTACATAAAAATTTGACTTTTATTTATTAAAGGTATATAATTACAGTAGGCAAAAAGAAAACACTGAAATATTTTGGTGTGTGTTTTAGAGAAAAGTTATTGAAAGAAGGTAATTTATTATGGCAACAAAGAAGACAAAAACTACAAAGGTCACTGCTGAAAAGAAGACTGCAGTTAAGGCTGAGGCTGCTCCTGCTGTAAAGGAAGAGAAGGTTGCTGCTCCCGCTGTTGCAGAGGAAAAAGCTGCTCCTGCAAAGGCTTCTAAGACAACTAAGGCTGCAAAGGCTGAGGAAGTAAAGGCAGAGGTTAAAACAGAAGTTAAGGCTGAGCCGGTTGCTGCTGCAGAGAAGAAAGCTCCTGCTAAGACAACAAAAAAGACAACTAAGGCTGCTGAAGTTAAGGCTGAGGTAGTAGTAGAGTTCGCAGGAGTACAGGTATCTGTTGACGAGGTTGTTGAGAACGTAAAGAAGACATACGCTGCTCAGGGTAACACAGAGGCAGTTAAGTCTGTAAAGGTTTATCTCAAGCCACAGGATCAGGCTGCTTACTATGTTATTAATGATGAAATTGAGGGAAGAATGGACGTATTCTTCTGCTAATTTCTAATAAGGAAAAATAATAAAAATGTTCCGAACATCAATTTGGTGTTCGGTTCTTTTTTTATCTTTGAATTGTAAAAAAATTGTTGTAGTAATTGAGTAAAAATGATATAATAATTGTATGATCTATTTTGAAAGGGAGTTTTGTCAAATGAATATTACCGAATTACAGAAGGCTATTATAGATTTGAAAAAAGAAAAGGATATTTGTATTCTTGCACACAGCTATCAGACAAGGGAGATCACAGAAATTGCAGATTTTACAGGCGACTCGTTCCAGCTTAGCGTAAAGGCGTCTGAGGTAAAAAACAAAACTGTTATTATGTGCGGAGTTCGCTTTATGGCTGAAACAGTAAAGTTGCTCTCGCCTGAGAAAACTGTTTTCCTCGCCAACCCGATCGCAGGCTGTCCGATGGCTGAGCAAATGGATAAGGAAATGATCTCCGCTGTAAAGGAGCAGTATCCCGATTATACGGTGGTAGCGTACATAAACACAACAACCGATCTTAAAACAGTATGTGATGTTTGTGTTACATCTTCGTCTGCCGTTAAGATAGTAAAGAAGATCGATAATAAAAACATTTTGTTTATACCCGACTGCAATCTTGGAAGTTATGTTGCAAAGCAAGTTCCCGAAAAGAATATTATGCTTTTACAGGGCGGCTGTCCTATTCATGCAAGAGTTACTGCAAGAGAGGCAGACGAGGCTATTGCACTTCACCCGAACGCAGAGGTTCTTGTACACCCCGAGTGTGTTCCTGCCGTAACTGCAAAGGCTGATTTTGTTGGATCAACCTCGGCTATAATGGACTATGCGAAAAAGTCGGATAAGAAAGAGTTTATTATAGGTACGGAGATTTCTATTGCAGCACATCTTGCGTATGAATGTCCCGATAAGAAGTTTTATACTATTTCTAAGAACCTTATCTGCCCTAATATGAAAGCTACGACTCTTGTTGACGTTTACAACACAATGAGAGGAAACGGCGGAGAGGAGATCATTTTGGACAATGACACAATGACAAAAGCAAGAGTATGTATAGATAAAATGATTGAGCTGGGTTGATGTATGAATAATAGAGCTTTAGTTGCTATGAGCGGCGGAGTGGATTCGAGCGTTACGGCTTTGTTGATGAAAAATCAAGGCTATGACTGTATGGGAGTTACAATGAAGCTGTTTGATAACGATGAATACAAAACGGGAGAAAAGACTTGCTGCTCGCTTGATGATGTTGAGGACGCAAGAAGTGTTGCGTACAGCCTTGGTATGCCTTACAATGTTTTTAATTTTTCGGATAAGTTTTCAGAATGTGTAATAGACAAGTTTGTTGACGCATACGAGAATGGAAGAACGCCTAATCCTTGTATCGACTGTAACCGTTATCTGAAATTTGATAAGCTTTTTTTAAGAGCAAGAGAGCTTGGGTACGATCATATTGCCACGGGTCACTATGCAAGGATAGAATACAGCGATGAAAAGGGAAGATATATACTTAAAAAGGCTGTTGATATAAGTAAAGATCAAAGTTATGTGCTGTATTCTTTAACACAGGAGCAGCTTGCACATACAGTGTTTCCTTTAGGGGAGCTTACAAAATCCGAGGTCAGAAAAATTGCCGAAGAGAACGGCTTTGTTAATGCCAAAAAACACGACAGTCAGGATATTTGCTTTGTTATAAATGAGAAATATTCCGATTTTATAGAACGATATACAGGCAGAGAATACCCCGAGGGAAATTTTGTCGATAAGAATGGTAAAGTTCTTGGCAGGCATAAGGGTATAATTTGCTATACGGTTGGACAGAGAAAAGGTCTTGGACTTGCACTGCCGCACCCGATGTATGTTATCAGAGTTGATACGGAAAACAATACGGTAGTACTTGGAGAAAACGAGGATCTGTTTTCAAGAGAAGTTGTGGCTGATAATATTAATCTTATTTCTGTTGAAGATATATACGAACCTATGCGTGTTAAAGCAAAGGTGAGATATTCACAGCCTGAACAGTGGGCAACAGCCGTACAAGTCGGAGAAGATACGATAAAGCTTGTGTTTGACGAGCCGCAGAGAGCAATAACTCAGGGGCAGGCACTTGTAATGTATGACGGTGATACAGTTGTGGGAGGAGGTACGATAAGAAAGTGAAAATTCTTGTTGTATCGGATTCTCACGGAGCGTACAGCACACTTCGCTCCATAGTTCGCAGACAGAGTAAAGCCGAAGTGGTACTTTTTTTGGGCGACGGCGAGGAGGATTATAACAGCGTAAGAATGGAGTTTCCCGAAAAGATGTTTATAGGCGTAAGGGGCAATAACGACTGGTGCAGCGGATTAAAAAACACAGAGCTGATAACGATAGAGGGTATAAAAATTCTGATGACGCACGGACATACTTACCATGTAAAGTACGGTTTGGAGGAGCTGAAAACTTCGGGCAGAAGTGCCGGAGCGGATATAGTGTTGTTCGGTCATACGCATGTACAGCATACAGAGTACGAGGACGGTATGTATATTATGAACCCGGGAGCGGTTGCAAATTGGCCGGGGCAATATGGAGTAATTGATATACAAAATGGAGTAATTGATATACAAAACGGGCAGATACTTCTAAATACGGTAAAAAACTGATTTGCAAAAAAGAGTAAAAAGTGCTATGAAAAAAAAGGAGGTGACAGCATGAGTTTGAAGGATATTATCGGTGACAGTGAGGTTTGCAGACAAATAGAAGCCTTGAAGGATAACAGACGATTGCCTCATGCTGTTATTCTGGAAAGCCGTGACACCACTCAGGCAAATGCAGCGGCGAAGGAACTTGCAAAAATAAGTGTTTGCAGTTCAAGCGGCAAAAGACCATGCGGAAAATGTCTTAACTGCGTAAAAGCAGAGGAAGATATACACCCCGATATTTATAAGGTGAAAATTACAGATAAAAAACAGGCTGTCGGTGTTGGAGAGATAAGAAATCTTATTTCGGATTGCTATATTAAGCCAAACGAGGCTGCGTCTAAGGTGTATATAATTTCCGATAAAATGACAGCCGAGGCACAAAATGCACTATTGAAGATACTTGAAGAACCGCCGCAAAATGTACGGTTTATAATAACGTGCGAGTCGTCGACCACCGTTTTGAAAACCGTATTGTCACGTTCTACGCTGTTTAAACTGTCGGCAGAGCAAATAAAATCGGCAGACGAGCTTGATAAAAAGGCTGAGGAGCTTGCGGTGGAGATAGCGAATGTGATCCCACAGAATACTGAAATGCCCTTGCTTTCATCATTGAGTAAGCTTGGAAAGGATAAGGCTTTGGCACAGAAAGTGTTTGAGAAGATCAGTTTGTTTGTGTCGATTGCCTTAGAGGAGAAGTTTATTCCCACCGGTAAACAGCCGCCGCATATAAGGGAGCTTGCTCGTGTACTTAGAAAAAAATCTCTGGTAAGCTTGTTAGATGTGACCGCACAGGCACAGAAAATGCTTGCACAGAATTGTAATATGAATTTATTGGCAACCTGGTATTGTGCAAAAATCAGGCAGAGCCGTCACTAAATACAGGAGGTCTATATGGCAGAAATTATAGGTGTTAGATTTAAAGAAGTCGGAAAGGTTTACTATTTTGATCCGCTTGATTTAAAATTAAACATAAATGACAGAGTTATCGTGGAAACTTCAAGGGGTGTCGAGTGCGGAGTGGTTGCAATCGCAAACAAGGAAGTTAGCGAAGAAAACATAGTACGCCCCTTAAAGAAGATACTCAGAAAAGCAAGTGATGAGGATCTTGCAAAGGTTGAGGAAAATAAGATAAAAGAGAAAAAAGCGTTTTCTATATGTGTTCAGAAAATTGCCGAACATAATCTGGATATGAAGCTGGTTGAGGTAGAATATACGTTTGACAACAGCAAGATACTGTTCTACTTTACAGCGGACGGCAGAGTTGATTTCCGTGCATTAGTAAAAGAGCTTGCGTCTGTGTTTAAAACGAGGATAGAGTTAAGACAGATAGGTGTTCGTGACGAAGCTAAGCTGTTAGGCGGATTGGGAATTTGCGGACGTCCGTTCTGCTGTAATTCGTATCTCGGTGAATTTCAGCCTGTTTCAATAAAAATGGCAAAGGAGCAAGGGCTGTCGCTAAGTCCTGTAAAAATATCGGGTACCTGCGGCAGACTTATGTGCTGTTTGAAGTACGAGCAGGAGGCATACACAGACCTGTTGAAAACAATTCCTAAGGTTGGTGCGATCGTTAGTACGCCAAACGGAGAGGGAAAAGTTGTTGAAGCTAATCCTATTAGTAAGGTTTTGAAAGTTACACTAAAAAAAGCACCTGATGCAGCTCCGTCAACCTTTAAGAGTAACGAAGTTAAAGTTATTAAGGACGCTCAGATAAAAGTTGATAAGAAAGAACTTGAAGCTTTGAAAAAGCTTGAGTAATACAAGACTAACTGCAAAACATTATATAATAACACGAAAACTAATAAGTGTCAACTAACTAAATGTAAACAATTTATTAATTGGCACTCTGTTAGTCTCTTTTTTCTTGAAATCTATGATAATTTGTGATACAATATGTGTAACGAAATTTTAAGAAAAGGAGGTTTGAACTATGGCTTACAAGATTAGTGATGAGTGTATTTCTTGCGGTGCTTGTGCAGCAGAATGTCCCGTAGAGGCTATTGCTGAGGGCGACAGCAAGTACGAGATCAATGCTGACGTTTGCGTATCATGCGGCAGCTGTGCAGATGTCTGTCCTGTTGGCGCACCTGCTGAGGAATAATTAGCTTGCTAATATTATAAGGCTCGCTTTTGCGGGTCTTATTTTTTTGTTGCAAATATATATTGCAGTAAAAATCAAAATATGTTATCATATAATAACAGAACTTTCAAATTATATGAGGTTATCGACAGGAGAACTGCTATATGAAAAAAACGGCTCTTTTAGAAAAAATCAGGAAAAATATTGTGGTAACCGAAAGTATAACTTTTGCGTCTGCAATGGGTGAAAAGAACCTATCTACAAATGCAGCGAGTATAACATTCTTTTTCTTTATATCGGTAATCCCTATTTTTATTTTGCTTTGTTCAATGCTCCCGTTTACGGGGATAAGCGAGGCGGAGCTTACACAGGCGATAACAGAAATTACTCCCAAAGCAATAAATGATCTAGTAGAATCGCTTATTTCTGAGGCATATTCGGCAAAAATGGGTATATTTTCTATATCGGTTGTGTTTTTGCTGTGGTCATCATCAAAAGGAATGCTTGCTTTGGTGCGTTCACTTGACTTTATATATGACGAGGACGACAACAGAAGCTATATTTCTATGGTAGGATATTCTGTGTTATATACTATACTTCTGATAGGCTTGGCAGGCTTATTGCTGCTGCTCTATACAAAGGAGAGATCGGCAGACGAGATACTGCTTGCGGCTTTTTCAACAAAATCAATATTCAGAACTCTTGCAGAGAAAATATACAGCATTAACGTTATTGCAACCGTTATGGTCTTGTGTGTAGTGATGTATAAATTTCTACCTGCGGGAAAGAGGAGACTTCTGTATCAGATACCCGGAGCTATGTTTTCAGGTGCGGCGATCGCGGCATTTTCTGCGATATTTGCTATTTATAATGACGGCAGTAATATATACAAATCATTCTATGGAAGTCTTACGAGTATAGCGATATTTCTTATTTGGCTGTATTCGTGCTTTAATATTATTCTGATGGGAGCAGTAATAAATACACATTTCCGTGGACGTTTTGAGGATTTACATAAGAAGATGAAAGAAAAAAGACGTCTGAAAAAACAGAAGAAAAGAGAAAAAAGCTAAGTAAGTGAGGGTGAGTATAAATGTCTGCACTGAAAGACGGTGAGCATTTCGAGCCGCTTGGTGGCGGTATAAAGGTGATAGTGTCTAAAGAAAACCGATTTTCTACCGATACTATATTGCTTGCAAATTTTGCCTTTCCCAAAAAACACGAGAATGTTATAGAGCTTGGTGCAGGGTGTGGCGCAATATCCCTTATATGGTGCAGGAATGACCCGCCGCTTCATATAACTTCGGTTGAAATACAGCAGGCGGCTGCCGAAATGATGAAAAGAAGTGTGGACGAAAACGGTCTGTCCGAAAAAATAACTGTACTGAACGCTGATTTAAGACATCTTGACGGACTTGCAGAGTATGGCTCGTATGATATGGCAGCTATGAACCCCCCATACAAAATAGGCGGAGGGGGAATCGTAAACCCCGACAAAAGTAAGCAGATAGCAAGGCACGAAACAGAATGTACGCTTGATGATATAACATCTGCGGCGGCAAAGCTTTTAAGGTTTGGGGGGAGATTTTGTATCTGTCAAAGACCCGAACGTCTGTGCGATGTGTTTATGTCTATGAGAAATGCAGGTATAGAGCCAAAGAAACTCAGAATGGTACAGCAAAGGCACAGCAAAGCGCCTAAATTGTTTTTGGCAGAGGGCAGGCGAGGCGGTAACCCCGGGGGACTGATAGTTATGCCTACACTGTTTATAGAGGGCGACACGGAGAGTGGATTGTCGCAGGAAATGATAGATATTTACGGAGATTATAAGGAGAGTTATTTATGAGCGGAGTTCTCTATGTTGTGGGAACACCAATAGGAAATCTCGGAGATATTTCACCGAGAGCGTTGGAAGTGCTTGACAGTGTTGATTTTATAGCGGCAGAGGATACGAGAGTAACACTAAAGCTGCTTAACCACTTTGAGATAAAAAAGCCCATGATAAGCTATTTTGAGCATAATAAGCGAGAGCGTGGAGATATTATCTGCGACAGGATAGAGGGCGGCGAGAATTGCGCCATTGTTACAGACGCAGGAATGCCGTGTATCTCCGATCCGGGTGAAGAGCTTGTAAAGCAGTGTGCGGAGAGAGGAATACAGACAATAGTAGTACCGGGACCGAGTGCGGTAATATCAGCGCTTGCAGTGTCGGGTCTTGCAACAGGCAGATTTACATTTGAGGGATTTTTAAGCACGAGTAAAAAAAGCCGTACAGAACATCTTGAACAACTGCAAAACGAAAAGCGTACTATGATTTTTTATGAAGCACCTCACAAAGCAGCGGCAACTCTTGCCGATATGTATAAAGCTTTTGGCGACAGACGTATTTCCATAGTCAGGGAAATAACAAAGATACACGAGGAGGTTATCAGAACAACTCTTGCAGAAGCGTCGCAAAAATACGCCGACGGTTCTCTGAGGGGTGAACTTGTGTTTGTTATAGAGGGAGCGTCAGAAGATACCCCTGAGCAGGAATTTACGCTTGAACAGGCAAAAGAGCTTGCTCAAAAGCTTATTGACGAGGGTAATTCCGTATCAGACAGTGCAAAGCAGGCGGCGAGAATAACAGGATTTAAGAAGAATGAAATATACAGATTGTTGATAAATAATAATTAAAGTAACTCGTTGTGCTATTAAAACACCTAATAAAGTTTTTGATCAAACCTTTTGAGAAAGAGGGGCATTTTGCGTGGCTATGCCCCTAAATGTAACCTATGATATAGCTTTCCTGTCTTTATTTGGCAACGAAAAAAAGATGTGTAATACTCAACTAAAAAACTGATTTTAATAGCGCAACAAGTTAAGTTTAATAAATAACAGATAAACAGAAAAAAGGGTACGGAAAAATCCGTACCGCTTTTTATTTCCATGGTTCGCCGTCTTTATTTGTTCTGATAAGCTCAAACCAGAATGTTGTACCTTTTCCAAGCTTACTGAAAACACCGTAGTTTGCCTTGTGAAGCTTGAGAACAGTTTTTACAATAGATAATCCAAGTCCTGTGCCTATTTTCGCACTTTTGTGGGATTTATCAACCTTGTAGTATCTGTCCCAGATATTTTTAAGCTTATCCTGAGGAATACCCGGACCGCTGTCAATTACTTCAATTCTAACCCTGTTGTCGTCGCATATTTGACGAACTTTTATAGCCTTGCTGTCACCGCTGTAATTTACAGCATTATTTACAAGATTATATATTACCTGAGAAATTTTCAGTTCGTCTGCATATACATAAACGTCCTGATCATGTTCAAATGTAAATGAATATCCGTCCTGTTCTTTGAGCTTGTTGTATCTTCCGAACATAGCCTCAATAGTTTTTGTAATACAGAACGTAGAGGCTTCGAGTTTCATTGTACCTGCTTCTATTTTAGAAATGTCTATAAGATCGCTTACAAGGCTTGAAAGACGTGTTGCTTCATCAATGATTATCTGTATATTCTCTGCGGTATTCTCTCCGGGAATATCACGCATTACCTCGCCATACCCGGTAATAAGAGTGAGCGGAGTTCTCAGATCATGCGACACATTTGCTATAAGGTCTTTTCTCATCTGATCAACCTGAGAAAGCTCGTTTGTAGCATAGTTCATCGTGTCGCTGAGCTGTTCAACCTCTTTATAACCTGTACCGTTGAATACAACATCGTAATTTCCCTCGGCAAGTTCTTTTGCTGTTTTATTCATATTTTCAAGCGGCTGAGCAATTATTCTTGAAAATATCCATGTCATCACCAATGCAACGATTACAAAGATAAGTGTTACAATGTGAAGCTGATAACGCAGCGTTTGTTCGATACTTGAAGAGGGTGTGATAGCAGCGTCAACGATCAGCATATATTCCGTATGATCCTCGTTGGTAAACAGCCGTGAATAAACGATACTTTCGGAGTCTTCGGGTTTGTTGTCTATTTTTACTCCTTTAAATTCGGGCAGATCCGATATGTTATTATCAACAAGCTGTGAGTGAGTTACTATGTCGATAAGTGCCCCCTCGTTCTCTTTTGTCCTAATGTAAAAATCAATAAGATCAACACCGTTCAGGCTTTTTACAGAATATGCAGAACCTGAGTTAGCTGTGTACATTTTCACAAAACCACCGGTACCGTCGCTTTTGCAAAGAATAATGCACATATCGTTTTTTGTGGCAGTATATTCTATAAGCGAGTTAATTTCGGGATTATCGATGTTTATTTCTATACTGTTGGCACAGCTTGTAATGTTTTTAGTTTTAATAGCCTTGTAAAAGCTTCCCAAAAATACCGCCTGAAACATCCACAGCATAAGAAGCATTATAACGGAAAACGCAAAGAAACACATACTTAAAAGCATCATAAGAGAACAGCGTGATTTTCCGTCTTTAGTGTGGAGTATCTTATGAAAAAAAACAAAAATTCTCATTACAGCTTATGCCTCAAATCTGTAACCTACGCCTCTGAGCGTAACTATACATTTGCTGTAAGGACCAAGACTTTTTCTCAGCAGTTTGATATGGGTATCAAGAGTTCTGTCATCTCCGAAGAAATCGTATCCCCATACATGGTTGATAAGCTTTTCTCTTGACAGGGCAATACCCTTATTTTTTACCATATAGAAGAACAGCTCGTATTCCTTTGGCGTCATATCAACACGCTGTCCGTCTATGGTAACTATTCTTGCACTGAAATCGACTTCCATACCCTCGTATGTAAATACATCACGCTTTTGTCCCTCGTCAAGTGCAGTGCGTTTGAGTACAGCGTTTACTCTCATCATAAGTTCTTTTGGTGAGAACGGCTTAACAACATAGTCGTCAATGCCAAGCTCAAAGCCGTGTATCTTGTCGTACTCCTCTCCTCTTGCAGAAAGCATAATGATAGGTGTGGAGCTTCTCTTGCGTATCTCTCTGCAAGCAGAAAAACCGTCCAGTTCCGGCATCATAACGTCCATAATGATAAGGTCAAACTGTACTCTTGTGCAGATGGAAATCGCCTCAAGACCGTCGGTTGCCTCTGTTACCTCGTGTCCCTCAAACATTGCGTACTTTTTGATCAACTCACGAATTCTGTATTCGTCGTCAACTACTAAAATCTTGCTCATGTTACTTACCTTTCCTTTTTGTAATTTGTGATGTTAGATGTTAGATAAAAGCCTGATAATAATATAATCGCAGGCAAATGTGAAAACTGTGTGAAATAATGCAATTTTTTTACTAAAGCAGATAAAAATAACCATTCGTTGCGATTGAATTTGTATTTTTATTATAACATAGAAAAAATAATATTGAAATACCTTTAGGAATATTTTATAATAAAATTAAGAAATTTTTTTAGGAGTGATAATATGGCGATAAGAGAGATAAAAGCAGAAACAGTAACAGCCTGTGTAAAAAAGCTTTTTATGGACTGCAATTATTATATCGGTGATGATATATCAAATGCAATTCTGAAAGCAAGGGAGCAGGAAACTTCAGACCTTGCAAAGGACGTGCTTACACAGCTTATTGACAACAACAAGATAGCCGCAGACGAGCAGATACCTATTTGTCAGGATACAGGTATGGCGGTGCTTTTTGTAGAGTATGGAGATAAGGTTGTAATAAGTGACGGCAGTTTTGAGGACGCAGTAGAAGAGGGCGTAAGGCAGGCATATACAGAGGGTTATTTAAGAAAGTCGGTAGTTAGCGATCCTGTTTTTGACAGAAAGAACACTAAAGACAATACCCCTGCCGTAATTCATACAAGAATTGTACCGGGCGATAAAATCAAGATAACCGCAGGCGGCAAAGGGTTTGGCAGTGAAAATATGTCTGCAATCAAAATGCTTACACCGTCCGCAGGAGTAGAGGGTGTAAAGCAGTTTGTACTTGATACGGTAGCGTACGCAGGGCCTAATCCGTGTCCGCCTATTGTGGTGGGCGTAGGTATAGGCGGAACATTTGAGAAAGCCGCACAGCTTGCAAAGAGAGCCACACTGCGTTCAATAGAAGTATCAAACAGTGATGAGAAATACGCTTCTCTTGAAAGAGAACTTCTTGATGAGATCAACAAGATGAACATAGGACCTGCAGGACTTGGCGGTAAAACATCTGCACTTGGTGTGAATATAGAAACATATCCTACACATATAGCAGGATTGCCTGTTGCGGTGAATATATGCTGTCATGCTTGCCGTCATAAGGAATGTGAGATTTAAGGGGAGGGGAATAGTATGAAGAAGATAACATTTCCGATAACAGAGGAGCAGTTAAAAGACCTTCAGGCAGGCGACAGGGTGCTTGCAAGCGGTTACCTTTATACTGCAAGGGACGCTGCACATAAGCGTATGTACGAGCTTTTAAACGAGGGAAAACAGCTTCCTATTGATGTAAGCGGACAGACTATATATTATGTAGGAGCAGCGCCTGCAAAGCCCGGATATGCCGTAGGTCCCTGCGGCCCGACTTCATCGTACAGAATGGATAAATACACTCCGTCACTGCTTGATTTGGGGTTAAAGGTTATGATAGGCAAGGGCAAGAGAAGCGACGCTGTAATCGAATCTATGAAAAAGAACGGCGCAGTATATCTTGCTGCAATAGGCGGTGCTGCCGCACTCATTGCAAAGAGTATTATAAAATCCGAGCTTGTTTGCTATGAAGATCTTGGCACAGAGGCTATTTACCGCTATGAAGTAAAAGATATTCCGCTGATAGTAGCTATTGATACAAAAGGAAACAATGTTTATGCCAGATAAAAAGGTTGGGGAACGCTGAATAACATCGGCGTTCCCCTTTTTAAGGAAAGAAAAATATGAAAAAGTATGGAGTTTTTTAGTTTTCTGCCAACTCAGCTTTTCTCTGCTCGATTACTTTCTGTGAAACATTTGCAGGAGCGTCCTCATAGCGTACAAAATCAAAATCATAAGAACCTCTGCCCTGAGTTGCCTGTCTAAGGAATACCGAGAAGTCGTGCATTTCTGCCATAGGAACTTCAGCGATTATCTCCTGGTATCCGCTTTCAGCAGGATTCATACCAAGAACTCTTCCTCTGCGTTTAGTTACTTCGCCCATTATGTCACCCATGTTGCTGTCGGGAACAATAGCTTTAAGTGAACCTATCGGCTCTAACAAGGTTGGGTTGGCAAGCGGCATACCGTTCTTGTATGCGATAGAAGCGGCTGTTTTAAATGCCATTTCAGAGGAGTCAACAGGATGATAAGAACCATCGTACAGTGTAGCCTTTAATCCAACAACAGGGTATCCTGCAAGCGGACCTTTTGCAATACTGTCACGCAGACCCTTTTCAACAGCGGGGAAGAATCCCTTTGGAACTGATCCGCCAACTACTCTCTGGTCAAAGAGCAGATCCTCTCCGTCATACGGCTCAAACTCTATCCAAACGTCACCAAACTGACCGTGACCGCCTGATTGCTTCTTGTGTCTGCCCTGAACCTGTACCTTTTTGCGGATAGTTTCTCTGTAAGCTACCTTCGGCTGTTCAAGAACAACATCAATGCCGTACTTATTCTTTAGCTTTGAAACAACTACATCAAGGTGCTGTTCGCCAAGACCCGATACTACCATCTGATGTGTTTCATGGTTATTTACAAATGAAAGAGTCTTATCCTCTTCGCAAAGCTTTAACAAGCCTTGTGCAACCTTATCTTCATCACCCTTTTTCTTCGGGGAGATAGCCATAGAGTAGGACGCACGAGGATAGTTTATACCTTCAAGTGTAACTTTTCTGATAGGCGAGCAGAGAGTATCGCCTGTGTTTGTATAGAGGAGTTTTGGTATACAGCCTATATCGCCTGCACCAACGTAGGATACATCTTCCTGCTTTTTACCTCTCGGGATCATTACCTTAGTAATTCTCTCGCTTTCGCCTGTTCTCATATTTATAAGGGGAGTATCTGATGATACCTTACCCGAAATAACCTTAAAGAATGAAAGCTTGCCTACAAACGGATCGGATACGGTTTTAAATACAAGAGCCGCCGCAGCCGCAGAACTGTTTACAGAAACCTCAACAATATCGCCGTTGGGGTCTGAACCTATCTCGCTGCCCTTTGAAGCAGCATTCGGAGCAAGCCATACAAGGCTGTTGAGGAACTGATCAATACCGTAAGTGAGCTGAGCGTCGCCGCAGAATACGGGGCAGATAGAGCCGTCTTTAACGCCCTGAGATACACCGAGTATAATTTCTTCAGGTGTAAATTCCTCGCCCATAAGGAACTTATCAAGAAGCTCTTCGCTTGTTTCGGCAACAGCTTCCTTTATAGCGGTTCTCAGACCTTCAAGTCTGTCGCCCATATCAGGCAGCGGAACCTGTGTTACTTTGCCGTTTTCGTACTTATAAGCTTTATAGTCAAAGAGGTTTACATAAGTGTTGGCTTGACCGTTCTCAATATATGGAACAACAACAGGGCAAACACTCGGACCGAACTTTGTTTTAAGCGTTTCAAATACACGGTAAAATCTTGCGCTTTCATCGCAAAGACCGTTTACAAAGAATACCTTTGTAAGTCCCTGCGCCTCAGCAAGCTTTACAGCTTTTTCGGTACCTATATTAACTCCGTTTTTGCCGGATACTACGATAACAGCAGTATCTGCCGCACGCATACCCTCGTAAAGTCCACCCTGGAAATCCAGCAGACCGGGAGTGTCGATTATATTTATCTTGTTGCCCTTCCATTCCATAGGAGCGATAGATGATACTACCGATACCTTTCTCTTGATCTCCTCGGGGTCAAAGTCAAGCACTGTATTGCCGTCCTCAACCTTGCCAAGCCTGTCTGACGCACCCGAGAGGTACAGCATAGCCTCAGCGAGTGATGTCTTACCGCAAGAGCCGTGTCCTGCGAGAGCAATATTAAAAATCTTGTTTGGTTCGTACTGTTTCAATCGGAATAACTCCCTTCAATATATAAATTTATTATACTTCTGAATTTTAAAATCAAAAGTATGAGTATGAGTATCTAATATAAATGCCCCACTGATTATTAATTATATCACGTTTGCACAAAAAATCAACGTATTTTTAATTCTTTTTATAAAATTATCTTGTTGCACTAAAATTTGGCGTACTGTTTGTACAAAATAACTAATAGTTTTTATTTAATTGTTATATTTTTTTGAATAGAGTTACTATGAAATAAGTATTGTTATGCAGAAAAATACCGCCCCTGTATAAAGTTACAGGAACGGCATTTGGTTTTATATTATGAAATCAGTTTACGATAATAGCCCACTGATAGTTGTCGGTATTTCCGGGAATTTTTACGCTTCCAACGCAAAGGGTTGTGTACTCGGGAGACATAAGCAACGTGTACATTTTGTCGGTTCCTGTATAGCTTTTAACAAGCTTAGTATATGCAGAATTACTATCGTAAAGAGTTGCGATAAATAACTGGTTTGGAGTAACACTCGGATTATAGTTTAAATTACACTCTTTAATGACAGAATAAAATTCACTTCCGTCCGGTCTTGAGTCTTTCAAAGTTGTAATATATTCCTGTGCTCTTATATTACCTGCCTCGTAGTGAGCAGCAGTACAGGTAAACGGTGCTAAACCAAGTTTTTCTCTGTCACTATTTATTGTGTCTACAAAGCTTTTTCTTTCTTCCAAGTTCGGAGTAATCATATTCACTGTATCTTTATCCAAACACACATATTTTTGTATAAGCAGGGAATCCTGCGAGGAAACAGCGCCGTCACCGTTTACATCTCCGCCTTTAAGCTGATCGTTAGAGGGGCTGATAAGTCCTACATCTATTTTTTGCGCAATAGAGGCATCTCTCAAAGAAATCGTATTATCACCGTTAAGATCGCCCTTAATAGCGTATGCGTCTGCACTTAAAGAAGAAAAAGATACACATGATAACACTGTTGCAGCTGCTAAGATCAAGCCTAATGCTCTTTTCATAATAACTCTCTCCTTTATAAATCATATTATAAACACTTTCCTTATTATATTTATAATACAATATTTACCCAAAGTTTGTCAACAGCAATTATTAAAATTTAGCGAAACATTCCCAAATTTTGTTAAAATATACAAGTTTAAAGTGTATAACATAGGCATTATTCTTTAGTCTGTGTCAAGCTTGAGTACAGCCATAAATGCGTCCTGCGGTACTTCTACCGTACCTAACTGACGCATACGCTTTTTACCCTCTTTTTGTTTTTCGAGGAGTTTTTTCTTACGAGTTATATCACCGCCGTAGCACTTTGCAAGTACGTCCTTTCTGAGAGCCTTTACGGTTTCACGGGCAATTATTTTTCCGCCGATACAAGCCTGTATAGGTACTTCAAAAAGCTGACGGGGGATCTTTTCTTTTAGCTTTTCAGCCATTTTCCTTGCACGGGGGTACGCTTTTTCGGCGTGGATAATAAACGACAGTGCGTCCACGACATCTCCGTTGAGCATAATATCAAGCTTAACAAGCTTGCTTTCCGCATAGCCTTTCAGCTCGTAATCAAAGGAGGCATATCCTCTTGTTTTTGATTTCAGCGTATCGAAGAAATCGTATATAATTTCTGCCAAGGGAAGCTCATAGTGAATATCCACACGATCTGCGTCAATATATGTCATATCCTTAAAAGTACCTCGTCTGTCCTGACAGAGTTCCATAATGTTTCCGACATATTCGCTCGGAGCGTAGATATGTGCGTTTGTAACAGGTTCTTCAGCCTTGATAATAAGCGAGGGATCGGGATAATTAGTCGGGTTGTCTATCATCATCACAGTACCGTCTGTCTTTGTTATTCTGTAAATAACAGAGGGGGCGGTTGTAATAAGGTCAAGATTATATTCACGTTCCAGTCTTTCCTGAATTATCTCCATGTGAAGCAGACCCAAAAATCCGCATCTAAATCCAAAGCCTAACGCAACAGAGGTTTCAGGCTCGAATGATAGGGACGCATCGTTTAATTGCAGTTTATCGAGGGCGTCACGCAGATCGGAGTATCTTGCACCGTCCGCAGGGTAAATTCCGCAGAAAACCATAGGCTGTGCAGGACGGTAGCCGGGGAGAGGGGAGTCTGCACGATTACTGCTCAAAGTTACTGTGTCGCCAACCTGTGCGTCACGAACCTGCTTTATAGACGCTGCAATATATCCTACCTCGCCTGCATAAAGAGAGCCTACGGGGTCAAGAGAGGTTGCACGAAGATAGCCGCACTCTACTACGGTGAATTTTTTACCGCTTGCCATAAGTTCTATTTCATCGCCTGCATGAACTTGACCGTCCATAAGTCTTATGTATATTATAACACCCTTATAGCTGTCGTAGTACGAGTCGAAAATGAGTGCTTTGAGCGGTTTGTTCTCGTCCGCCTCGGGCGCGGGAATATCCGACACTATCTTCTCCATTACGGCATGAATGTTAATTCCTACCTTTGCGGAAATCTGCGGTGCGTCCTCGGCAGGAATACCTATAACGTCCTCAATCTCTGTAATAACCTTCTGAGGGTCTGCACTCGGAAGATCGATTTTGTTTATTACGGGAACAATCTCCAGTCCTCCGTCAACCGCAAGGTAAGTATTTGCAAGGGTCTGTGCTTCGATGCCCTGAGAAGCGTCAACTACAAGAACCGCACCCTCGCAGGCTGCAAGAGAGCGAGAAACCTCATAGTTAAAGTCAACATGACCCGGAGTGTCAATGAGATTAAAAACGTATTCCTTGCCGTTGTCT
>CACWKD010000033.1 GCA_902761345.1 uncultured Ruminococcus sp. | reverse complement strand
GTTTGAGGTTACGCAAACGCTGTTTTAAGTGTGGAGTGTTGAGAGTGGAGTTGGTTGTTAGCTCAAAGTTCAAAGTTCAAAGTTCAAACTCCCAACTCAAAACTAACAAGAAAGGAAAATCACAATGCGAATAGGTGAAATTAACAGAAAAACTGCCGAAACCTCTATAACGACCTATCTTGATTTAGACGGTATCGGTGAAGCTGATATAGATACAGGCGTAGGATTTTTAGATCATATGATGACGCTTTTTTCACGTCACGGAAGATTTGACGTAAGGCTATCGTGTGACGGCGATACATATGTTGACGATCATCATTCTGTTGAGGATATAGGAATATGTCTTGGAAAAGCTTTCAAAAAAGCATTGGGCGATATGAGAGGAATAAACAGGTACGGTCATATTATACTGCCAATGGACGAAACATTGATACTTTGTGCTGTTGACATTTCGGGCAGAGCGCATTTGTCGTTTGAAGCCGATTTTCCCTCGGAAAAGATAGGTACGTTTGATACGGAGCTTGTAGAGGAGTTTTTTGCGGCGTTTGTAAGGAGCAGTAATATTACGCTTCATATAAAACAGCTAAGCGGTAAAAACTCTCACCATATAGCAGAGGGGATGTTTAAAGCGTTCGGCAGAACTATGAAAACCGCTGTCGCAATCGACAAAGAATTTGATGACGAGATACCCTCGACAAAAGGAGTGTTGTAAATGGTAGCAATAGTTGATTACGGCGTCGGCAACCTGTTTTCGCTCAGGAGTTCGTTTTCCATTATTGGTGAAAATGTTTTTGTAACGGGCGACCCCGATGTTATAAGAAGTGCGGACAGGATAATTCTGCCGGGAGTAGGTGCGTTTGGCGACGCTGCAAAAAAACTTAGTGACAGCGGTCTTGCAGATGTTTTAAAGGAGCTTGCAAAAGAGGGTAAGCCGATTCTGGGAATATGCCTTGGTATGCAGCTTTTGTTTGATAAAAGCTATGAGTACGGCGAGCACGAGGGTTTAGGTTTGGTAAAGGGAAATGTAAGACCGATAGCAGATAAGGTTACAGCGGATTACAAGATACCTCATATCGGCTGGAATGCACTGAAATTTACAGATAAAAAGTCACCTCTGTTTAAATATATAAAGGAGGGCGACTGTGTTTATTTTGTACATTCATATTACGGTGCGGACTGTGAGGAGTCACTCACTGCAACGGCTGAATATGGTTTTGATGTAACGGCAGCGGTAGAGAACGGTAACGTGTATGGTACGCAGTTCCACCCCGAAAAAAGCGGAGAGGTCGGAATGAAGATACTAAAGGCGTTTTGTGAGCTTTAAGTCAAATTAGGAATGAGGAGCTTTCAAAGTGTGGAGCAATTACAAGTGTGTAGCTTCTTAAAGTGTGGAGTGTTGAGAGTTGAGAGTGGAGTTGTTTGTTAAGTCCAAAGTTCAAAGCTCAAAGTTCCAAGTCCAAAGTTCAAAGCTTAAAGTTCAAAGTCCAAAACTCAAAGCTTAAAGTTCAAAACTCAAAGTATCACTTCAACTAATAACTTATGACTTTGAGCTTACAACTCCACACTCCACATTCCTAACTCCTCATTCCTAATTCTAAAACAGAGAGGTGTACAAAAAATGAACATATTTCCTGCAATAGATTTAATAGACGGTTGTGCGGTTCGTCTTTATAAGGGCGATTACAGCCAAAAAACAGTATACAGCGATAACCCTGCCGATGTTGCAAAATCATTTGTAAAGGCAGGAGCAGAGTATATACATATAGTTGACTTGGACGGGGCAAGGGACGGCTCAAATGCTAATCTTACCGTCATATCAAAAATAATAAGCGAAAGCGGACTGAAAGCAGAGGTAGGCGGCGGTATACGCAGTGTAGAGTCTGTGAAAAAATATCTTGACATCGGTGTGATGCGAGTTATTCTCGGTACAGCCGCTGTAAAAGACCCCGAGTTTTTGGAGAATGCCGTTAAAACCTACGGCGAAAAAGTTGCTGTGGGCGTTGATATTAAGGACGGCAAGGTTGCTGTAAAGGGCTGGACGGAGCTTTCGCAGTACGATTGTTTTGAGTTTTGCCAAAGACTTCAAGACCTCGGTGTAAAGACTGTTATCTGTACGGATATTTCAAAGGACGGAGCTATGTCGGGTACTAATCTTGAATTGTATAGAGAGCTTAAAGAGAGATTTACTATGGATATAGTAGCGTCGGGCGGTGTGTCGGATATAGAGAATGTCAGACGTCTTACAGAAATGAATATGTATGGAGCAATTCTCGGAAAAGCACTTTATACGGGTTCGATAGACCTTAAACAAGCGATAGAAATTGCAAAGGGAGGTACGGTATGATTACAAAAAGAATTATCCCCTGCTTAGACGTAAAGGACGGCAGAGTTGTAAAGGGAGTGAATTTTTTAGGGCTTGCAGATGTTTCCTCACCTGTAAAGCTTGCAAAATTTTACAGCGATAACGGAGCAGACGAGCTTGTTTTCTATGATATTACAGCGTCGGCAGAGGGACGTGCTTTGTTTACGGATATTCTATGCGAGGCGGCAAGCACTATTTTTATCCCGTTAACGGTTGGCGGAGGAATAAACACGGTTGACGATTTTGACAGAGTATTAAAATGCGGTGCGGATAAAGTAAGCGTAAATTCCGGCGCTATAAGAAACCCCGATCTTATAAATGCCGCCGCTCAGAAGTACGGCGATCAGTGCGTTGTGCTGTCTGTTGACGCAAAGCGTGTGGACGGCACATATCACGTTTTTGCAAAGGGCGGACGTGAGGACACGGGAATGGACGCAATTGAATGGATAAAGCGTGGACAGTCTATGGGAGCAGGGGAGATAGTTCTCAACAGTATTGACACGGACGGAGTTAAAGGCGGCTTTGACCTTGAAATGCTCGGTGCTGTATGCGAGATAGCGACAGTGCCTGTTATCGCCTCGGGCGGTGCGGGTAATATGGAGCATTTCACGGAGCTTTTCAAAACGCTTCCGAAAGTTGACGCAGGTCTAGCGGCTTCGATTTTCCACTTCGGTGAGGTTGATATTCATGATTTGAAAAAGACTCTTGACAGTAACGGTATTATTGTTAGACTGTAAACTGTTTTAAAGGTAATTATTATGAATATAGATATGATTAATTCTTATCTTAATAACAATCAGTGGATGAATTTTAAGCTTTCCGGTATGGGAATAAATGAAGTAAGACTGCACGGCTTTATTGACGAATTCGAAGAGGATAAAATAATAATCAAATTCAATTGGTTTTTTATGATATCGGCTTTAACTATAAGGGCAGCGGCGACTTTATTACCGCTGCGGAAGGCGAAACGGCACGAAGCATTAACATAAAATACGGAGTAACTCAGGGAAATAATATATATTTTCTCTCAAATACCAATGTTGAGAGATATGTTTATAATTGCAAAGGATATTGAAGTAATATTTTGTGATAAACAGTAAACGAGGAGAATAAATATGATTAATATAGATGAACTTAAATTTGACGAAAAGGGACTTATCCCAGCGGTAGTGGTAGATGACGACAGCAAAAAGGTTTTAACTGTTGCTTATATGAACAGAGAAAGCCTTGAAATATCTATGAAAGAGGGCAGAACCTGCTTCTGGTCACGCTCCAGACAAGAGCTTTGGAGAAAAGGGGAAACATCGGGTAATGTACAGCATATAGTAAAAATACAGACAGACTGTGACAAAGACGCACTTACGGTTTACGTAAAGAAAGACGGCCCTGCGTGTCATTTGGGTACGGATTCGTGCTTTAATGATGATGTCTATGTAAGCGATACTTTACACAGCTTTTCGCTCGAAAGTCTTATGGAAATGCTTGTCGGCAGAAAGGTAGAGAAGAAAGAAGGCTCGTACACAACTTATCTTTTTGAGAAGGGTATAGATAAGATACTCAAAAAAGTTGGCGAGGAGTGTACAGAGGTAATTATTGCCGCAAAGGCAGACGACAAGAAGGAAACTATCTACGAGGTAGCCGACCTTACATATCATGTAATGGTTATGATGATTGAAATGGGAATTTCTCTTGACGATATACACAAGGAGCTTGCGTCACGTCACGTTATCGACCACAAGGTAAAGCAGGAGAAAATGACATCGTGATTAAGGTACAGCAAAACCTCCATACACATACCACGTATTGTGACGGTAAGAATACTGCCGAAGAAATGGTACAAAGTGCGATTGACAAGGGGCTTACTTCAATAGGATTTTCGGGTCACGCTTATACTTTACACGATACAAGCTACTGTATGAGTATTAACGGTACTTTGTTTTATGCAGGAGAGATAGACAGTCTTAAAAGCAAGTACAAAGGTATAATCGAGATATATACAGGACTGGAACAGGATTACTTTTCGGCACCTGTGTATATCAATACGGATTATATAATCGGTTCTGTACATTATGTTTTGAGGAATGACGAGTATATCCCTGTTGATGAAACAAAGGAAATAATAATGTCGGCTGTACAAAGACTGTACGGCGGCGATATTTACGCATTTTTAGAGGATTATTATAATCAGGAAAAAGATGTATATAATAAAACAAAATGCGATATAGTCGGGCATTTCGATCTTTGTGAAAAATTCAATGCAGACTCATCTCTTTTTGACAGCACCCACCCACGCTATGTAAATGCGTGGAAAAACGCTCTTGAAACACTTGTAAAACAGGGTGTGATATTTGAAATAAATACCGGTGCAATGTCGAGGGGATATACAAACTGCCCTTATCCGAAAGCAGATATACTAAAAGAAATATTACGTCTTGGTGGTAAAATCTGCGTATCAAGCGATAGTCACGATGTTGCCACTGTGAACTACAAGCTTGATGAAATGACTGATTTTGCGGCAGAATGCGGATTTAGAGAGATGTGGGTATTGACGGACAGCGGCTTTAAACGGACGGAAATAAATTAGTATATTGTTTTTTAGAAAAATATATGATATAATATGAATATAAACAAAGAAAGGTGAGATAATTATGAATGAACAGATTACACAGCTTGTTGACAAGCTCAAGAACAATCCCGAGATAATTAAGGCTCTTAGCAGTAAGGAAGAGGCTGTAAAGCTTATTGCAAAGGAAACCAAAATGCCCGAGGCTGAATGTGCAAAAATCTATGACGGTATTGTAGAGAAAGTAAAGGGCGGTATTGCAGGCAAGCTCGGCGGAAAGCTTCCGTTTAATCTTGGCTGATAATTAAATAATATGATCCCCGAGGCAGTTTCGGGGATTTTGTTTTTTTAGTAACCACGGATATAACAAGGTAATAAAATAGTAAATATAATTCTTTTGACAGCAATATTGTTAATAATCAGGTGTGAAAATTAATGGTTATATAGATATTTTCACGAAAAAGTGTTGATTTTTTTCTCATTTTGTAGTAGAATAAATATCGCTGAAGTTTTACGGCGGCACTAAAACTATTATGTTTTTGAAAGGTGATTTTTCATGAGTCAATGGGTAAATAATTCTGTTTTTTACCATATCTATCCTTTGGGCTTCTGCGGATGTCCCGAATATAACGACGGAAAGGTTGAACACCGTCTTGATAAGGTACTTGATTGGATACCGCATTTAAAGGAAATGGGTATTAATGCTATATATTTCGGTCCTGTGTTTCAGTCGAAGAAACACGGCTACGATACAAGCGATTACTATAACATAGATTGCAGATTGGGTGATAATGCAAGCTTTAAGCATATTTGTGACGAGCTTCATAAAAACGGCATAAGAATTGTGCTTGACGGCGTATTCAACCATGTCGGTAGAGATTTCTGGGCATTTAAGGACGTACAGCAGAGCGGTGCGTGTTCACAGTATTGCGGCTGGTTTCAGAACCTCAATTTTGGCGGCCGTTCGCCCTATAATGATCCGTTTTGGTATGAAGGCTGGAGCGGTCACTACGATCTTGTTAAGCTTAATCTCTATAATCAGGCTGTTGTTGATCATCTGATCGGCGCAGTTGATATGTGGATAAACGAGTTTGGCATTGACGGTTTAAGGCTTGACGCCGCTGACTGCATTGAGCCTAACTTCTTTAAAACTCTCCGCAAGTTCTGCAAGGGCAAAAAACCTGATTTCTGGTTAATGGGTGAGATTATTCACGGCGACTATAACCGTTGGGCTAATCCCGAGATGATGGATTCCGTTACAAATTACGAGTGTTACAAGGGTATCTATTCATCTCATAATGATAAGAACTACTTTGAAATAGCGCATTCTCTGCAAAGGCAGTTTGCAAACGGCGGTATTTATCAAAATCTCTGTCTGTATAACTTCCTTGATAATCACGATGTAAACCGTATCGGTTCAACGCTTAGAAACATTAATCATATCAATAATGTTTATACGGTTATGTTTACAATGCCGGGTGTGCCGTCTGTTTATTACGGAAGTGAATGGGCGATAGAGGGTAAGCGTACAAGAGAAAGCGACGATATGCTCAGACCCTGTCTTGAACTCTCGGCGGCTGCAAATGCAAAGAGGTCTGTGGTTTCACATATTGGCAAGCTCTCCGCACTCAGAAAGCATTTCCCTGCACTGTGTTTCGGTAAATACGAAAACATTGTTATCAGAAACGAACAGCTTGTGTTTAAGCGTTTTACAGGGGAGCAGACTATTGTCGTTGCTTTGAATGTAAATGATAACGAGTACTGGATGGATTTCAGCATAAACGGCGGCTGTGTTCTGACGGATCTGCTGCTTGACGGCGCTGAGTACCGTGTGGAGAATAACCATACAAGCGTATGTATTCCCGGAAACAGCGCAAGAGTTCTTCTATTGCATAACGGCGATTTTGATTACAATAAATTTATAGGCGAGATTTCAAACGAGATCCCGGAACCGATAGAAATTACAGAAAATATATCATCGGAACAGCCTGAAGATAATAAGTCGGGTGCAGGAGATGTTTGTGATGAAAAGCCATTTGAAATAAAGTACGGCAAATACCGTCATTTTAAGGGTAAGGAGTATGCGGTTATGTCGCTCGCAACCGACAGCGAAACTTTAGAAAAAATGGTTGTCTATAAGCAGTTGTACGGCGACGGCAGTGTTTGGGTAAGGTCTGCAAAGAATTTCTCCGAGTTTGTAGAAGTTGACGGCAGAAAAGTAAGAAGATTTGACTATATAGATAACGAGGAATAAAAAAATAACGCACTGCTAAAACGGTGCGTTATTTCTATTCTCTACGAACTTATATTCTCAGCAGAGCAGCCGTTAATAGTGCCATTCCGTTGATTACAAAGAACCATATTACCGATACTACTACACTCTGCCTATAAACCATAAGGAACGGATACGGTCCCTCTACTACCCTTAGAATGTTAAGAACAATGATAACTGCCGCATATGTAAAGGTTGGTATTAAGGATAGAAAAATGTGTCTTTTTGATAGGGTTTTCCTTTTTTCAAAAAATACAAACGAAATAAACGAAAGTACAGGACACAACAGATGATGAAATATTTGTACTCCCTCTACCATTACCGAGAAACCTGCCAACGGTACAAATATAAACAGTACCACTGCAAAGGTGAGCGTCAGACATACGGTTGAAGCGTACCTTAAAAAGCTTACGGCAATCGGTATACTGTTCTTAGTTTTTAGATAAAACGCAACATAAAGAGTACTTGTAATGAGCGCGAATATGTTGCTTAGTACGGTGTAATACTGAAGTACGCTTAATCCGTGTTTAGCACACATTATGCAGCCTATGATCTCAAATACTATAATTATGCTGTTAATGATTAAAGGAAGTTTATTTTTTGTATTTTTCATAATAGTATCGCCCCTGAATAAGACCTATGCAGTAAGTGAAAAACTGCATAGGTCATTTGATTACTTATGTGTTTTCTTTTTTCCGGTTGTTGTTGTGTATGATATTCCTGTACCCGGTATACCTACTGTTGTTTTGGCAGTTCCGTTGGTGCTAATGGTGTGGTGAACACCTTTTCCGCCAATTGTGACGCTTGCGCTGTTTGTGTTGATGTTGAGTTTTACATTTTTTCCGAGTTTAATGCTCTTTCTGAATTTCAATCCCATTATTATGCCCCCTTATCAACATTATTACAATAGATTGTGGAAAATCAGTTTGCATTCTGATTATTGTTGCTGTAAACCGTACCTCTGATACCGTCAAGTGTAACTACTGTACCCGATTTGAGAATAGTTGTAGCATGCTTTGCACCTACAACAGCGGGCTTATCAAGAGCAAGACACATAATAGCGGCGTGGCTGTTAATGCCTTCCTGTTCTGTTATAACACCCTTTGCTGTTTTGATTATGCGGATAAGTGCGTTTGTTGTCTTTGGAATAACGAGTATATCGCCGTCGGTGTAGTTCCTGAAAGCCTCCTCCTCGTTCTTGCAAACACAAAGTCTGCCGCATACGACCTGCTCGATAACGGATTCGCCTGTTACAAGGACGTTTCCTACAAGGTGAACTTTAAGCAGATTGGTCGTACCCGATACACCGAGAGGAACACCTGTTGTAATAACGGTAAGATCTCCGCTCTGTACAAGACCGTTTTTCTGAGCCACATCTACAACATGCTCAAAGAGTACGTCTGTGTTGTCCTTTTCTTCAACAACTATCGGGATAACACCCCATGAAAGGTTCATCTGTCTGCGTACCTTAGGTTCGGTAGTTCCGCATATTATCGGGCATTCGGGGCGGTACTTAGAGATCATTCTTGCGGTAGTACCTGTTTTAGATACGGTAAGTATAGCCTTAGCGCCGAGATCGTGCGCAGTGGTACAGGTTGCGTGAGAGATAGCCGAGGTAACATCGGGACGTTCTGTAATATCTCTTTTTCTGAATTTATCAATGTAGTTAATATCCTGTTCTGTTGCGAGAGCTATTTTTGCCATAGTTTTTACTGCTTCGACAGGATATTTTCCTGCGGCGGTTTCACCTGAAAGCATAATTGCGCTTGTACCGTCGTAAATAGCGTTTGCAACGTCTGTACTTTCTGCTCTTGTCGGGCGAGGGTTCTTTATCATAGAATCAAGCATTTGTGTGGCGGTTATAGCCTGCTTGCCTGCTTCGTAAACTTTCTGTATTATCTGCTTTTGGAGTATCGGTATTTCCTCAAGCGGTATCTCAACACCGAGATCGCCTCTGGCTACCATGATACTGTCTGATACTCTGATAATATCGTCAATATTGTCGATACCCTCGTGGTTTTCGATCTTTGCACATATTCTTATGTCGTTGCAGTTTAGCTTTTTAAGCTCTTTTCTAAGCAGCATAATATCATTTGCGGAACGTGTAAAGCTTGCTGCGATAAAGTCTATATCCTGCTCAACGCCAAAAGCAATATCGGCTCTGTCCTGTTCGCTGATGAAAGGAAGTGACAGCTTTACATTTGGTATATTGATACCTTTGTGAGAAGAAACATTACCGCCGTTAATTACTGTACAGATAACGTCTTTGTCCGTACATTTGCGTACACGCAGTTCAATAAGACCGTCGTCTATAAGTATGCGTGTATCGGGAGAGATCTCCTGCGGAAGAGTTTTGAAGGTAACGCTGCAGCGTGTATTGTCGCCGTCAATGTCCTCTGTTGTAAGAGTAAAATCTTGACCTGCTTCAAGGGTTACGGGACCCTTTGAGAAATTGCCTGTTCTAATTTCCGGACCTTTTGTATCGAGAAGAATGGCAATAGGGAGATCAAGCTCCTCACGAAGTTTCTTAACTGCGTCTATTCTCACCTTATGATCTGCATGAGTACCGTGGCTCATATTGATACGAGCAACATTCATTCCCTCAAGCATAAGCTTGCGTAAGATTTTTTCGTCATCGGTGGCAGGACCGAGAGTACAGATGATTTTTGTTTTTCTCATAATATTATTACCTCGCTTTCCTGTTTATAAATTAGGCTTGAAACTTGGCATAAGCTCAAGCTTGAATTTATTTCTTTCGTGCATAGCGTCAATTTTAGCTTTTGTATCTGCGTCCTCGATATGTCCTGTTCTCAGATACTCATCAAGTACGGCATAGGTAAATCCGAGATTATCCTCGTCTGTCTTTCCGCAAAGTCCGTCAATCGGAGGCTTATCCACAAGATGAGCTGGCAGCTTTAAGTATCTGCCTATTTCCTTTACTTCTGCAACGGTAAGGTTGCTCATAGGACTGAAATCGCCTGCGGCGTCACCGTATCTTGTCGAGTACCCAACCCAGTCCTCGGAGAGATTGCAGGTGTTTACAACTCTGCCGTTGTGGCTTTGAGATACTGCGTAGAGTGTGCTCATTCTGATTCTTGGCGGCAGATTTGTAACAGCTTGAACAGACAGTTCAAAAGGCATAGTCTCGGTAATGGCTTTTACAGCTTGACCGATATTTACAACGTAATGCTTTATACCGAGATGATTTACAAGATCGTATGCAAACTGAATATCACTCTGCTCGCCGCTCGGCATCAGAACTCCGATAACTCTGTCTTTGCCGAGAGCTTCTACACAGAGAGCCGCCGCAACAGAACTATCTTTACCGCCTGAGATACCGATAACAGCGTTACAGCCCTTGCCGTTCTTTTCAAAGAAATCTCTTATCCAAGCAACACATTCCTCGGTTACTTTTTTTGTGTCAAACATTTCAAATGATCCTCCTTAATATTTTCATATAAATTGTATTGTTTTACTGTTGATAGAATATCTTTTGCTTGATATTTCATTAAATATTACTATCCTATTATCTTAGTTTACCACATTATCCCGATAATATCAAGGCTAATATTTTGAAGTAATCAGACATTTTATGAACGAAAAGAAAAACTCTCCGCCTTTATCGGGAGGAGAGCAGAAATATAGCAGACGACATAATTCTTGATCTAATGCATAATTTTGGAAAGTGGGGTTAATGAATAATGAAGATTGAATAATGAATAGTGAATAATATCGGAAAGCCTGCGGCTTTGGATTTATAGGTTTTTAGTCGTTAGTTTTTTAGACTAATTTTACTTTGAACTATAAACTTTGAGTTTTGAGATGCAACACACTAATCACTATCACACAATAGAACCTTTTCAATGACGTTTACTGTAATTACTGTATCTGTGCGCAGCGAAGAGTATCGGCTATTACGTTACCGAGCATTTCTCCGGAATATACAGCTTCTTCGAGCGTGTTGGCGTCTGTGCCGATCTCTATGAGGAGCGAGCCGGGAGCAAGGTTCATATTATACATAAAGTTTCCAAAATAAAGCGGTCTTGTCATACCGGGGTAGGACGTTTCGGCTGTGCTGTGAAGTTTGAGCGCAAGACTTAAATTTTGTTCCCAGTTCGGAAAGCTGTAATACCCATAGTTGTCGTTTCCGCACATTATCATAATTTGCGCGGCTTTTTTTCCGTTGTATGTAAAGGTGGGCTTTATTTTTTCATTATCGTCCGTAGTAATGCTGTCACGATGAATATCGAGAATAATTTTGATCGAGGGGTATTTCTCCATATAATCCAATATGGATTGCGCGCTGTTGTCATATGCGCCGTAATATTGAGGGTCATCGTGATGAGTACAGCATTGTACTGCGCCAATGCCGTTTGATTTCAGACTGTCGCATATAGCTTTGCCTACTCGAACGACATTGTAATTATCGTCTGTATCTCTCGGATAGAAACTTTCGTAATAATATCCAAGATCATCGTCCATATACGATTCGGTAGCGTGAGTGTGTACGATAAGTACCTGCGGTTCTGAGGTGTCCTCGTATTCAAAGGGCAGAGGCGCATTAAGATATTTTCCTATATCGAGTGTTAGTTCGGTAGAGTTCTTGACATAGAAGTTATCGTATGAAACATTTGATTCACGGAACAGACTTTCTGTTACAAGAAATGTCTGTTCTCCCTTATGCTCGCTGTTATCTGTGCGTTTGGTTACTGTGCTGTCGGTTGTCTGTTTTGATTTTGAAGATGTATCTTTGACCGGGGCGGCGCTAACGGGCGCTGAGGACGCTTCTGTGTTATACATAGACAGACCCGTTGTTATTATTCTCAACCCGTCGCTGTGCAGTATAGAGGCGGTTCTGCTCCAAATGCAGAAAACGGCAAATACCGACATTACAAACGCTGTAAACATTACTGTGGCTTTGCATATTTTTTCACTGACTTTCAATTACGGCACTCCTTTGCTTTTTATTTCGGTATAATAATATGCTGAAAATACAATAAATATTACTCTTAAATAAAGTAAAACGATTTGCGTTAATTCACAAAAATAATATTAAAAATTTGCACAATTATTTTCTTAATATCACTTGAAAATTCTGTAAAATGGTATATAATATATATGTTGAGGTTTTAATTTGAAAAGAAATAGAATCAGCGGGGTGTTTTCTATGTATGATCATAATAGAATAAAAAATCACATCAATGGCGTAGAATCATGCTCATATGAGCTGTTCGGCGCGCATATAGAGAACGGCGGAGTTTATTTTTCTGTATATGCTCCGAGTGCTGTAAATGTCAAACTGATAGCCTCTCACAACGACTGGCAGGAAATACAGATGGATCGTGATATGTTCGGTGTGTGGAGTGTCTTTATAGACGGTATAGGCGAGGGTACGATTTATAAGTATAAGATATTTATGCCTGACGGAAATACCGAGGATAAAGCAGACCCTTTTGCATTTTACAGCGAGGTAAGACCAAAGAACGCGTCTATTGTATATGATATCGAGGATTACCGCTGGAGAGATGACGAGTGGATAAAAAACAGAACTAAAAATTACGGCAGACCGCTTAATGTATATGAAGTACATTTGGGTTCATGGAAAATAAAAGATGATAAACAGGGCGATGACAAGTATTACAGATACGAGGAGCTTATAGATGTATTGATACCTTATGCTAAGGAAATGGGCTATACTCATATAGAATTTTTACCGTTGACAGAACACCCGTACGATGGTTCGTGGGGTTATCAGGTAAGCGGATTTTATGCCCCTACAAGCAGATACGGCGAACCACGTTATTTGATGAAGCTCGTTGACGAGTGCCATTTAAACGGAATAGGAGCTATATTTGATTTTGTATCGGTACATTTTGCAAAAGACGAATTTGCGCTGCCGTTCTTTGACGGAACGTGTCTTTATGGAAGTGAGATACCTCAGTTTCGTGATTCCGCATGGGGTTCTGTAAGGTTTGATTATTCAAAGCCTCATGTACAAAGCTTTATGCGTTCTGCGGTGAATTTCTGGATAAATAAGTACCACTTTGACGGAATAAGATTTGACGCTGTTGCTTACCTTATTTACCCCGATGGAAATCCACAGTCTCCTGAATATGACTGCGGAGTATGGTTTCTGAAAAATACTCTATATACGCTCAATGCGTATCACCCCGATGTAATGTTTATAGCAGAGGATTCCGCCTGCCATATGAAAGATACTGCACCTGTTGTATACGGAGGTATGGGCTTTGACTATATGTGGAATTTCGGCTGGTCATCGGAAACTCTGAGATATATGACATTACCGTATAATATGCGTTCACAGAACCACAGTATAATGACATACCCGATGTTTTATTTTAATACGGAATTGTTTATGCTGGCACTTTCACATGATGATGTTGCAAACGGTAAGCAGTCTGTAATATCACGCTTTTACGGAAAGAATCAGGAAGAGAAGTTTGCAAATTACAGAACATACTATCTCTACCAAATGACCCACCCGGGAAAGAAAATGAACTTTATGGGCAACGAGCTTGCAGAGTTTATGGAGTGGAAAAGCGATCAGTCACTTGCATGGGATATTCTGAAATATCCAAATCATGACAGTTTTCATGAATTTGTTAAAAAGGTAAATTCTATCTATAAAAGCGAGCCTGCACTGTATGCACAGGATTATAATGTTGCGTCGTTTGCGTGGGTTGATCTTCAAAATGCCGCAAACAGTATCTATGCATACAGACGAGATGATTTTGCCGGAAATCCTCTGTTTGTTGTGCTGAACTTTTCGCCGTACGAACATGAGTATTGGCTTGCGGTAGGGTATGACGGGTATTTCAGAGAGATTATCAGTACAGATACCGATATCTACGGAGGAAATAATACAAGAAATTACGAGCTTCATTCAAATGAAGGCTATCTCCGATTAACGCTTGCACCGTTGAGCGGAATAATAATCAAGCCTTGCGAAAAGGACGAGATCGAAATGAGAGAGGAAGAGGAGATCGAGTATATAGAAGTGGTTGAGGAGATAGTGGAAGAAGAATAAAAACATAAACAATCCCTTCGGTGAATTGTCATCGGAGGGATTTGTGATAAATGGATAAACTATCCAAGTTCTTCATAGTAAATGCGTATAAAATAATGTTTGCGTTTTGTTTCGTTGTGTAGTATAATATGATTAGGCGTACTGTACGGGGGGGGTTAGATGAAAAAGGTTTTAAAGAAATTAAGCATAATTTTGCCGATCCTTGTAATTCTTACTCTCGGAGTTGTTGGTGTATGCTATTTTAACGAGATACGCACTCTGCTTTCGCTAAAACCGATAGAGGGTACGAACCTCTATACAATGGAGTATTTTTCTGATTATCACTTCGATGAGTTTTTACAGACAGGAGCAGATAATAATAAAGATTATTATGATTTTATAAATACAATGATAAATAAACAAACAGGACTTGAGCTTATGTCCGGAGAGGCTTCCTCGAATGCTTGTACGGCGTTTACGTTTCGTGATAAGGACGGCGGACGTTACCTTGCAAGAAATTATGACAATAAAGCAAATCCTGTTATGCTTGTAGTAACTGCGCCAAAGGACGCTTTTAAATCTATTTCGGCAGTAAATATGACCTGTATGGGATACAATAACGAGAAAGTTCCCGGCAGCTTTGATGTGGGTACACTGGCTTCTCCGTATTTTCCGACAGACGGAGTAAATGAAAAGGGCGTAGCGGTTTCTGTCTTGCAGGTTAATTTTGCAAGAAAACAAAAGTCAGATAATCGTGTTACAATCGGTATTTATGCGGCAGTAAGAATGGTGCTTGACTATGCCGACAGCGTGGATAATGCTGTTGCTTTGATCGATAAGTACAACGTATATTTCGATACAGCTTTTATGGCACAGTTTTTTGTTGCCGATAAAGACGGCAACAGTGCGTTGATAGAATTTGTTGACGGAAAAATGTATATTATCAAAAACGAGAATGCGGGATTTCAGGTAGCGTCTAATTTTAATAATATTGAAGAACAATTCAGCCGTGACGGTTATGTTAAACTGCGAGAATACAGAAAATGGCTGGTAAGCTCCGATACTACCGCATATGAGAGTGAATACAGCGGGTACATACGTTATGATTTTGTTTATGACTCACTTTATAATACAAGCGGAATAATGAATATGGACGAGGGCTTTGAGCTGCTTGAAAACGTAGCTTCGCCCGATGATCTTCAGTATGCGGTCATATACAGGCTTGACAAAGCTGAGGCTTCGATAATTTCGGATAATGATTGGGAGAAGAAAACAACAGTCGCAATCCGCTGACGGCTGTGTTTTAAAAATAAAATATGAAAATGAGGGATGTGTCATGGGCAATTTGCATTTTGGCTTAAAGGCAGTTTGTGCAGCTATGGCTTGTGTTTTAGCGTTGGGTGGTTCGATTGCAGCGAGTGCAGCCGTTGCAGATGTACCGAGTGAAACGGTAAAAACTAATTCGGATAAGCCTTTTCTTATAGCGAGTAAAGAAAAAATAAAAGGTCTTATGCCGTCTGCTTATCACGTCACCGGGTCTTATCTCGAACCATCGGGAGCGGCTTTGCCGCCATCATACAGATCTAAAATAACCGATGTAAGAGATCAGGGAAGTTATAACACCTGTTGGGCGTTTGCTAACATTGCCGCATTTGAGGCATTTTTGATACAAGACGGTAAGGGTGTAAACGACTTATCCGAAAATCACCTTGCATGGTGGTCAACGGAGGAGTATAATTCGGACGGCTATGGCTGGCAGTTTGAGGATCTTGATTTTGGCGGATACAGCATGATAGGTGCAGGTTACCTTGCGTCATGGCAAGGGGCTAAGCTTGAAGAGGATCTTCCTTACTCAACATACGGAAACTATCTGCCCGATAACATGGACGATGGGTATATTCCTTATAATGTTACAGGAATTACTTATGTAGCAAACGATATTACATCTGTAAAGACAGCTATAAGAAATTATGGCGGAGTTGCTACTTCGTACAGCAGTGCAGATAAATACTACAATTCTGATAAATCCGCATACTATCAGCCTGAAGGTCCGTATTATGGAGGTCACGCTATAACGATTGTCGGTTGGGATGATGATTATTCAAAGACTAATTTTAAAGAAACTCCTCCCGATGATGGTGCATGGCTTGTGAAAAACAGCTGGGGAGATTATATGTGCGAGGACGGTTTAATGTGGATCTCGTACTACGATTTGTATCTGCTTGATACCAATTTGTGGGGAAGTAATATTGCAATCAACTCTGCAAGAACAAACAGCGGCTATGACAGATTGTATCAGAATGAAACACACGGAGCTACGTGGTTCACTTATATCACAGATACGGAAATAGGCGAGCTTAAAGAGCTTACTTTTGTAAATGTTTTTGACTTTGATGATACACACAAGTATTTGCAAAAGGTAATTTTTGAAACGAGAGAAACCGGTGTTGGTTATACAGCCTATTACATTCCTGTTAAAGACGATGTACCCGACAAAAATACTAAAAACTGGATCAAGCTTGCAAGCGGAAAGAGCAATACTTCGGGATATGTAGCAATAGATACCGCAGGTTATGTTTTACCCTCCGGTAAGGGTGCGATAGGAATTACTGTTGACTCGGGTGACAACGGATCGTACGCTTCTATGGGTGTTTCGGAGTGGTTGACGGACGAGAATGGCAATTATATTTTTATGCCTGATACACACAGAAATGAAAGTTTTATCATTTCTAATTCCGATGTATATGATCTTATGGATATTTATGAAATGTCTGAAGACTATATCGGCGGAACTCTTGTTATTAAGGCTGTGACATCTGAGTATGTGATAGGCGATGTAACGGGTGATGGAAGATCATCTACGGCAGATGCAATGTATATTCTGAGAAAATCTCTTGGAATGAAAGAATTCGATGTTGAACAAATGATAAACGGAGATACTAACTTTGACGGTTATGTTTCCGCAGCAGACGCGCTTCGTGTACAGCGTAAATCAGTGGGTTTAATTTCGGACTACTAATAAACAAACAAAACTTAACGGACAGTATCACATATGGGGTACTGTCTGTTTTTATTTGTCGAAATTTGTCGAGTTTTGTCGAAACCTTGACAAATAATAGTGTATCTGTAAACTGCGGTAAATATAAAATGAATGTATGAATAAAAAAATGAACCTTGGTGCTTTCCCGGTTGTATATAAAGTGAAAGCTTTCAAAAATCGTAAGGAAACAGGGGTGAGGAATTGAAAAAGGATATTGACGAATACATCAGACTGTACAGTATGGATCTTACAAGACTGTGTATGTCGCTTTGTGGTAATACGCACGATGCGGAGGATTTGTTTCAGGATACATGGGTAAAGGTGATGAAAGGTATTGACAGCTATAAAGATGAAATGCCGTTTGACAAGTGGCTGTTTTCGATATGCGTTAATACATATAAAAACAAAGTGAAGCAGTTTTACAACAGGAAGAGGATCAAGTTTGCAACAGAAGAGGATATGCAGACTTTTTTCAACTCCATACCCGATATTCAGGAAGATGACAGGGAAAGCTATGAACTGCTGTACAGGGCGGTAGAGCGACTACCCAAGAAACTCAAAGCTGTTGTAGCATTGTACTATTTTAAGGAATATTCCGCAAAAGAAGTTGCAGAGATTTTAGGAATACCCGAGGGAACTGTAAAATCAAGACTTTACTGTGCAAGAGAACAGATAAAAAGGAGGCTAAACTGTGAGTGAGAGATTTACGGACGATATGATAGACAAAATGCTTGGGGAATACTTTCGAGTAGAACCGAAAAACGCTTTTGAGGTAAACGTAAAAGGTACACAAAGGAGTGATATATTTATGACAAAGAGTTTTGCATTAAAGACGGCTGCTGTATTTGCAGTGGCAGCGGCTTTGGGTGTTGGAGTGTTTTTTGCAATAGGGAATATAGGAGAGTCTGAGACTGAGGTCAGTTCGACAAGAGGCAGCGGCAATAGCTTTGTGTTGAGAGCTTGTGCTGATGAAAGGGTAGATGATCCCGATGATAATATGCAGGTCGGAATAAATGAGTACCTCGAAAGATTGGAATACGGCGGTGTTTATTACAGCGAAGAGGATATTTATTATCTTGATGATGAAGAGGGATCGTCTTTATCTGGTGATGAACTGGAGGAATATTTGAAGTCGGGTGAGAGCAGTTGGAACGGATATG
>CACWKD010000032.1 GCA_902761345.1 uncultured Ruminococcus sp. | reverse complement strand
TGCTGCAATATCCTGCTTCTCGCTGTCAACAGGGTTTTCGATCTTCTCATCTGCCATATGTGCTGTCTGTCCGATAGCTGCAGGTGTAAGAACGCAGTTAAATGTCTGATCATTTGTTGTCTGATCGTGGAAAATCACGAAGGTATCGTGACCTTCTGTAAGAGTAAGCTCATATGATTCTACTACGCCGTCCTTACCCTCAACAGGAGTACCCAAAATTTTCTTAGATGCCCATGTGTTGCCATCTTGCCAACCATTTTTTGTTGCATACTGATTTGTTGTTGTATCCCAAATAAAGAAGCAGACCTTATCGTCATGGTTCCATGAACCCATATCGAAGAAGATCGTGCCTGTTACTGTCTTAGAATCATCAGGATTTTCCGGATCAGGTGTATCATCATTTACAGGATCCGGGGTATCGAAAACAATAGGATCGGGGGTATCAATATTAGCGCCGGGGAAAACAACCTTATGTGCAGGACCTTCCTTATCTGTGTAGTCCTCCTTCTCAGAGAACTTCTCAATGAATGTTGTCCATACATCTTTTGCTGTTGTACCAAACTTCTCGATAGCTGTCGCTACCTTTTCAGGTGTACAGCACTCTACGCCTGACTTATCTACTGTACCTACTCTGTCATAGATATACTGTGCAACTGTTTCTGCGCCGTTTGCGTTAGGAGCGGAATACTGTCCTACTACGTTACCTGTTGATGTAATAGTAAGCTGAGGTCCACAGCCTGCTGCAATATCCTGCTTCTCGCTGTCAACAGGGTTTTCGATCTTCTCATCTGCCATATGTGCTGTCTGTCCGATAGCTGCAGGTGTAAGAACGCAGTTGAATGTCTGATCATTTGTTGTCTGATCGTGGAAGATTATAAATACATCGTGACCTTCTGTAAGTGTAAGCTCATAGGATTCTACTATACCGTCCTTACCCTCTACAGGTGTACCGAACAATTTCTTTGAACCCCATGTATTGCCTTCCTGCCAACCTTTATTTGTTGCGTTAAGACCTGTTGTTGCGTCCCAAATATAGAAGCAAACTTTATCGTCATGGTTCCATGAACCCATATCGAAGAAGATCGTACCTGTTACTGTCTTAGGTTCGTCCGTGTTCTCATCACTTATTTTAAGGAGTTCCTTTGCTGTAGCCTCTTTGTCTGCATATCCCTCTTTGTCTGCAAACTTCTGGAACTCTGCCCATACATCGTCTGCTGTTGTGCCAAACTTCTCGATAGCTGTTGCTACCTTTTCCTCTGTGCAGCACTCTACGCCTGACTTATCTACTGTGCCCACTCTGTCAAAGATATACTGTGCAACTGTTGCAGCTCCGTTTGCGTTAGGTGCAGAATACTGTCCTACTACGTTACCTGTTGATGTGATAGTAAGCTGAGGTCCGCAACCCTCTACTCCGTCAAATACTGCTGCTGTATCTTGCTTCTCGCTGTCAACAGGGTTCTCGATCTTCTCATCTGCCATATGTGCTGTCTGTCCGATAGCTGCAGGTGTAAGAACACAGTTGAATGTCTGATCATTTGTTGTCTGATCGTGGTAGATTACAAAAGTATCATGACCTTCATAAAGTGTAAGCTCATACGACTCCACAATACCGTCCTCACCCTCTACGGGTGTACCGAGAATCTTCTTAGATGCCCATGTGTTGCCGTCCTGCCAACCGTTCTTAGTTGCATACTGATTTGTTGTTGTGTCCCAAATAAAGAAACACACTTTGTCGTCATGGTTCCAGTCACCCATATCAAACTTAATAGTGCCTGTTACACCCTGAGCTTCTGCAGTATCTGCTTCGTCTGCCGCTGCTGCAACAGATAAAGGTGCTGCTGCAAGAAGCATTGCCAGCGTGATGCTTAACAATTTCTTGTTCATAAAGCGTCTTCTCCTATTTTATAAATTTTTTTACTTTGAACACTCAATTTTTATATTAAATGTTCACTTGCAAATTTATTATATACCATTAAGACAATAATTTCAATAGTTCTTTTAATTTTTTATTAAAATTATATTTAAAAAAAGTAACCGAATTGTGTCCGATTACCGTATTAGAATTATTCATTATCCATTATTGATGTAATATGTATCTGTGCTGTAATTACATTCAAGACCGATCTCTGTTTTTTAATTGAAGAAAACACAAAAAAATCCCCCGACCAAAATCGGGGGGAAAAAAATTCAATCTAATCGAGAATTACTCCTCAATCTTCTTGCGTGTAGCGATTACTGCAGCTGCTGCGCCAAGGAGAACTGTTGCAAATGCTGCAACGCCTCTTGCGTCACCTGTCTCAGTTGTTGTTGTATCGCCTGTTGAAGCTGCTGTGCTTGATGTACCTGCTGTACCTGTTGAACCGCCTGCAGACTTAGAAGAACCTGTGTTTGAACCGCCTGTTGAGCCTGAGCTGCTGCTTGAGCTTGAACTTGAGCTGCTTGAGCTTGAAGAAGCCTCACTGTTAGAACTTGTATCGCTGTCTGTTGTCTCCTCAGTAGGCTTAATAAGCTTCTTAGCTTCTTCGTCCTTCTCCTCATGACCTTCTTTTGTCTGGAAGTAAGCCCATACATCATCAGCTGTTGTACCGAATACGTTGATAGCGTTCTGTACCTTATCCTCTGTGCAGCACTCTTCACCGTTCTTATCTAAAGCACCCATCTTCTCAAATACATAGTCACCAACGATCTTTGTACCGTCATCCTGAGATGCCTTAGCACTACCGCAGATATTACCTGTAGATGTGATTTGGAGATAAGGACCGCAACCGTCAACACCGTCAAAGTTAGCCTCGATAACAGTCTTAGCACTGTCTACAGGGTTCTCAAGTACATTACCTGTAAGATGAGCAGTCTGACCGATAGCAGCAGGTGTAATAACGCAGTCATATGTCTGAGCATCTGTGTTTACATCGTGGAAAATTACATAGTAATCCCAACCGTCCCAGAACTCGATTTCATAAGACTCAACGATACCGTCTTCACCCTCAACATGTTCACCGTAAAGCTTCTTACGACCCCAGTTATCATCAGGCTCCCAGCCCTCTTTTGAAAGATGACGTGTTTCATCGCCATTCTTTGCCCAAATGTAGAAAGCAATGTTATCATCATGATTCCAGTCGCCCAAATCAAATCTGATCTTACCTGTTGTGTCGCCTGACTTCTCAACCTCTACCTCAGCAGCACTTGCACAAATAGCAGCTGAAGAAACAGCAAGGATAGCAGCCATAATAACACTGATAAACTTCTTATTCATAATAGTATTCCTCCTGTTAATAAAGTCCGCCTTTTTTAAAGGCATATATCAGTATCTACATTATACATCACTCGTAAAAAAATTGCAACACCTATTTTTAAAAAAGTTTACAATTATTTAAATATTTTTTCAGATTTCGATTTGCTGAAAAAATGCAGATGAATATTTCTAAAAAGTCAAACACTTTTTTGTGTAATTTTACTCAAATAGAAATTGTGTGCGCAATTTTGTAAAGCTCATTATCAAAAACTCTTTCCATATTAAGAGCTTCAGTAATATCGTAATCAACAATAACGCCATTCTTCATAGCAACAACTCTGTTTCCTATACCCTCTTCAAGCAAAGATACAGCCTTATGACCCATAGCGCTTGCAACCACTCTGTCACGCAATGTCGGAGAACCGCCTCTCTGAACGTGACCAAGAATAGTAGCTCTGGATTCGATACCTGTTCTTGTCTGGATATATGTAGCGATCTCGTTTACCTTGCCAACGCCCTCTGCAACTACAATGATAAAATGCTTCTTGCCTGTGTTCTGGTTTTCAAGAATTCTTGCAATGACATCTCTTTCAAGATCGTACTCCACCTCAGGTACAAGTATAGCCGCAGCACCAACTGCAATACCTGTCTGCAAAGCAATATCTCCGCAGCGTCTGCCCATTACCTCTACTACCGAACAGCGGTCATGCGACTGAGCAGTATCACGGATCTTATCTACCATTTCCATAGCTGTGTTCATAGCAGTATCGAAGCCGACTGTATATTCGCTGCACGCAATATCGTTATCGATAGTTCCGGGAATTCCTACGCACTGAATACCCTCTGCGGTAAGATCTCTTGCTCCTCTGAAAGAACCGTCGCCGCCTATTACAACTACGCCCGATACTCCAAGCTTACGGCAAAACTCCGCTGCTTTCTTAACTCCCTCGGGTGTATTATATTCGGGGCTTCTTGCTGTGTACAACACTGTACCGCCTCTGTGTATTATATCTGAAACACTTCTGAGGTTCATTTCCTTGACATCTCCCGAGAGAAGTCCGTTATATCCACGATATACACCGTAAACTTTCATACCCTTTGAAATGCCTGTTCTGACCACGGATCTTACAGCAGCATTCATTCCCGGTGCGTCGCCGCCGCTCGTCAATACTGCAATGGCTTTCTCTGACATAAAAAGTCCTCCTTTATATTCCAATCATTAACATTATAATACATATGAGTTAAAATAACAAGATTTATTTGAGAAATTTACAGGATTTTTTATTGTGTATTTTCTATAAAATAAAAACAAAAATAATTCCTCACTCAAACGAGCAAGGAATTAAATTTTAAATATTATTAAGTCCTGTCTTTTCTTCAAACTCGGCAACCGTCATTCCGACTTCCTCTGCTGCCTGAGAAAGTGTAAGCATTCCTTTCTTTACAAGTCGTACAAATGCTTCCAGTAAACCTTCTTCTTTATACTCACTTTTTACAGCCTCATCGTACTGTTCTCTCTGTGCTTGCTCATCGAATAAATCCGCCAACATTGTCACAACCTCCCGGTTAGTTGGCTGCAGGAAGAACATATTAAATATGCGGCAATAAAGTTAAGCTGCATATAAAGCTGGGCGGTAATTGCCTGCGGTCGCTCGACCGCCCCTTTGTATACATATTCTTATCGTTTCTTCTATACATCTCACGCTGTTGTCATAAACCTTGCAGAAATAATATCAATAAATCAATATATAGTAAACGTCATTGAAAAGATCCTATTGTGCGATAGTAGTTTGCGTGTTGCAGTTCAAAGTTCAAAGTTCAAAGCTTAAAGTTCATAATTCAAAGCTCAAAGTAACATTTGTCTAAAAACTAAATCTAATAACTAACACCCTATAAATCCAAAGCCGCAAGGCTTTCCAATATTATTCATTATTCACTATTCATTATTCAATCTTCATTATTCGTTATTTCCACTTACCAAAATTATCCATTACGTCAAGAATTATGTCGTCTGCTATAAAATTATTTCAGCACCACCGAGTCCTCTCCCAATACTCTCCTTAGTTCGTCAAGCATAACGTCATTGAGCATTACTCCTCGTGATTTCGGCAAATGCTCATACTCCTTTTCATCTGTATAGTAATATGATACAGGAAAAGCGCCGTCAAACACTGCAAGCAGCTTATCCGCATAAACCTTAACAACCGAATTTCTTGACGGTACTCTCAGGAACAGTCTTTTAGGATTTTTCCTTGCAGCACTATCGGTTGACAAGGGTTTTTCCTGCGGAGTTTTTGGACATACACGCATAGTTCTGCAAAGCAGCTTAGGCTCTTCGTCCTGCCCGATATCAGCGTCTGCCACAACCTCCGCAACTGTTCCTTCTTCACATATGGCGCTATACTGCACAAGTTCCTTCGGAAAAACTATCATTGTGATTTCCCCTGTCATATCCGACACCTGCATAATATTCATCATTTCGTGTTTTTTCGTCATTGCAGAGGAGATCTTATTTATTATCACAACTACCCTTACCTTGTGTTTGCCGTGTTTACCGATAATATCTGCTATGCGGTCACATTTTACCGAATTAATATACGGCATATATTCGTCAAGAGGGTGACCCGACAAATATATTCCTGTAAGTTCCCGCTCCATTTTAAGCTTTTCCATAAATGTAAAGTCCTTAAGCGGTTTTAGTTCTATACCCGTATCTTCTCCGTTGTCAAAAAAAGACATTTGTCCTGCAAGAGCATATTTTCTGTCCGCTTCGGCGCTGTCAAGTATAATTCTCGCTCCCCATAAAAGCTGTCGTCTGTTGTGTTCAAATCCGTCCATTGCGCCTGCTTTGACAAGACTTTCAAATGCGCGGGAATTAAGTCCGCTGCCGTAAACTCTCTGAGCAAAATCAATCGCAGACTTATATTCGCCGTTTTCACGTTCACGAACTATCGCATTTATAAAATTGATACCGACATTCTTTATTCCCAAAAGTCCGAAACGAATATTTCTTCCCTCCGGCGTAAAACCTGCAAAGCTTTTGTTTATATGAGGCGGCAAGACTTCTATTCCCATTCTCTTGCAATCTGCGGTATAGAGATGTATTTTCTCCGTACTTTCAAGCACGCTTGTGATAAGTGATGACATATACTCCTTTGGATAATGATATTTATACCACGCTGTAATGTATGATATTTTTGCGTATGCCGCTGCGTGTGATTTGTTGAACGCATACGACGCAAAGCTCTCCATTTCATTAAATATATCGGCGGCGGTTTTTTCGTCTATTCCTCTTCTCAGACAGCCGTCAACAGTAACGTTTCCGTTCTCGTCTGTAAGTCCGTTTATAAAAATATTACGCTCATGTTCCATAGCATCCTTTTTCTTTTTAGACATAGCTCGTCTTACTATATCCGCACGCCCCAAAGAGTATCCTGCAAGCGTTCTGAATATCTGCATAACCTGCTCCTGATACACTATACACCCGTATGTAACTTCAAGTATATCTTTAAGCAGAGGGTGTTTGTAGCGTATCTTCTTTGGATTATGTCTGTACTCCAGATACTTCGGTATAGAATCCATAGGTCCGGGTCTGTACAAAGCCAATGCCGCAGTGAGATCCTCTATACTCTCGGGTTTCATCTGTACTATTACATTTTTCATACCCGCCGATTCAAACTGGAAAACACCGTCCGTATATCCCGCACCGATCATTTCATATACTTCTTTTTCGTCATAATCTATCATATCATCGCTGAAGTACGGGTCTGTTTGTTGTATCATCGTCTTTGCATTGTGCAAAACAGTAAGGTTGCGAAGTCCCAGAAAATCCATTTTCAAAAGTCCGAGATCTCCCAGTCCCGTCATTGTATATTGCGTTACTACTGCGTCATCGTTTTTTGCAAGCGGTACATAGCAGTTTACAGGATCTCTTGTTATTACTACGCCTGCTGCGTGTTTAGATGTATGTCTTGGCATACCCTCGATCGATCTTGCAGTATCTAAAAGCTGTTTTACACTCTGGTTTGTATCGTACAGCTTTTTCAGGGGTGAGGATTGCTGTAAAGCTTTGTCGATCGTAATATTCAGCTCGGGCGGTATAAGCTTTGTTACTGTATCCACCTCGGAGTAAGACATTCCCATTACACGGCCTACGTCACGAACAGCGCCTTTTGCAGCCATTGTATCAAAAGCAATTATCTGCGAAACATGATCCGGACCATACTTTCTTACAACGTAATCTATTACCTCCTGACGTCTTGCCGTACAAAAATCTATATCAAAATCAGGCATACTGACACGTTCGGGGTTTAAGAACCTCTCAAAGAGCAGATCGTATTTCATCGGGTCTATATCGGTTATCCCTATACAGTATGCGCAAAGACTTCCCGCTCCCGAACCTCGTCCCGGCCCTACGGGAATATCTCTCGACTTAGCATACTGAACATAGTCGTTTACTATAAGATAGTAATCTACAAAGCCCATTTTATTTATTACGTCAAGCTCGTATTCAAGACGCTTTACCGTATCAATATCGGGCGATTTTCCGTATTTTTTGTACAGCCCCTCAAAACACTGTCTGCGAAAATATTCGTAATGATCCTCATTGTTCGGCACTTCAAAATGCGGCAGCTTGAGTTTGCCGAACTCTATCTCCACATTACACATTTCGGCAATTTTTGCGGTGTTTTCTATCGCCTCGGGATCATCGGGAAAAAGCTTTCTCATCTCATCTTCCGTCTTTATGTAAAACTCGTCGGAGGGAAACTTCATTCGATCGGGTTCAGATAATGTTCTGCCCGTCTGTATGCACATCAAAACATCTTGAACAACTGCGTCCTTTTTGTCAACATAATGACAGTCATTCGTTGCCGCAAGAGGTATATCAAGCTCTCGTGACATTTGAGTAAGCACACGGTTTACCTTTTGCTGTTCGGGCAGGGAATGGTTTTGCAGTTCAAAATAAAAATCACTGCCGAATATACTTTTATAGTACCTCGCAAGAGTATAGGCTTTCTCATTATCTCCGTCATTTATCGCACTCGGTATCTCCCCTGCAAGGCAGGCGGAAAGGCATATCAAACCCTCGTGATATTTTTCAAGCAGTTCATGGTCTATCCTCGGCTTGCGGTAAAACCCCTCCGTCCAAGCGAGAGAAATCATTTTCATAAGGTTTTGGTATCCCGTATTATTTTTACACAGCAGTATTACATGAAAGTTTTTTGAATCAAGATTATTCTCCTTATCAAATCTCGAACGGGCGGCAACATACGCTTCGCAGCCTATAACAGGCTTAACTCCCATTTCCTTTGCCTTGCTGTAAAAATCAATTGCCGCAAACATATTTCCGTGGTCTGTAACGGCAACTGCGTTCATACCTTTTTCCTTTACAGAGGATAAAAGCTCTTTTAATCTGCACGCACCGTCAAGCAGGCTGTACTCGCTGTGCAGATGAAGATGTACAAATGACATAGTATAAAATCACCTCGGATTTTTGTTTCTGATTATAGTATAATTGTAAAAATTAAAGCTGTCAATTAGGGGAGGAAAGCTTTTCGTTATGAGTTTGTCGTTTGACTGCACATTTGTTTATACAGGGCAACCGCACGAAAAATTTAGATTAACATTGAACAGAATAACCATAATCTAAAGTTTTTTGATCAAACTTTTTTTCAAAAAAGTTTGCGGTTTCCAAAGGCAGCGCCTTTGGTCGCCGCGTGCCGTCGGCGAAACACCCCATGCTCCACTCAGCGGAGAGGGGGGCACGATAAAGCTGTGAAAATAAAAAGCTTGATGGGTGGAGAACCTGCTGACAGTGGTTCTCCACCCAAACTAAAACGCCGGACTACCAAATAACAAAAATCAATTTATCATTAATGCAAGATCCAATGTTTTTTTTGGGAGGCTGCCCCATTTGTTTATACATTCTCTATTGACAAAATCCCCCTTGAATGAGATAATATAAGATAAGTGTTTAGGATAAAACAAAGTAACGGAGGTAAAAATTATGGCTAAAGAGCTTGCTAAGGCTTATGAGCCTGCAGAGTTTGAAAACAGAATATATGACTTTTGGATGAATAACGGCTTTTTTCACGCAGAGATAGACAAGGATAAAAAGCCTTATACTATCGTTATGCCGCCGCCGAACATCACAGGTCAGCTCCATATGGGTCACGCACTCGACAATACCTTGCAAGATATTCTTATCAGATTTAAAAGAATGCAGGGATACAGCGCATTGTGGCTTCCCGGCACAGACCACGCTTCTATCGCAACCGAGGCTAAAATTGTTGAGGCTATGCGTAAGGAGGGTATCACCAAAGAGGACATCGGACGTGAAAAATTCCTTGAGCGTGCATGGGAATGGAAAAAAGAGTACGGCGGACGTATTGTAAAACAGCTTCGCAAGATTGGTTCTTCGGCAGACTGGGAGCGTGAGCGCTTTACTATGGACGAGGGCTGTAACAAGGCTGTTAAAGAGGTTTTCGTTCGTCTTTACGAAAAGGGACTTATTTACAGAGGCGAACGTATCATCAACTGGTGTCCGAAGTGTCTTACTTCTATATCCGATGCAGAGGTTGAGTATGAGGAGCAGGCAGGACATTTCTGGCACCTCAGATACCCGCTAAAAGACGGCTCGGGTTACATTAACCTTGCCACAACAAGACCCGAAACTTTACTCGGAGATACAGCGGTTGCCGTAAACCCAAATGACGAAAGATACAAGGATATGGTAGGCAAGACGCTTATCCTGCCTATCGTACATAGAGAAATTCCGATAGTTGCCGATGATTACGTTGAAATGGATTTCGGTACAGGCGTTGTAAAAATCACTCCTGCGCACGACCCTAACGACTTTGAAGTTGGATTAAGACATAATCTCCCTGTTATTAATGTAATGACAGATGACGCTAAAATTACAGACGACTATCCGAAGTATGCGGGTATGAACAGATACGAGGCAAGAAAGGCTATCGTAGAGGACTTGGAAGCAGAGGGCGCTTTAGTTAAGATCGAAGACTATTCTCATAACGTAGGTACTTGTTATCGCTGTTCAACAACAGTTGAGCCGAGAGTATCTAAGCAGTGGTTCGTAAAAATGAAACCGCTTGCAGGCCCTGCAATAGACGCCGTTAAAAATGACGATACTCAGTTTGTACCCTCGCATTTTGAAAAAACATACTTTCACTGGCTTGAAAATATCCGTGACTGGTGTATTTCACGTCAGCTTTGGTGGGGTCATCAGATACCTGCATTCTACTGCGACGACTGTGGAGAACTTACGGTTACAAAGGAAACATCTGCCGTATGCCCGAAGTGCGGAAAGCCAATGCGTCAAGATCCCGATACTCTCGATACCTGGTTCTCATCGGCTTTGTGGCCGTTCAGCACACTCGGCTGGCCTGAGAAAACTCCCGAAATGGAATATTTCTACCCCACAAGCGTACTCGTTACAGGCTACGATATAATCCCGTTCTGGGTAATGCGTATGATGTTCAGCGGAATTGAGCATGTCGGAGAAGTTCCGTTCAAGACTGTACTCATACACGGACTGATCCGTGATTCACAGGGCAGAAAGATGAGTAAATCCTTGGGTAACGGTATAGATCCGCTTGAAGTCATCTCACAATTCGGCGCAGACGCACTCAGACTTACTCTTATCACAGGAAATGCTCCGGGAAGCGATATGCGTTATTCCGAGGAAAAAATGACTGCAAGCAGAAATTTTGCAAACAAGCTGTGGAACGCAAGCCGTTTCGTACATATGAACATTGACGACTTCGATGTTGAAAACAAACTCCCCGAGGAGCTTGAAACAGAGGATAAGTGGATAATAAGCACACTTAACCGGACTGCTAAAGAGGTTGCAGAAAATCTCGATAAATATGAACTCGGTATTGCTGTATCAAAGGTTTACGATTTTATATGGGACTGCTACTGCGACTGGTACATCGAGCTTGCTAAGGCTCGTTTGCAGAGTGAGGGTAAATCGGCTCAGAACGCAAGACAGGTTCTCGTTTGGGTACTTGAAAAGGCTCTCAGACTTCTGCACCCGTTTATGCCGTTTATTACAGAGGAAATCTGGCAGACTATCCCTCATGACGGCGAAACAATTATGCTTCAGAAGTTCCCCGAGTATGACGAAAGCCTGAACTTCACCGAGGCTTCTGCCGAAATGACACGAATAATGGACGCTGTTAAGGCTATCCGCAACAGACGTTCGGAGATGAATGTACCGCCGTCAAGAAAAGCAAAGGTATATGTTGCTTCACAGTTTGCAGATACATTCACAAGCGGCGCTAAGTTTATAGTTAAGCTTGCTTCTGCAAGTGAGGTTGAAGTCGGAGAAGCATTTAACATTGACGGCGCTGTAACAGTAGTAACGGCAGACGCTAAAATATACATTCCTATGGACGAGCTTGTTGACAAAGAGGCTGAACTCAAAAGGCTTAACAAAGAGCTTGAAGCTACAAAGAAGCTGCTTGCGCAGGACGAGGGTAAGCTTAACAATGCAGGCTTTATGTCAAAAGCGCCCGAAAAGGTTATCGAAAAAATCAGGGGTCAGGCAGCCAAGGAGAAAGAGAAAATTGCTATGATCCTTGCAGCAATTGACGCACTGAAATAATATACAACAGGTAAAAAAACAAACACCGCCCGTTTCGGACTTTTCTCCGCTCGGGCAGGTGTTTTGGAAAATGAGGTGAGCTTTTTTATGATAACAAAACAATATTCATATTTACCCGAAGAAGCAAAAGCAATTCGTCTATCGGTATTCATAGACGAACAGGGATTTGACGTTGAGTTTGACGACATAGACGATAAGGCTGTTCATTTTGTAATGTACGATGATACAGTACCTGTTGCCACCTGCCGTATTTTCTACTATCATGAAAAACAATCATTTATGATCGGAAGAGTTGCCGTAGTTAAGGAGTACCGCTCAAAGCATTTGGGGTCTATGATTATGGTTGAAGCTGAAAACTACGTCAAGAGCATAGGCGGAAAAAATCTCGGAGTATCCGCACAGTGCCGTGTTTCTGATTTTTATAAAAAGCTCGGCTTTATCGAGGAGGGCGAAATGTACTACGATGAATTTTGTCCGCACATTTTTATGAAAAAAGATCTATAAAAAAATTTCCGTCGGAGCGTTTGAACCAACGGATTTTTTGATGATAAATTTTTCAACGAAATTTTCAAAAACGCAAAAAATAAACCGCTCTATATTACAAGAGCGGTCATTTGCAAAATAAAACATAGTATCTATTCAGTGTAACGGGCTTGTCAAACCACGAAATACAGACAAGTATAATCCAATCAAAACAAAGCTCATTTTCCTATAAATCCTACGAAATTATTCTACGCGGAAATTACTCCTGCTCTGCTTTCATAGCTGCGAAACACTCACTGCAGAACACGTCACGTCCCTCTCTGGGCTTGAACGGAACTTTTGCAGGGCCACCGCATCTTGCACATACAGCGTCAAACAGCTCTCTTGCAGGCTTCGAAGCATTCTTTCTTGCGTCACGGCAAGCCTTACATCTCTGAGGCTCATTCTCAAAGCCCTTTTCAGCATAAAACTCCTGCTCTCCTGCCGTAAATACAAATTCGTTCCCGCAGTCCTTGCAAATAAGTGTCTTGTCCTCGTACATTTGAATTACCTCGTTTCTTTGTGTAAAAATAATATATTCCAATTCCCCTTAAAGGGAACTATCGGAAAACTGTTTTTTAAGCTTTCTTCTTATCCTCTGCAAAGCATTATCCACTGATTTTACGCTCATAGATAGAATTTGAGCAATAGAATTATAACTCTCCCCCGCTATATACAAATCAAAAACGCTCTTTTCTTTTTTAGAAAGCGATTCGTTTATCTTCCTTTGTATCTCGGCAACATTTTCATCTGATATATACATATCTTCGGGATTAATGTTGCTGCCGTTATTTTGTATGGGAATCTCTTTACTGCTGTTTTCGATAGATATATAGTTATTCATAGACTTGCTTTTGTTTGTCACAGAATGATCCAGCAAAGCTATCAGCCGTCTTTTTATACAAATTGAAGCATAGGTCTGAAATTTAGCTCCCTTATCTGCACTGTACGTCTTGGCTGCGTCAAGCAATCCCAGCATACCCTCCTGCGTCAAATCATCGGCGTCAAGACCTGATATATTATACCTTGAAACTATCGAACGTATAAGCCAAAGATATTTGTTAGCAAGCTCGGCAAATGCCGTTTGACTGCCATGTCTGTACAACTCGATAAGCACCTCGTCCGGTTTTGAACGTGGATTTTCCTGAGAAACTCCTGCGGTCACTGAATCACCTCTCGTGAGTGTTACTTCTCTATAATGTATCATACTACAATATTTCTTTTCTGTCAATAGTTTTTACAAAATTTTATTTAAAAATTTCGTGTTTGAAAAAGAAAATTTGTAAATATATTATAAACCTTGTTATTTATTGTCGAATTTAGAATTATGTTTTTTCAAAAAAAGCAATTTTATTTATAATTTATATTGCACGCTTTCTCTTTTTTGTATATAATTAATATATAAACAGCAGATCGGAGATAATTTCTATGATAGAATATTGTACAAGTATGGGACTTTCGGGCATTGAGGCGTTTACTGTAAGTATAGAGGCTGATCTGGCACGAGGCATACCTGCATTTGATGTAGTGGGACTTCCGGATATTGCCGTCAAGGAATCTCGAGGCAGAGTTAAATCCGCTATGACAAACTGCGGGTTTGACTTTCCGTTAGGCAGAATAACGGTAAATCTCGCTCCTGCCGATATACGCAAGGAAGGCCCTCTGTACGATCTTCCTATACTCATATCACTGCTTAAATCGTCATCTCAGCTTAATACCGATATAAGCGACTGCGTATTTATCGGTGAACTCTCTCTTGCGGGGTTAGTTCGTCCTGTAAACGGTATTCTGCCAATGACTATTGAAGCCAAGAACAAAGGCTTTAAAAAAATATTTGTTCCGTTTGATAATCGTGCGGAAGCTGCCGTCATTCGCGGAATAGACGTGTACCCTGTAAAAAACGTACCTGAATTATACGAGCATCTTATAGGCGGGAAACAAATCGCTAAAGCCGATCCCAAATTGCTTACTAAAACTCCTCCGAGGGATAATGCAGTTGATTTTTCACAAGTAAAAGGGCAGCTTATGACTAAACGTGCTATGGAAATCGCCGCTGCCGGAAGTCACAACGTACTTTTGATAGGCCCTCCGGGTTCGGGAAAGAGTATGATCGCCCAGCGTCTGCCGGGAATACTCCCCGATATGACATTTGAAGAAACAATCGAAACTACTAAAATTTACTCAATAGCAGGACTTCTGCCCGAGGGGGTATCTCTTATCGACAGACGCCCTTTCCGTTCACCTCACCACTCCGCCTCCCCTATGGGTATTACAGGAGGCGGCAGAACTCCCAAACCCGGCGAAATCTCCCTTGCACATAACGGGGTACTGTTTCTTGACGAACTCCCTGAATTTTCAAGACTTACTATGGAGGCGCTCCGCCAGCCTTTAGAGGACGGACAGGTTACTATATCAAGAGTAAACGGCACTTTAACATATCCTTGCAACATCAGTATGATTTGTGCTATGAACCCGTGTCCGTGCGGTTTCTTTGGAGATCCTACAAAAGAATGTACCTGTACGCCTACCGAAATACGAAGATACTTAAACAAAGTGTCGGGTCCAATGCTTGACAGAATTGATATACATATTGAAGTACCTGCCGTAAAGTATGAAGAACTGTCGTCAAACATTCCCTCCGAATCATCTGCCGAAATTCAAAAACGAGTTAACGCCGCACGAAAAATACAGACGGAAAGATTTAAAAATACCAACATTAACTGTAACGCAAGAATACCCTCGGGAATGCTTCAGCAGGTTTGTACTCTTGATAAAAGTGCAGATACGATACTTAAAAACGCATTTGAAAAACTTGGTCTTTCTTCCCGTGCGTATACAAAGGTTCTTAAAGTTGCAAGAACTATCGCCGACCTTGACAGCAGTGAGATCATCAAAGTTAAGCACGTCACCGAAGCAATTCAGTACCGAAGTCTTGACCGAAAATACTGGCATAGATAAATACACCCATTTTTCATAAAAATATCACATATATCACCCATTTAATTCTTGACATTGCGAATAGAAAACTTTATAATATTATTAATAGAGTTGGGGGATTTTGTACAATATTTTTTTTACTTACAGCTTTATTTTTTAATAAAATTCAACCTTTGAAATTTGTGCAGAAGTTATAAATCGCAATGTAAAAGTTAGTACACTTTCCCTAAACTCGTGTTTGCTTTCTTAACGAAAGACAGGTTCGACGAATAATTACAAGGAGGAATAAAAATGAATCTAAAAAGAACGGTGTGTGCAATTCTTGCCGCATCAATGCTTACAACAGGCGTTGTTCTTACTCAGAGTACGGCATCTGCAGCAGAGAGCAATCAAACTTCCGGAGCTGCTGTAACCGAGGAAGTTTCGGCAGCAAGCTACGGTCTTGCAAGCGAAATTAAAAACGGTAATATTCTGCACTGCCTTAACTGGAAAATTTCCGACATTACAGCAGAACTTCCAAACATCGCAGCAGCAGGATTTACCGCAGTTCAGACTTCCCCTATACAGGCGCACGACTCAAGCGGTAACTGGTACTGGCTCTATCAGCCTATAAATTTTTGGCCGGGCAGTGACCTCGGTTCAGAGCAGGATCTTAAAGATCTTTGTTCCGAGGCAGACAAGTACGGTGTTAAGGTAGTAGTTGACGTTGTTGCAAACCACCTCGCAGGCAACCATTCAAATATCCCTGATGAACTCAAGGGTGACGACTGCTGGCACAATTACGGTATCACAGATCAGAACTGCGACTGGAACGACCGTTGGCAGGTAACTGTATGCGCAATCGGTATGCCCGACCTTAACTCTGAGAATTCGACTGTTCAGAAGTTTGTCCGCAACTATGTTGATCAGCTTAAAGCAGACGGTGTTGACGGTATCCGTTGGGACGCTGCAAAGCATATCGCACTTCCTTCAGAGGGCTGCCAGTTTTGGCCTGCAGTTACAGAGGGTACGGGAATGTATCACTACGGTGAGATCCTTGACAGCCCCGGCGGCAACGGTGCTGAAGTTATAAAAGAATGCACAAAATATATGAGCATTACAGATAACAGATACAGTAACGGCATGAGAGAAAATATTAAAAACGGTACTGTATCAGACGGTTTCGGCGGTTGGTCGGCTGATGGTGTTTCTGCAGCATGTATGGTATATTGGGCAGAAAGCCACGATACATATTACAATCACCAGGAATCTCAGGAGTGTAACACATACATCATAAACAAGGCTTATGCAGCTATTGCTTGCCGTAACGGTTCACAGGCTCTCTATATGTCACGTCAGGGCAGCAACAATCAGCACGGCACAGCAGTTTACGGTGTTAAGGGTGAAACAGCTGCTGCTTTCTCAAAGGAAGTTACAGCAGTTAACCACTTCCGTAATGCTATGGGTACAAAGAAAGACTGGTATGTAAAATCCAACAACTGTGCTGTTATCACTCGTGAGGGCGGCGGCGCTGTTATCGTTAAGGGTGACGGCAGCGGTCATGTAGAGGTCGAAAACGGCGGCGGATACGCTAAAGAAGGTACATACAAAGACGAGATCAGCGGTAATACATTTACTGTAACAAAAACTACTATTTCAGGTGACATCGGCGATACCGGTATTGCTGTTATCTATGACAGTTCCGATATTATAGACACAAACACAGACACAAACACAGATACAAGCACAGATACTTCCACATCAGGCGGTAGCGTAAACATTTACTTCGACAATTCATCTTACAACTGGGATAATGTTTACTGCTATGTATACACAACTCCTTCAGGTGAAAATAAAAAGTGGCCTGGCGTTAAGATGGAAAAGGATGCTGCAACAGGTCTTTACAAGTGTAATGCTGACAGCGTAAAGACAGGTAATGCAATGTTTAGCGATGGAAATAATGACGATAGCAAGCGTTATCCTGCTGACCAGCAACCGGGTCTTGCAATCGGTGGTTCATCTAAGATACTTAAAGCTAATTACGTTTGGGAGGACTATAAAGAAGAGGTTAAAACTGAATCCGACAAACCTTCCGAAACTGATACACAGACTACAACCGATACTCAGACTGCAAGCGATAAACCCTCTGAAACAGATACAAATAAAGAAATAAGCGTTCTTATGGGTGACGCTAACCAGGACGGTAAAATCAACCTCAGAGATGCTTCACTCACACTGAAAGCAGCAGTTAATAAAGCTAAACTTGAAGGCGCTGCATTTGTTGCCGGAGATGTTGACAGCAACGAAAAAATTACAGCAGCCGACTCGCTTGAAATTCAGAGATACGATATTGGATATCCGTCCAACGTTATTGGTACAACAGTTAAGAAAGCAGTTTAATTTTATATAACTCCTATATTCAATTTTCAGCAGAACAGAGATTTTACATCTCTGTTCTGTCTTTTTGTTGACTTATATACTAAAAAATGTTATCATATTTTTACTGGTTTTAAGGAGGAATGTCAATGAACCACATTAAAAAGATTGCCGCACTTGCTTTGGCTTGTGTGACAATGACAGCCGCTTTCTCCCCTGCAGTATATGCTTATGAACAGCCGAAAGAGATACCTGTTTCAGGAACTCAGAACCGTTCATATAACTTTCACGACAACTATACATTAACGGGGAACTATGCAGACGATTTAATAAACGTAGCACAAGCTCAGTTGGGATTAACCACTAAAGAAGCCGGTTACAGCGAGGATTGGTGTGCTAATTTTGTGGCAGACTGTGCAAGGCTTACAGAAATGCCAAACAACATTATACCCTACGACTATTCGCTTGTTGCAGGGTGCAGGTTTTTTTACAGCTATATTCTCGATTACTGCGGTGCAGAGGTCATTACAGATGAAAATGATGTAATGTCGGGGGACCTTGTATTTTATTACTGTCCGAACTCTGATTTTTATCTTCACGTTGCAATTGTTGAAAGTTCCAAATATTATTTAGAGGGAAACATTACAACTGCAAAAGACCGTGAGGAAGTTATACGCTCTAAATTCAACTACGAGTTTGGCTGTTATATGCATAATGATGAAGTAGATACAACATTATCGGGTCATGTAAAAAGGTTTTATGTAAGACCCAATTACGGCAAGCCACCCGAAAAGCTTTACACTGATCCCGCAAGCTGCGGATTTGATGTATGCTGGGTACAGACGATACTAAAACGTACAGGTTACTCCGATACAGTAAACGGCATTTATGATATTAAAACAAAAAATGCAATAGAACGTTTTCAGTCGGACAATAATCTTTACGCAGACGGTGTCACCCGATTTGATACTATTGATAAACTTAAAGCATTATATGATGACCTGTACAAGCCTAAACTTGACAACTTCTCTGCTCAAAGCAGCTTTTACTTAGACAAAGAGATTTTATTCGATATAAGCGGCACTAATTATGACACCGTAAAAATGGTTATTAAAGACGAAAACGGAGAAACTGTATATATTAACAATGACTTTTCCGTTTCAACCCCTATTCCTGCAAGGGCTTTCGGAAAAGGCAATTTTACGGCAAGCTGTACGCTTAGAAACAAGTACGGTGATAGTTCGGCTGCAAATATTTCTTTTACCGTAACCGACCCTCTTCCCGATACTCCCGAATTGGCAATAGACAATACAAACACCGTCCCTGCCGTATTCTCGTGGAAACCCACAGATAATACTACCGCTTATGATCTGTATATTGCCGATACAAACGGTAATACATATAAAGCCATTACAAATATTACAGATTATTCACATACTATATTTTTAGCGGCAGGCGAGTATTCCGCATATCTTGTTGCAAAAAATGAAACGGTTTCTTCACAGAGCGAAACTATACGTTTCAGTACAAATAAAGTTGAAGCTGCACATTTGGATAAAGAATTCTATGCAAAGCTTTACAATAATGACCTCAGCTTAACTGCAAGTAATTCGCTTACACTTAAAGCAAATTCAAACCTTTTGTCACATAAATGGCATTTTGTACAACAGGCAGATAACACTTACACTATTACAAACTGCAAAACAGGCGAGGCTATTACGATTGGCAGTAAGGGCGCTGTAATTCTGTCAAACCCTGCTGATACTATTCTGCAAAAGTGGATTCCTGTTGAAACTTTAGACGGATTTATTTTTGTGTCTGCATTCGATAAAACAAAGCTGCTTACGTTTACCGACGGTGAAGCGTATATTGACCGCTCGCAAGACTGTAAAACTGAGGCTATCCGATTAGAATATATCGACACACCTCACAGCTACACACTCACAGAAATATGCAAACCAACAGATAATGCAGACGGATACGCAAATTATGTTTGTACAGTTACAGAAGAAACACAAACTAAGACTATCCCTTATCATTCGCCCGATACGCCCGACAAACCCGGTATTGATACAAACGATACACCCGACAAGCCCTTACGTCTGATAGGAGATGTAAACTCCGACGGTAAGGTTAGTACAGGTGACTCACTCCTGCTTTTAAGATGTGCAATTGGTCTGTACAAGCTTGATGAAATATCGCAAATTCTTCACGATATTAATTTTGACGGAAGAATTACTTCTGCCGACAGTATGAAAATCTTGCAGTACGCTGTCGGAATTGAAAACGACTCTTCGATCGGACGATCGGTTATTATCAGATAACAATATAATCCCCCGAACAGTTCTGCTCGAGGGATTTTTGTTTTTTATATTCACCCAACAAAAAAAGACCGCCGAAGCGATCTCTTTTTGGGTCTAACATCTAACATCAAAATTACAAGGAAATAGCTAATTTAATTAGTCAACAACTGCGTTGCCTGTGTCGCCAAGCAGGTTGAATCTGAACAGCTTGCTCTCGTCGTCCGGGTTCTCGGCAAGGATCTTTGCAGATACGATCTTACCACCCTCGATGAGCTGTGTCAAGCCGATGAGTTGGCAAAGCTTACTCTTGAGGTTCAGCTTGTCACCCTCCTCTGTTACTAAGTATACATTACCTACGCAAGTGTCAAGCACGGCAAGGAATGCAGTAACATCAATGTCATGTAATTCAAGATATGGTGTCATAAATTATTCCTCCTTCTAAATTTCGTGCCTACTTTGATTTTATTCTCATTTCGGAGTACTGCAGGTCTTTTCTTAACCTGTGATTATATTATACCACATTTTATGTGAATGTCAACAAAAAAATGAAAATTTATTTGTGCAAGGGCGATAGTCGTGTATTCGTTATATTGAATTTTTGCATTTATTTTTGTTAATTATCACAACAAAATTTGTTCGTTTCAAAAATATGGTTACAAAATCAATCCCACTTTTTATAGAATAATGCGAAAACACTTTTGTAAATTTTAACGCTTTTGTTACTTTTGCCGTTTTTTAAATTTTTTGATTTTTGCAGAATTTTAGTTGTTATTATTCGTCTTTAGAAATAATTTTCTTTAAATCTGAGTTATCCGTAACTTTATCATTACGTTTACTCACAAAGTTATCCTGCCGTCCGCAATTTTTATGACCCTATCAGCGCTTTCCGCTACATCTTTATCGTGTGTTATTAATACTATCGTTGTACCGAGTGAGTTTAATCGCTTTAGCGCCTGTAATATTGTCTTTCCCGCTTCGCTGTCAAGGTTGCCTGTTGGCTCATCGGCAAGAATTATCGGCGGTTTTGCAGCAATTGCCCTTGCAATAGCTACCCTCTGCTGCTGTCCGCCCGATAATTCATAAGGCTTGTGCGACATTCTGTGGCTCAAACCCACCATTGCAAGCGCGGCTTTCGCTAGCTTTACTCTTTCCTTATACTGCAAACCTCTGTATATCAGCGGCAGCTCCACGTTTTCCAATGCGGTAAGGGCAGGAATTAGATTAAACCCCTGAAAAATGAACCCTATCTCCGTGTTTCTGATTTTTGCTCGTGTTTTGTCGTTTACTCTGAGTATATCCCTGCCGCACAGACGATACACTCCGCTTGTGGGAGTATCAAGACAGCCGAGTATATTCATTAAAGTTGACTTGCCCGAACCGCTGCTGCCTGTTATCGCTGCAAACTCACCCTTTTCTATATATAATGTAATATTGTGGTCTCTACCGACCTTAACTCTATTAAATGTTTCATTACTGCACCTCTTTTTTTATTTTTATTATCGACATTTTCAAAAATATAATGTATAATATAAAAGGAATATTTTTAATAAGGAGATTTGTTTTATGTTAAACGATTTTTACAGCCGTTTAAAAAGCGGTACTGATATTCGTGGTGTGGCAACGCAGGGTGTTCCCGGAGAAGAAGTAAACCTTACACTCGACGTATGCAAGAAAATCACAGAATCATTTGCATACTGGCTTTGTGAAAAAACGGACAAGAAAGTCGACGAACTTTGTATTTCCGTGGGCAGAGATTCGAGAATTTCGGGACCCGATATAGCAAAAACGGTTACAAACACCCTCGCTGAAATGGGTGTTAAAGTACTTGACTGCGGTCTTGCCTCTACTCCGTCAATGTTTATGACAACCGTTGACCTTGAATGTGACGGTGCGGTACAAATTACAGCAAGCCACCACCCCTTTAATCGCAACGGTTTGAAGTTTTTCACTCGTGACGGCGGATTGGAGAGTGAGGATATAGAGATTATCCTTTTGTTTACTCAAATTTGCCAAGAGTCAAGTTATAATGAAATTCTGCCGCTGCTTGACGTATCGGATCTCATTCATATTAACAATATGGCTTGCAGCAGAGTAGATGTGATGCAAAAAAGCTTTGACAGAGCAATGGATATGTACAAGGTTATGGTTGCAGATATGGAAAACGGCGAGTTGCCCGAAACTTCCTCTACTAAGAAGATTATTCCCACAGATTATATGTCAACATACTGTGAAAGACTTAAAAATATGATCAAAACCGAGGTAAACGCTGAGGACTACGAACATCCCCTCAAAGGATTTAAGATAGTCGTTGATGCCGGTAACGGCGCAGGCGGTTTCTACGCAGACAAGGTTCTTGAACCGCTCGGCGCAGATACAACGGGCAGCCGTTATTTAGATCCGGACGGAATGTTTCCAAATCATGTGCCTAACCCCGAAAACAAAGAGGCTATGAAGTCTATATGCGAAGCTGTGCTTGAAAGTAATGCCGATATGGGCGTTATATTCGATACAGATGTTGACAGAGGCGGCGCTGTTGACAAGAGCGGAAACGAGATCAACAGAAACAGACTTGTTGCCTGTGCTGCCGCTATCGCACTTGAGGGTAATGAAGGCGGTACGATCGTTACCGACTCTATAACATCGGACGGATTAAAGGAGTTTATCGAACAGACTTTAGGCGGAAAACACCATAGATTTAAAAGGGGATACAAGAATGTTATCAACGAGGCTATCAGACTTAACAACGAGGGTATCAACTGTCCTCTTGCAATAGAAACTTCGGGTCATGCCGCTATGCGTGAGAATTACTTCCTTGACGACGGCGCATACCTCTGCACAAAGCTTATCATCAAAATGGCTAAGCTCAGCAAAGAAAGAAAAACTCTTGAAGAATACTTATCTCAGCTTAAAGAGGCTAAAGAGGAAACAGAAGTCCGCTACAAAATTACAAAAAAAGATTTCCGCTCATACGGCGAGAGCGTTATTGAAAAGCTTAACGAGTATGCACTTACTCAGGACGGCTGGACGCTTGCAGACGACAGCAGAGAGGGTGTTCGTGTATCACTCGATAAAGAACACGGCAACGGCTGGTTCTTGCTCAGATTAAGCGTACACGACCCGATTATGCCGCTCAATATTGAGAGCAACGATGAGGGCGGAGTTGAGATGATCCTTGAACAGGTAAACAAATTTATAAACACCTGTGACGGACTTACATTATAATAATTATGCGAGGAAAGAAAGAAATGGACGGTAAACGTATTGTAGTAAAGGTTGGTACGTCAACACTTACACATGAAAGCGGCAGACTTAACCTTAGACGTATTGAACAGCTTGTTAAGGTTCTCTGTGACCTTAACAATTCGGGCAAAGAAGTTGTACTTGTAAGTTCCGGTGCTATCGGCGTAGGAGTAGGAAAACTTGGACTAAAAAAACGCCCCTCTCTTACAAGAGAAAAACAAGCGGTTGCAGCAGTCGGACAATGTGAGCTTATGTTTATCTATGATAAGCTTTTCGGAGAGTACAACCATAACATTGCTCAGGTTTTGCTTACAAAATATTCTATTGATACAGACTTCAAAAGACACTATGCAGTAAACACACTTGAAACCCTTATCGCAATGGGAATAATACCCATTGTAAACGAAAACGATACCTGTGCTATTGACGAGCTTGACGGTGATAATTTCGGAGATAACGACAACCTCTCCGCTATCGTTGCAGACCTTGTTAATGCAGATACATTAATTATGCTCACCGACATTGACGGACTTTACACAAGCAACCCGAGAAATGATCCCGACGCTGTAAAGATAGACACAGTGACTGAGATAACAGATGAAATAAAAGTTATGGCAGGAGGTTCAGGCTCTAACAGAGGTACGGGCGGTATGATAACTAAGATACAAGCCTCGGAGTTTGCTACATCTAAGGGCATAGAATGTGTTATTATGAACGGAGAAAATCCCAAACGTCTTTATGACCTTATGGAGGGCAAAAATATAGGCACTCGCTTTACTGTAAAGAAATAAACGGGAGGTTTACGGTATGAGCACACATCATTCGAGAAATCAGCAAAGACGGCAGCAATCCGGTACTTCAGCTATGCCTGTACAGAACACGCCAACTGCTCCGCCGAAAACATTTGCAAAGGGGATAGTCATTCCCCTGGTCATTAATTTGTTTTTATGTGTGGCACTTTGTATAGGTAAAATCCTTATAAACAAACACACAAGCATTCATCTTCCCGCAAGAACTATACCTCTGCTTATACTTGCGTCTTTACTGATAGCTGTTTTCATTGTAGTTTCTTATGTAATAAAGCAGTACAAGTATTTGCAGGGTACATATCAGAACCTTGAACAAGGAATGGCTGCCGCCGCAATGCTCAATGCTCAACAGGGGGATTTTGTGGAGTATCCTGTAAACAGTACTTACTACGGCAATAATATGATGTATAATCAATACAATCAAATTCCTCAAAATATGCCCGCACCTGTTCCGACTGCAAACAGCCGCCCGAATAATCCCCGAAAAAAAATAGGGTGCAGTATCTCTCTTATGACAATTTTACTGGTAACCGTTGTTATGGGATTATTCGCTTATATGTCCATACCGCAAAATATGGATATAACAAAATGTAAGCTTACAGCAGGCACAGTCACAGAAGTAAACAAATATGTTTATGAAGACGATGAAGATACTTATACAGAATATATGATAAACTATAAGTATTCTTACGGCGGTGAAGAGTACACAGGCAAGGATACAATAAAGTTTTCCGCCGAAGTTAATGATGATATTGATGTAATAATTGATTCTGCCAATCCCCAAAATTCTTTCTTAGCAGCAAATGTTACATATATGCTTTTGGTATGGGGCGGATCGATTATCTTGCTGGCAATTGTAGGATTAATAATAGGTGCAAGACATTAAATTTATGAGGTGATAAAAATGACAACTATGGAAATTATGGGTGCAAACGCAAAGCAGGCTGCAAGGTTTCTGCTTACGGCAGGCGATTTAAAAAACAAGGCACTGCTTGCTATTGCCGACGCACTCACAGAAAACTGTGATACTATCATTAATGCAAACGATATTGACATCGCTGCTGCAAAAGAAAACAACACAAGAGCCTCCCTTATAGACAGACTTACTCTCACTCCTGCAAGAATAGAGGGTATGGCTGAGGGTGTCAGACAGGTTGCGGCACTCCCCGACCCTATCGGCACTGTGCTTAGCGGTTCAAGCCGCCCGAACGGTCTGAAAATTGAAAAAGTACGTGTTCCGTTGGGCGTAGTTGGAATTATCTTTGAGGCACGTCCAAATGTTACATCAGACGCTGCCGCCCTCTGTTTAAAGTCGGGCAACGCTGTTATACTTCGAGGCGGCAAAGAGGCTATCAACTCAAATAAAGCCATTGCCGATATTATGAGAAATGCAATTGAGAAAGCAGGACTTCCTAAGGACTGTATTTCACTTGTTGAGGATACAACTCGCGCGTCCTCTGTGGAGCTTATGCAGCTTTCCGATTATCTTGATGTGCTGATCCCCCGAGGAAGTGCAAACCTCATTAATGCCGTAGTACAAAACTCCAAAGTTCCCGTTATCGAAACAGGTGCAGGAAATTGTCACGTCTATGTAGATGATACGGCAGATATAGAAATGGCTGCAAATATCATATTTAATGCAAAGACATCTCGTCCGTCCGTATGCAACGCAATAGAAACTATACTTGTTCATAAGGATATTGCGGAAACTGCGCTGCCAAGTATAAAAGCAAGACTTGATGAAAAAGATGTTACACTTCGCTGCTGTGAGAGAAGTGCGAAAATCCTCAGCGGTGTTGAGAACGCAACAGAAGAAGACTGGGCAACCGAGTACGGTGACTATATCCTTGCTGTAAAGGTAGTTGACAGTATAGACGAAGCTATCTCTCATATTGCTAAATACAGCACAGGTCACAGCGAGTGTATTGTTACCAAAGATTATGCAAACGCACAGAAGTTTACAGACGAGGTAGATTCTGCTGCTGTATATGTCAATTCGTCCACAAGATTTACAGACGGCGGAGAGTTTGGATTGGGTGCAGAAATAGGTATTTCAACTCAGAAACTCCACGCAAGAGGCCCTATGGGACTAAACGAGCTTACTTCAATGAAGTTTATCATCAGAGGTAACGGACAGATAAGATAAAAAAATTAGGGGGAGCTTGGCAGGCTCTCCCTTTTTTTAGTTATTGACTGTTATTCCATAAAAAACTTAACTATAAACTTTGAACTGACAACTCCTAACTCCCTATTCAGACCGTGCAAAAAGTAACAAACATATAGAACACTAAGAATTAATATTACTCCCTCCGTCACTTCACTACGCTGACTGAGGGAGTTTTATCAATTCAGACAAAAATAGTATTAATAATTTGTAAAAATGCTTTTTGGCACAATCTGAATTCTTTACTAAATAAAACTTCACATTATAATATACAACAACGCAAGCATTAACGATGTATTAGCTTTCTCCTCATTCAGCAGTACAAGCAGCAATATTATTAGTGTACGCTCCTTATCTGCAAACAGAGTATCAATAAAACTTTCGGCAGGCTTTTCCGTTTGTTCGGTTTTCTCTTCCTCTTCATCGGCATTGTTTTCCACAGTAACACTCTCTTTTTGAGGAAAACTTTCTCCCCTGCTGTTTGCAGATGATGTTCGTCTTTTAATATTGCCGTTATATCCGCTTGGAAATCCACCCGAATTATACGCAGGCGTTCTCCTGCTGTACATTTCCCTTGCACGGTCAATTGCGTCCTGCTGCATTCTGTCAATATCACTCATATACACAACCTCAGAACAATCCGTTAAATAAACCCTGCTGTTTTATAAGCGGAACAAGGTTTATTATCCTGATAAGCTTTACTGCCTCTTCAAGCTTTGCCTGCCGCTGCTGTGACAAAAACGGTTTTATTGCATAAAGCAGACGTGTTGTATCGTCCTCCTGTTTCAGCTTGTTTAGCAGAGGCATTATTTTCATTACAGTCTGCATACCGTCCGCACCGAGCATATCAAGCGGTGAAGCAGACGGCTGTGCAAGAGCGGGCGATACACTTTCCTTATTTTCAGACTGCCCGAACAATCCGCTTAACCCCTGTATCTGTTTCATCATCTCGGGGTCGCTGAGAATACTGTTTATCTGAGAAGCAATATCACTCATTCTTCTTTAGTCCTTTTAAAAGCTCCTGCGCCTGCTTTGAGCCGAGCAGTTTTTTTATAGCGTTTTCATCTGCAAGAATTTGTTTGACCCTCTCCGTCTGCTGAGGTGACAAAATCTGCTCTACTCCGCCGTTTTTTGCGAGTGCGGTAAGCTGTTCGGGCGTAGTATTAAGCTGCTTGCTTGCTTTTTTCATAATCTCATTAATGTCATTGCCGCCGTTACTCGTGTTATTCATAAAAATTCCCCCATACTCGTTTGATTAATTACCTTTGTAGCATTATATGCAGGATTTAATATCAAGTATGCTTGTACATATAATAAAAAGCGGTGTTACAAGAAAAATAACTCTCATAACACCGTTTTATTATTAATCTATATTATGTACCGAATATCAGCCCTTTTGTCTGCCGCAGCTTTGACAATAATCAGCAGTATTAGTAGTACCGCAGTTAGGGCATACCCACTGGAACCCGCCCATACCGAAATTCTGCTGACCAAATCCGTTAGTCTGATTGTAACCCATATTATTCTGCTGACCAAATCCGTTATTCTGGTTGTAACCCATATTGTTCTGCTGACCGTATGCGTTAGTCTGGTTGTAACCCATATTGTTCTGCTGACCGTATGCGTTATTCTGATTGTAACCCATATTGTTCTGCTGACCGTATGCGTTATTCTGATTGTAACCCATATTGTTCTGCTGACCGTATGCGTTAGTCTGGTCGTAACCCATATTGTTCTGCTGACCACCCATAGTGCCAAGTCCCAAAGCACCCATAGCCGCACCGACAACTCCGCCTAAACCGCCGCCGACATTACCGCCGTTTGCACCGCCCATTACAGAGCCTACAATACCGCCAAGTCCATTTGAACCCATAGCGTTATTATTCATACCGTTCATATTACCCATGCCGTTATTCATACCGTTCATGCTGCCCATGCCGTTATTCATACCGTTCATGTTGCCCATGCCGTTGTTCATAGCGTTCATATTGCCCATGCCGTTGTTCATAGCGTTCATATTGCCCATACCGTTGTTGTTCATACCGCCCATAACAGCGCCTACAACACCGCCTAAGCCGCCTGTACCGCCCATTACAGAACCTACCGCATTACCTATGCCGCCCATAACTCCGCCTTGTACTGTGCCGCCCTTGAGATATGTTACTATCTGGTTAGCCATCTGCTCATACTGCATATACTCCTGAGTATTTCTGCCCTTAGGACGGTTGCTGCTGTCTGTAAGTTCAAACTTAATCTCATTGAAATACTGGCAGTTTACGGTTATTTTTATAATAAACTCATATGTATAATCATATCTCGGAGGATTGTAGGATTTATTATGACCCTCAGAGTCTTTCATATAAAGCTCTTTCTTATGCTCCTTCACATCGGGAATTACGCTGAGTACCTGCGAAAAATCTATAATATCTGCATTTTCGGACTTGTAGTCGCTTTTCTTCGATACTACAAACTTTCTCTTAGCTTCGTCTATATATACCTTTGTCGTATTTCCAATAACCTTTGTAGGTGAGAAAAAGTTTAAAGCCTGCTTGTTCTGCTCTCTGTAAGCGATCTGCTGCTGTATCTGCTGCAAAGTTGAGTTCTTAGCTCCATGGAAAAACGGTGAAAGCTTATGCGCACAGTTGTGACAGAAGTTACCGTCCGCTGCCTTATTGTCAATAATAAGCCCCATTGAACCGCCGCATATATCGCAAAGTTTCTTATTGAAAAGTGCCATATTATTTGCTCCTCTCATGAGTATTACTCATATTTAACAAATTGTCCGACAAATGTGGACAGTTTTATTATAGCACTTAATTCTAATAATTTCAATAGGAAATTACAAAACAATCAAATTTAAACATTGGAATTATTTTACAAGAGTAACTTTTACCGAAACAGGATTGTGAGCCGCTCTTATAAATTCCGTATCTATTGTCTTTGTTTCTTCAACAATAGTATTCGGCGAACATATAAAGCCGTCTGTAACATACGTCTGTACTTTTTTTATGTTGCCCTCCTCATACTTTTTGTCACAGCGTCTTGCTGTGGGGCAAGTATCATCTGTACAATATTTCCAGCCTCCCGTAAGCACACTCATCGGAAGCTGCTGAGGATAGAAACCCTGTACCTCAAGCGCGGGGTATTTTGCAGCGCTTACAGACGGCAGCATAGCGTTAAAGTTACCGCCTGCTATAACATAATTTCCGTTTGCGAACTCCATTTGCATAAACTTTGCAAGCTCCTTGTACTGTTCAAGGTTTGTATCATTCTGTGTAAGCTGTACATTTATCAGCACAAGCTGCTTTGAACTGTCTTTCAGCTCTACTCTCTCGACAAGCATACATTCCTTTGTTCCTATTGTACTTTCAGGCCATTTTTCCGCCTCGGGCAGTGATACTCTCTCTCCCTTTTCCTCTATATAAAGCCTTGTAAGAGTTTGAAGTCCTGCGTCTGTTTTTCCCGATAAACCAACAGGCACATAGCTGCAAAGCTGATTGTTTGCAAAACCGCTGTTATAATCCTCTAAATCCGAGGAAATCATTTCCTCCTCGTTACAGTTAAAGCTTCTCTTTGAATCTCTGTCAACCTCCTGCAAAAAAACAATATCGGGGTCGGCAGATTTTATATTAAAGAGTATCGGCTCAATATTCTGTGCTATAACATTTTCATCGGCAGCCATACTCATAGTGCCGCCCTCAGCCTTACAGTCAAAGCTGTTATCGTGTATTCCAAAGCCGATAGAATAAGTCAACGCAGTTACAGTATCTCCGGGTGATATAGGCTTCGTTGTCGCTCCCTGTACAAGTATATCCTGTGTATCATCGGGCTTGTATTCGTTTACGCTAATATACACAACACCGCCTGCCGCAGCAAGTACCGCCACTATCACGATACCCAATAGTGTTTTTAATAGTTTATTTGACTTTTTCATAATCACTGTCCTCTCATACAACTTTGCCTTAATATTTTACTACGAAAGCGGTAACTCCTGCAATAGGAACAACAAATTTATTTTACAAATATTGCAAAATTATCCATACCGATGCTGCCGCAACCGTCAACGCTCCGAAAACCACCGCTGCTATTACAAACGGATTAACTGATTTTTTCCTGCTAAGCTGTTCAAGCGGATCGTACTGTTCGGGGGCAAACACTACCGTATGAGTAATAACAGGTTCCGGAAGTTCAGCGGCTGTATCGGGACTTATATCAATATTTTTGAGCAGCTCGCTTCCAAACATCTTATCCACCTGATCATAGTCATCAGGCAATACCGCAATATATTTATTCAGACTTCTTATAAGATACCCGTCCTTGCCTCCCACAGGATTAAGCACACGTTTGTTAAATGTGATCTCCATTTCCGTATCGTTTACATAGTCTGAAAGTACAGTCATTACGTTCCTGTCACTTCCTGCGCTCAGACCTCCTATTACTATGATAAAATCAGAATTCTGCAGTGCTTTTTGAAATTTTGAGCAGAAGTCATCCCGCGATACTGCTGCAACGGAATTTCCCAATGTCAAATTCTTTACCCCTGCAAGCTTCTTGCTAATAGCTCTTTGTATATAGCCTGTTTTATAAGCGATATAGTATATAATACTGCAAACCAATATTTTTCCCTCCCTGCAAAAAAGGGGAACGCACTATGTACGCTCGCCCTTTATTTTTATCTATAACCTATTCCTGAGTAGTATCATCGTAATACGGTTCTTCAAGTTCCGGCTCAGGTTCCGAGGGTTCAGGCTCGGGTTCATACCATGAGGACTCTTCTTCACTGCTTACAGGCTCCGGTTCAGGTTCCGGCTCCGGTTCAGACCATGGCTCTTCTTCACTGCTTGTTTGTTCCTCGTGAGATTCCTCCTCATGAGATTCCTCCTCGTGGCTCTCCTCCTTGTGACTTTCTTCCTCTTGACTTTCTTCCTCCTGGTTTTCCTCTTCTTCCTCGGTGTCCGTTTCTTCTTCCGTATCAGTATCGGAATCCTTTACCTTTCTGAAGTCAACTCCGTCAAGCTTATAATCACCGTCATACCACGGAGTCTGATTGGCTTTACAAGCTGTCACAAAGTTTGTAAGCTCTTTTCTCACTCCACCGTTTCTTGCATAATAGCACTGAGGCCATACAGCGTCGGGATTATATGCAGCTTTTGAAACATCTACCGATGATTCCTCGCCCTTGCGTACACGTCTTGCAACAATAACCGTTCTGAATTCGTTAAACTCATATGAACAAGTTGAAAGGGTCAAAAGCTGATCGTTCTCATTTACGGTAACTCCCGTATCTATCAGAGATCTTTCCATTGTGTTATAAACGAAGTCCATAAAGTCCTCTTCTTTATCAAAAGTACCTCTCAGATAGTTAAAGAACTCACCATGTACTCCGAGTGTATTTGTCTTATATATAGAAATGATCTTCCAGTCGGCGTCATACTCGGGTGTATCAAACTGCATTATCGGAGAATTTTTATAGAAATTAATGTCCGAATAGCTTAAAAGCTGATGGAACACCATTCCGTTATCCATATTATGACCATGGATAATTATATTTTTGGAATGAATGCTATCCTCACAGCGATAATCTATAAACAGTGATCCGTACTTTGAATCGCCGCCCGTGTAATCTCTCCACAAATAAAATTGGGAGTTCGGGCCATCGCCCTTATGTTCAAGCACAGGATAATCTATATATGTCGTTTTTGGAATATACAGCCAACCCATTATTTCCGGATTTATTGCACGCAGTTTTTCAAATCTGTTAGCCTTTTTAACTGCGGGATCTGTTTCGTCATCATTGACATCTACTTTGTGCATAATCTCTCTTACTTCGTTGTACTTATCCTCAACTTGAGCAGGCTCGATAAACAAAAGCTTACAGAGAATAACGGCAGTTATAGCAAATGTTATTGTTGCCGCCATAAGAATTACTTTTCTTACTACTTCAAGCGGCTTATCTCCGGGCATCGGGATAATTCCTGCAAGGAAGCCTTTCTTTTTCTTTGATTTATAGTCATTCTGAGCGATAGAATAGTAATCAAAGTGATCTGTGATCTTGCCTCCTACAAGATTACCTGTTGTAATTCCTCTTGCGGAAGTAGCTTTCTTTGCTCCCGAAATAATCATATCGGCAGTAGATACCTTTGTAAGAGATTCCTTTGGAAGAGCTAAAACAAGCTTATCGGAATAAAGCATAAAACAGCCCTCATATCCCTTACCCAAATCGCCTGTTGACCATATCTCATTTACAACTCTTGATGTTTCTTTAGGTTTTTCTTTTGCTTTTGATTTTTTAGACTTTTTCTTCGAACTTTTTTTCGCTGATTTAGCGTCACGATCGTATTCTGTTGCAAGATCGTCAAGACCGCCTTTGTCTTTATATTCGGATACATCTGTCTGTTCATCGTCTGCGTCTGTTCGTTCGGTATGCTTTGGACACAGTTTTTTGAAAAGCTTTATCGTATCGCACTGTGCGGTTCCGTCAAGCGCGTTTGCTATTATGATCAGCTGAATACCCTCGTCTGTTGCGTAGCTTTGTCTGAGAGCCTCCAGCAGCTTTATTTTATCTGCTTCGAGATCTGTTTTATACAAAATTTCTATATCAGCGTCTCGAAGCTGTTTTGTAACCGAATTCATCTTCTTGTCAAGCGTTTTCGGATTGAAGGACTTATCCATTACAGAGTAAATTTCCGCTTTCAATTCAGATTAACCTCCTGTCTTATATAAAGCTGTATTAATTGCAGCATAAACTTTTTCATTCTATTTCTCGCCATAATAATATATTAATGAAAAAGCAGAAAAATTTCAATAGATAAAATCAATAGAGATAAATAAGAAATTCAAGAAAATATATTGAATACAATAAACTTTAAACATTGTATTAAATTTACTCGCCTATTTTTGTAACTTTTAAGTTCTCAACAGCCTCATTTATCATATCCTCCCAATCCACGCTTGCCTCAGCTTTTCTTACCAAATCAAGCTTAGGTCTTGTTCTTGGGTGTCTTGGAGTAAACACCGTACAGCAGTCCTCATATGGCAGACACGAGGTTTCAAAGGTGTTTATCTTATGCGCAATTGCGATGATCTCTTTCTTATCCATTCCTATAAGGGGTCTGAAAACAGGTATCTGCGCCACCTCATCGGTACACGCAAGCGCGCCTATTGTCTGACTTGCAACCTGACCCAAACTCTCTCCCGTTATCAATGCCTGACAGCCGTTTTGCTCGGCTATACGGTTGGAAATATTCATCATAAGTCTTCTCATTATGATAGTGAAAAGCTCCTCGGGGCAGTTTTTCTGTATCTGCTCCTGTATTTTTGTAAACGGGACTGTATACATTGTCATCTTGCCCGAATATTCCGATACAAGCTCCAGAAGTGTTTTTACTTTTTCCTCTGCTCTGTCGCTTGTGTACGGCGGACTTGCAAAATGTATCGCTGTAAGCTCAACGCCCCTTTTTGCCATCATATATGCGGCAACTGGACTATCTATTCCACCGCTGATAAGAATTGCGGCTTTACCTCCCGTACCGACAGGCAAGCCTCCCGCACCCTCTATTACATTTGCATGAATATATGCGGCAAAATCTCTTACCTCAACGGTTACGATAACATCGGGATCATGAACGTCTACCGTTGTATTCGGGAAGGTATCCGCAAGAAATCCTCCGACTGCCTTTGAGATCTCAGGCGAGCCGTAGGGGAATTTTTTATCCGAACGCTTTGATTCAACCTTAAACGATACGTTATCCTCGAAAATATCCGACAGATACTCAGCGGCAGCGTTTTTTATTTCTTCAAGGTCTTTGGGAGCAATACACGCTCTCGAGTATGCCACTATACCGAAAACCTGACCGACAGCCTGCGCTGTATCGTCCATATCTATATCATCATCGAGCGGAGTGATTCTTATTGTAGATTGTGACGACACAACCTCAAATCTGCCCAGCTTATGTAGTTTTCTTTTTATGTTTTTTATCAGCATATCCTCAAAGTTCTTTCTGTTAAGTCCCTTGAGCGCTGTTTCGCCAACCTTAGCAAGGATTATCTCTTTCATATCTCGTTCCTTTTCATATAATTATTTTGAATGTACAAGCGTACTCATACCTTCCTGCAAAAAAGCCGCCAGAGTATCTATCTCGGATATTTCCGAATACTTTGAAAAACTTATCCTCAGCGCCGAATCTATTCTTGCGCCGTCAAGTCCCATTGCAGTAAGAACGTGACTTTTCTTACCCTTTGCGCAAGCTGAACCGCTCGATATATAAACGCCCTGTTTTTCAAGAAAGTGCAGCATAGTTTCGCTTCTGACGCCTACTGCGGAGATGTTGAGTATGTACGGCAAACCGTCATCGGGAGAATTTATTTCAACACCGCTTATCTCAGACAATCGTTTTACGGCATAATCGTGAAGCAGTGAAGCTTTATTCATATTTTCCGACATACTGCCTATATTTTCTATTGCCGCACCAAATCCGCAAATCAGCGGTACAGTTTCTGTTCCGGGACGTATTTTTTTCTGTTGCTCTCCGCCGTACAAAATAGGCTTGATATAAGTGCCTTTTTTAATGTACAATGCGCCTACTCCCTTTGGCCCGTGTATCTTATGAGAAGATACGCTTAAAAGGTCTGCTCCTATTTTTGAGGGCTTTACAGGTACTTTTCCGAACGCCTGAACAGCGTCGCAGTGGAACAGCGCAGGGGCGTTATTTTTCTTAATTATCTTTGAGATCTTATCAACAGGCAGCCTTACACCCGTTTCGTTATTGATCATCATAACCGAAACAAGTATCGTATTTTTATCTATCGCCGCAGCAAGCTGCTCTGCTGAAATATTTCCGTTTCTTTCGGGTTCAAGAAATATCACCTCAAACCCCTGACGTTCAAGCTCCTTACAGCTTTCATATACAGATGAATGCTCAATAGCAGTGGTAACGATCCTGTTCCCCGTTTTTCTTCTTGCATAAGCCGCCCCGAAAACCGCAGTGTTATTCGCCTCTGTGCCGCCGCTTGTAAAGTATATTTCATCAGCCTCTGCGCCTAACTGTTTGGCAGTGATTTTTCTTGCGGCAGTAACTTCTTTTTCTGCATTCAGCCCGAGAGTGTGCAGCGACGAGGGGTTGCCGTAAACATTTTCAAGCACATATATCATCTTGTCGACAGCCTCTTTGCACGGCTTTGTAGTTGCACTATTGTCAAGATAAATTTCCACGCTCAAACCTCCGAATATTCTTCTGCAAACTAATGCTTATTATACAACAAAATTGTTACAAAATAAAGAATTACATCGACAAAAAAATTAATTTTACAATTTGTTTTAAATAAAGGTTTAATTTGTTAATTATCTTGTAGGTTTTGGCAAACAAAAAATATTACTGTGCATAAATCTTCCTCTAATTGTTCATAATACTATAAAACCAAAGAAAGGAATTTGTAAATGAATATATCTCAAAATGATTACCAAAAGCTTACAGAAGAAAAATCCCCCAACAGTAATCTCATTAAAAACTGTCTGTGGGCATTTTTTGTAGGCGGATTTATCTGTATGATAGGACAGGCATTCTTTAATCTTTACACATATTACGGCGCTGTTGAAACAAACGCAAGAGCTTGGACATCGATAACACTTATTTTTATAGGTGTGCTTCTTACAGCTCTGAAGGTTTACGACTCCATAGCAAAACACGCAGGCGCAGGAACTTTAGTCCCGATAACAGGCTTTGCAAACTCTGTTGCCTCCCCTGCAATAGAGTTTAAATCAGAGGGTTATATTCTCGGACTTGGCGCAAAAATGTTCATAATAGCAGGCCCTGTAATCGTGTATGGTACTCTTGCGGGAGTTATCTACGGAATTATACTTGCGATTTTTGGGTAAAATAATACCGGCACTAAACAGTGTCGGTTATTATCATATTACAGCTTTTATTCGGTTGACCAAGCATATCCAAAGTAACTCTTATTTTTTGCAGCCGCCGCAGCTATCTTGCTTGCCACACGGTTTTTATTTCCGTCTTTATTTTTGTTATAGCTTTTCGCCTCTGATATTAACCAGTCGGACGCCGCCGCATAGGATCTAAATCCTTTTTTCTCCTCGCCGTTCATCACAAAAACTTTTTCCTTGGATTTTTGCGGAGCAGGTTTTTTCACTTTGGCTTTAGGCTTTCTTTGTTTTTCGGGGAACGGACATATCTTTGGCGGATCGTCCTTTTCCACACGGCTGTAAATATACATAAGATGTAATGCGTCGATAAGTGCGTTGTGTATCTTCGGCACTGCTGCTCCCATGTAATACTCCATCGCAGTATTAAGCGATATACGTTCGTTTATCTTAAAATGGCGCATTACGTCAAACGAATAATCTTCAATTCTTGCAAATATCAAGCTCAGCATACACTGTGCGATAAAATCCGTAACATAGCTCATTGTACGCTTTACAAATACTTTGTCACAATCACCGTAACATATAAACTTTACGGTCTGGGTTTTATCGATCCACTCAAACAACTCTCTAAACGCTTGATCGGCATTTGGAGCTTCGCTGATCTGTTCGCTTGTGATACCTGTAAGCTCTGTAATAAATTCACTTATGCAAACGTTTTTACCCGGCTGCACCAGTGTATAAAAAGATCTTCCGTTTTCATCTACACAGCCAACCGATATTATATCGTTAGACGGCTGCGCAGCTTCGAAATCAATAAAATATCTCATATCATTACAGAAAATCAGTCTATCTCTACAACTATCTTTGTATTCGCCTTAACAGCGGCAGCTCTTGCAACAGTACGGATAGCTTTTGCTATTCTTCCCTGCTTACCCCCTTAGCAATAGTAACAAGTAACTCTTCCATTCTCATAATGCTCCTTTCATTTTTAGTCTGTAATAATAATAACGAATGCACACCAAAAAAGGGTGTACAGTCATCAAGGCACTTTAATTAAAGTACATTTGCCTTCTTAAGCAGTGCTCTTACTGTATCTGTCGGCTGCGCACCGTCAGCAAGCCACTTCTTTGCCTTATCAGCGTCAACCTTAAGCTGTACGGGCTCAGAGATAGGATTGTAGTAACCGATCTCCTCTATAAAACGTCCGTCTCTCGGATATCTGCTGTCAGCAACAACGATACGATAGAAAGGAGCTTTTTTAGCACCCATACGACGAAGTCTGATCTTTACCATTTCTTTTCACCTCCACCACAAAGGGTTGTTATATATTTCTCCCGAAATTCGGGCTGAAATCAAATTTTAAAAGCCGCCGAAACCGCCCATTCCTCCAAAGCCGCCGCCCATAGGACCGCCGCCGAGTCCGGGGAGTTTCTTATACTTCTTTTTGCCTTTTTTGTTAGTGACCTTTTTGATCATTTTCTGCATTTGCTCAAGCTGTTTTATAAGACGGTTTACGTCCTCGACTTTCATACCTGAACCTGCCGCAATTCTTCTCTTTCTTGACGGGTTTATAACAGAGGGCTTTGCTCTCTCCTCAGGCGTCATTGAAAGTATTATTGCCTCGATCCTGTCTATCTGCCTGTCATCTATTTCAACATCCTGGAGCTGCTTTTCCATACCGGGAAGCTTTGAAAGCAAGCCCTTTATAGGTCCCATTTTCTTTATCTGAGCAAACTGTTCAAGCAGATCATTGAAATCCATCTGGCTCTTTGTAAGCTTCTCAGCCATTTCCTCGGCTTTTTTTCTGTCAAGCTTTTCCTCAGCCTCTTCTATAAGCGTTAACATATCGCCCATTCCGAGTATTCTTGACGCCATTCTGTCGGGGTGGAATATTTCAAGGTCATCAAGCTTCTCGCCTGTACCCGCATATTTGATAGGCTTGCCTGTAACAGCTTTTACGCTCAGCGCTGCGCCGCCTCTTGTATCACCGTCAAGCTTTGTAAGAATAACGCCCGTAATGTCAAGCAGTTCGTTAAACGACTTTGCAACATTTACAGCGTCCTGACCTGTCATAGAGTCAACTACAAGCAGTATCTCCTGCGGCTCTACCGCTTTTTTAATTCTCTCGAGTTCTCCCATCAAAGCCTCGTCTATATGCAGACGGCCTGCGGTATCGAGAATAACAATATCGTTTCCGTGGTCACGGGCATGCTTTATAGCCTGCTGCGCTGTTTTTACAGGATCCTGCGTACCCTGCTCGAATATCGGAACTCCTGCCTGCGACGCTACAACTCTAAGCTGTTCGATAGCGGCAGGACGGTAAATATCACAGCCTACTACAAGAGGTCTGTGGTTCTGTTTTTTGAGCATTTTTGCAAGCTTGCCCGTATGCGTTGTTTTACCCGAACCCTGAAGTCCGCACATCATAATGACACACGGCGGCTTGCTCGGAAAATTCAGTCTTACCTCTTCTCCGCCCATAAGCTCTGTCAGTTCTTCGTTTACAATTTTAATTACCATCTGTGCAGGAGTAAGGCTCTCCATTACGTCTGAACCTACGGCACGTTCTGTTATTTTATTTGTAAAATCCTTGGCAACCTTATAGTTTACATCAGCTTCAAGCAGAGCCATACGAACTTCACGCATTGCCTCTTTTACGTCACTCTCGGTGAGCTTACCCTTATTTTTAAGCTTTTTGAAAGCATTAGTCAGCTTTTCGGAAAGTCCCTCAAATGCCACTGCATACACTCCCTATTGTCAGAATTTGTTTTTTAGTGCTTCGGCAGTCTTGATAATATCATCTATACTCTGCCGTATATCGTCACAGCCGTTCTTATCCGCTAACGCCTCATAAGCAAAAACAGCCGAATGTTTTATTCTGTCCAGATCCTCTGTCATTTCCTCAAATTTCGCAGCAAGTCCAAGCTTTTGCTCCATCTCGGAAAGCGCGGTTTCACATCTCTTAACGCAGTCCCGTACCCCTTGACGGCTGATACCTATCTGCTCGCCTATCTCCCCAAGAGAACAGTCGTCGTTATAGTACATCTCAAATATAAGCTGCTGTTTTTCAGAAAGGATCTCCCCATAGAAATCATAGAGATACGCTATTCTCATATTCTTTTCCACAAGTTCACCGCCCAACGCTGTAAAGGTTTTTACTTTACAGATGACATTATACACTGCCTATGGATTTTTGTCAATAGCTATTCGGGGTATTTTTAAATCTTTTCAAAAAATTTTTGTGCAATTAGGTGTAAGCTCAAGTTTATGCTTTGTACAATTTGCTTTGTTATAGGTTAAATTGACGAAAATCTAATATTCAAGGTTGAAATTGTAACAAACTGTTTTTTTCTTAGAGATTAATAATTTGTAAGTTTTTACAAAAGTTACATAAAAAAACCGTATATTTTCCCGAAAATCGTTTTCAGCGTTTGGTTAATTTTTATAAAATTTCAAAATTATTAATAAATTTATTGTTTTTTTAATGACATTTTCAAAAATTTGTGTTATAATATCTCTCGAACCACCGATAATATATATATCGGAACATTCTACTCTTTAAAGGTCGGTGAAAAGATTGACGGAACAGATAATCAATATAGAGCGTATGGAACAAGCTGTTATGCTTTTCGGCAGCTTTGACGAAAATATCAAGCTGATCGAAAACGAATACGGCGTTCGGGTTATCGTGCGTGGGTCGGAGCTTAAAGTATGCGGCGACGCTGAAAAAGTATCCCTTGCCTGCCGCGCGATAGAGAGCCTGCTTTCCCTCATTAATAAGGGTGAAACTCTCAACGAACAGAATGTACGCTACTGTATATCCCTTGTAAACGAGGGTGGAGAAACCAATCTTTCACAGCTTACAGGCGACTGTATATGTGTTACGGCAAAAGGAAAGCCGATAAAGCCAAAAACTATCGGACAGAAAAAATACTGTGACGCTATCAAAAACAACACTATAACCATTGGAGTAGGCCCTGCGGGAACAGGAAAAACTTACCTTGCTGTTGCTATGGCTGTTACGGCATTCAGAGCGCACGAAATAAACAGGATAATCCTTACCCGTCCTGCTGTTGAGGCAGGCGAAAAACTCGGATTTTTGCCCGGAGATCTGCAAAGCAAGGTTGACCCGTATCTTCGTCCGCTGTATGACGCACTTTTCGATATGCTCGGCGCAGAAACTTATCAGAGGTATGTTGAAAGAGGAAACATCGAGGTAGCTCCCCTTGCTTATATGAGAGGACGTACCCTTGACGACAGCTTTATTATCCTTGACGAGGCTCAGAACACCACAGGCGAACAGATGAAGATGTTTCTTACAAGACTTGGATTTAACTCCAAAATGGTTATAACGGGCGACATTACACAGATCGATCTGCCAAACGGCAGCCGCAGCGGACTAAAGGAATGTATTAAGGTTCTCAGAAACATAGACGATATTGCGCAGGTAACTTTCAGCGAGAAAGACGTTGTAAGACATAAGCTTGTGCAGGATATAATTAAAGCGTATGCTAAAATAGAGGAGGCAAGGCATAACAAATGACTGATAAAATTAGAGTTGTAATAACCAACAAACAGAAAAAAGTAAAAATCCCGACAGGTATGCGTATGCTTGTTCGCCGCTGCTGCAACGCAGTTTTAAAGCTTGAGCAGTTTGAGGGATCTGCCGAGATAAGCGTAACATTTGTTGACAACGAGGAAATACACAAGCTTAATCTCCAGTACAGAAATATTGACTCGGCAACCGATGTATTGTCGTTCCCGCTGGGCGAAAACGGTAATTATGACGTTGACCCGACAACCGGTGCAAAAATGCTTGGAGATGTTGTTATTTCCATGGAAAAGGCAGTTGACCAAGCTGAGCTTTACGGTCACAGTCTGCAAAGAGAGGTAGGTTATCTTACCGCGCATTCTGTACTGCATCTTCTGGGATATGACCACGAAACAGGACTTGAAAGGGTACATATGAGAGAAAAGGAAGAACTTGTTATGGAACAGCTCGGACTTCCTGCTTCCTCATCATATGTCATTGACGATAACTGATACCGTTTACCAAAATCAGCCCGCTCTGCTTTGCGGGCTGCATTTTTTGAGTTGGCAGTATTCAGTCCAAAGATTAAAGTTTAAAGAATCACCTCAACTAATAACTTTAAGCTAATCACTTGGAGCTTATAACTTTGAGCTTTGGACTAACAACTCCAATCTCCAAACTCCACACTTGAAAAAGAGGTAAATTAATATGCAGAAAACAGCCTTTATAGCAATAGTCGGCAGACCTAACGTGGGTAAATCTTCTATTCTGAACAAAATTCTCGGACAGAAAATTACAATTGTTTCGTCTAAGCCGCAAACAACGAGAACAAGAATTATGGGCGTGTATACAAAAGACGATGTACAGCTTGTGTTTATAGATACGCCCGGACTTCATAAGCCTAAGAACAGTTTGGGAAAATATATGGTTCGCTCGATAAACGAATCTGTTGCGGGTGTAGACGCCTGCCTGCTTGTAGCGGAATGTGACAGAGAGCCCGGCGATACCGAAAAAATGCTTATGCAGAGATTTGAAAGTATGGGTATTCCCTCTGTGCTTGCACTCAACAAAATCGACAAGCTTAAAGAAAAAAGCGATGTTATAACTACTATCGCTTCATACAGCAAGGAACACAGCTTTGACGACATTGTGCCAGTATCGGCACAGACAGGCAGCGGTATTAACGAACTTATAGACGCTCTCTCAAAACAAGCAGACGAGGGAGAACATATGTTTGACCCCGATACTCTCACAGACCAGCCCGAAAGAGTTCTTGCAGGAGAAATAATTCGTGAGAAAATTCTCCGCCTGACCGATAAGGAAATACCTCATGGTACAGCTGTCGTTATCGAACGCTTTAAGCAAAGAAGTGAGGGCGGTATTACAGACATTGACGCTACCATATACTGCGAGCGTGCAAACCATAAGGGTATTATAATAGGCAAGGGCGGAGCTATGCTCAAAAAAATCGGCACATACGCAAGGCAGGATATGGAGAATTTCTTCGACTGCAAAATAAACCTTACCCTTTGGGTAAAAGTCAAGGAAGACTGGAGAAACCGTGAGGGAATACTCCGCTCATTGGGTTACGATGAGAGCAATTTTGATTAAACGGCTCAAAACAGAGGTGAAACTATGCCCCCATTAGCTGATAAAATAAGACCCACATCTCTTGACGAGGTTGTCGGACAAAAACATCTTCTCGGGCAGGGTAAACCGCTGAGAAGAATAATCGAATCCGGAGAGATACCGAATATGGTTTTTTACGGCCCTTCGGGTATCGGAAAAACTACCCTTGCTTCAATTATAGCCGCTCAGACCAACAAAACTCTGCGAAAGCTAAACGCTACAACTGCCTCTACTCAGGATATTAAGGACATAGTCGCACAGCTTGATACATTTGCAGGAATGAACGGTATTTTGCTGTATTTAGATGAGATACAGTATTTTAATAAAAAGCAGCAGCAAACTTTATTGGAGTTTATCGAAAACGGAAGTATAACACTCATAGCGTCAACTACCGAAAATCCATACTTTTATGTGTATAACGCTATCCTCAGCAGAAGTACGGTTTTTGAGTTTAAAACTGTTACTCCCGACGAGGTTGAAAAAGCCGTTATAAGAGGTTTTCAGCTTGCCGCAAAGCAAAGAAACACAACCTTTAAAATAGAGGACGGCGTAACTAAGTACATAGCAACAGCCTGCGGCGGAGATGTACGCAAGGCTATGAATGCAGTCGAACTCACCGCCCTTACCTCGGTAAAACAGGACGGCTGTGAAATAATTACACTGGAGTCGGCAAAAGAGCTTACTCAGAAAAGCGCTGTAAGATATGACCGTGACGGCGATTCGCATTACGATATTGTATCGGGCTATCAAAAATCAATGCGGGGTTCAGACCCTGACGCAGCACTCTATTATCTCGCAAGGTTACTGGAAGCAGGCGATCTTCCCTCTGCTTGCAGACGACTTATGGTATGCGTATGCGAGGACGTCGGACTTGCATATCCTCAGCTTATTCCGATAGTAAAATCCTGCGTAGATATAGCAAATGCAGTCGGACTTCCCGAGGCAAGAATACCTCTTGCAGACGCTGTTGTAATGGTTGCAAACGCCCCGAAATCAAATTCTGCCTATAACGGCATTGCAAGAGCAACTGCCGACATACAAAGCGGTAAAATCGGCTCTATCCCCCGTCATCTCCAAAACAAGCATTATGACGGCGAGGATAACCTCAATAAAGGGCAGTTCTACAAGTATCCGCACGATTATCCGAACGGTTGGGTAGAACAGCAGTATCTTCCCGATATTTTGAAAGGATCTGTCTATTATGAGTTCGGACAGAATAAAAACGAACAGGCTTTCAAGTCATATTGGGATAAGGTCAAGGGAAACAGCAATAAAAAATAATCACTATATTTTGTTGTATTTCTACAAAATTTATTTTTCAGGGATATAATATTTCAAAAAACTATTGAAACATTCTCAATAAAATTGTATAATAAAAGACGTAATAAATCTTTATGAAAGAGGGTATCCCTTATGGCAGAAAAAAAGAGTCTTATAGCGGAATTTAAGGAATTCATTTCAAGAGGCAATGTTATGGATCTTGCAGTCGGTGTTATCATCGGCGGTGCGTTCAGCGGTATCGTTTCATCACTTTGTGACGATGTTATTATGCCGGCAATACAGTTGCTTATCGGTACTGTATCGGGCGATAAGTTTATTAACGCAGAAGGTCAGCCTGATTTTGAGATGATGACAAAAGCTCTTGATGTCGGAACCATTAAATTCGGCGCATTTTTAGCTGCTATTATCAACTTCCTTATAATGGCGATCATTATCTTCGCTCTTGTAAAAGCAGTCAACAAGATAATGACTATCGGCAAAAAGCCTGTTGAAGAGGTAGTTGAGGTTACAACAAAGGAGTGTCCGTTCTGTTTCAGTGAGATCTCTATTAAGGCTACACGATGCCCTCATTGTACGGCGCTTCTTGAAGAAGAGAAAAAAGCCGACGATAAAAAGATCACTGTCGAGAAGAAAAAGAAATAATTATGATAAAAGACCGATAGCCGAAAAACGGTTATCGGTTTTAGTTTATGAAAGGCGGTGGCGATGTGCTGCAATTTGCAGTATCACTTATATTTGGATTTACCGTGGGTGTGATAATGTGTCTTGTACTGTGGCTTAACACACGATTTACATTCAAGGAATTTTTTATGATAGTCTGCTTTGTTATGCTGAGCAGTATAGTATGGAACGTTACAAGCGGAAATTTCTCCGATATTATAATGCTCGCCCTCATGGTAGTATGGACGCTTTTGCGTTTACTTTTTGACAAGAGAAATTCTCTTGAAAAAATGCTTTCATTTGCAATGAGTACAATAATAATGCTTAATTATTATATATATATCACGTTTATAGGGCTGAGAGTTGACGGCAAATCCAAAGTTACACTTATTTATATGGGTGTATATCTTCTGCTGATAACAGCCATATTCTTCATTTTGTGGATACAAAAAATATCGTTTTTCAACAGCGCGTGGGTAAAAGACTTTTTCCACCCCGAGGACGCAAAAGTAAAACACAACAGAACTATAATCTTTCTTGCGCTCATTGTGTTGACGTTTATTATAGTGTTTGGAATATATATGTCACTTGGCATTATCGAAGAAACAGAACGTGCTGTGTTCTATCTGGGACTTGAATTTTTCTTCTCGTTTACATATATTATAGTGAGCTTTGCAATGCTGAAAATACTCGTTGAATACTCTATACTCTCCGATGTTACCGAACAAGAAAAACAGCACCAGGCAGAGCTTGAATCATTTATTAAAATGATAAGAGCGCAGCGTCATGATTTCAATCTTCATGTACACGCTATAAACGGACTTATCGACGCTCAAAAATATACCGAATGTAAAGAGTACGTTGCAAAAATGGTTGCCGAAACAGAGTATGTCAACGAAGTACTTCCGGTATATGATACGTCTATCAGTGCGATGATGTACGCTTACCGTTCAGACGCCGAAAGCAAGGGTATACATATGTACTTTGACATAACAAACAATCTTAAAGGACTTGCCCCCGAACCATACGAAATCAACCGTATTATCGGTAATCTCCTGCAAAATGCAATTGACGAAGTAAGTTCCTCAAAAGACAGAGAATACGGTATACATGTAAAAATATACGGCAGCGGCGGTAGCAGTGTTATCGACGTATCGAATAAATTTTTCGGAGATATAACAAAGCTTTCTCATTTCTTCGATTATAATTATTCCGGCAAAGATAAGCACGAGGGATTAGGACTTACAACAGTTCAGCGTATCGCAGAAAGCTACAAGGGCGTTGCCTATGTTGAAACGGACGAAGATATTATACATTTTATTGTAAGACTTCCAAAGAAAACATACAAGTAGCTTTTTTAAGTTTGGAGTGTGGAGTTGTTTTTTTGAGTTAGGAGTTAGAAATGGAGTTGTTAGCTCAAAGTTTATAGTTCAAAGTTTATAGTTCAAAGTTGGGAGTTAAAATTAAACTTTGGACTAACAACTAACAACTAATAACTAACAACTATACATTACCCAAATAAACATCAAAAAGTACCAAATGGACAAAAGGTATTGAATTTTTATTTTATTTGAGATACAATAGTTACACAGTCAATGATTGCTAAGACTGATAATCATTAAGTTTGATTTGACCTCTTTCTAAAAATACGATTCCCGAAAATAAGAGCGAGTTAGTCGCTCTTTTTTTCTGTCAAAAAGCAGATGCCAAGGTTTACCGGGTAACCTCGACACCTGCTTTTTTCAGCTTTTCTATGTAATTTCTCGTTTCTGTATCTATCACCTCACCGGGTATCACAATAGGTACTCCCGGGGGATATGCATAAACATACTTATCGCTTACGTCTGCTTTATCTGTATTCTTGTTAGCTTTCTCAGGCTTTGGAATATCAGGAAAACATTTTGGTGTTACAACATATTCAAGGCTTTTGTCGATCTCTGTTAATGCAAAAGCAAGTCTGTCAAACCCCTGCTCACTGTCGCATACAGATGTCATAGCAACAGCGTATGATGGATATGCCATTTCAAGCTCAATATGATAATTCTCCCTTAGTATCTCTGTAAGCTGTATTCCGCTGATGTTCGTATGAGTTGTGACAATAACTATCTTACCCTTATCAAACCCAAAGAAACCGTGTTTCCCGATACTATCCCCACCGTGACACAACACACTTAGTTTTTCAAGACTTGTCATTTTTTGACTGAAGCTCGCTAACCTTACACAGTATTCCTCAAACGCATTTTCACAGTGCATCAGAAAATCAAAACACATATCCATAGACGACATAAGCACATAGGACGGACTGCTTGTTTCAAATACGGAAAGCTTTTTTTCAAATAAATCTTGCTTTACAATATCCCCCTGTAAATTAGCAACTGCTGTCTGAGTAAGCGCAGGCAAGGTTTTATGCAGACTTGAAATCACAATATCCGCACCGTTCTCTATCGGTTCTCCCTCTCTGCTCAGCCTGCAAAACCTCTGATGTGCCCCGTGCGCATTATCCACTATAAGCGGTATATTGTAGCTGTGCACAATATCGGAAATCGACTTTATATCGCTTATAACACCCTCATAAGTCGGCGAGGTTATAACCACAGCCTTAGAAAACGGGTACTTCTCAAGCAAAGCCTTTACACTATCAGTATCGACAGACATACATACTCTGCTTTCATTATCCTGTTTGGGATAGATAAAATGTACGTCAAGACTATTTAGCGTACAGGCATTATAAACCGACTTGTGACAGTTTCTTGCTATTATTATTTCATCTCCCGACTTAACAATAGACGATACGGCAGACAGTATTCCGCAGGTACTCCCTCCAACAAGCATATAGGAATACTTTGAACCAAACGCACGTCTTGCTTTATCGTTTGAATTTTTGAGTATTCCTTGTGCGTCGTGGAGATTATCAAATCCGTATATCTCCGTAATATCAATATCAAAGGGAAGTTTATACGGCAAAAAATCCATATTTCTCTTATGTCCCGGCATATGAAACGGATACATATCGGACTGCGAATATTTTAAAAGCTCTTCAAAAAGTTTTTTGCTGTTATCACTCATTATCTTCACCGAAAAATCCGCTTATTTTATCCTTAATATCATTAAATGTATCTCCGCCTATAATATCAAAAATATTTTGTATTGTATCGCTCACAACAGGATTAGTCTTTATGTAAATGGAATTATCATCGATCTTTAACTCTATAATATCTATATTTACAAGAGTACCTATATCGCCTATATCCAAGCTGTAATGCGAGGGTATCTCCACAGAAAGATCGTCCACAGAGATTTTATTATTCTTACTCTGCAAATTTGTTTTGCTTAAAATATAGGTAACGGCATAGCGTGGGATTTTAAGCTTTCCTGCATAAGCATTATCAAATGAAATTTTTATGCTTTCATCTGTTACCTGTATAGAAATATCTGCCGACAGCTGTATCTCTTTTTCCATATATTCTACCTGAAAATACACCTTGCACGGTTTATCTGCGTTAATATCTACGGCAGCTGCTTTGAGCTTTACGTCACCGCTTGAAATCCCCTGTTCGTTAACACCGTTTACCAGATAGGCAAGCAGAGAATTAATACCGTCCTCGTCAAGATACGCTTCGCTGTCTTTTATTGCGCTTACTGCAAGCGTCTTTACAATAGCGTTGGACGGCTCTGCGGTAAACCTGTCTATATCGTCTTTCTGAAAAACAAGCGCTACACATATAAGAATTCCCAATACCGCAAGCAGAAGCAGTATTAAAATCACTTTGAAAAAGTTCTTTATTTTGCTTTTTATTTGTACTCACTCCCCTATTTTAGTTCGGCTATTGTAACGCCTGCTTCGCCCTCGCCATATACGCCAAGTCTGAACGTCTTCACATACTTACAGGTTTTAAGATACTTGTGTACCTCGGTTCTGAGAACTCCCGTTCCCTTGCCGTGAATTATAGTTAATCTTCCGATATTCATAAGTATAGCAGAGTCAATAGCGTTCTCAAGCTCCATTATCGCCTCAACTGCCGTCATTCCTCTCAGATCAACCTCGGTTACAGCCTTTACATCAACATTACTGCGGTTTACTGCTCGTTTGGAGCCTGTGTAGGTAACTTTCTTTTTCGTTGATGTTACAAGCCTGAGGTCTGATACGTGTACTCGCGTTTTGATAATGCCTGCCTGTACAAGTACCTTTCCCGAGCTGTCGGGCGGTTCGATTACAGTTGCGTTTCTGTCAATATCAAATATCAGTACCTCGTCGCCTACTTTAAGCGGACGTGGAAGTATATAACCCTCGTTTACTTTCTTTGCAACGGGGTCTGCCGTCTTTTCAAGCTCCTTTATTTTGCTCCTGAGTTTTGCTTTGTCGGCTTCTACCGATTCTGTATTTTTCTTTGCGGCGTCCAATTCGTCTATAAGAGATTGTGCCTGTGCTCTTGTCTTAGTAAGTATCTCCTGAGCCTGCTGCTTTGCCCTGTCAAGCTCACGCTGTGCCTCTTTCTTTACACGTTCAAGCTCTTGTTCGGCTTTCATCTGAGCCTTAACAGCTTTTCTTTGGGCGTTCTCTATCTCTTTTGCCTTTTTCTCGATCTCCTGCTGTCTTGTTTCAAGCGCCGTAACGACATTCTCAAACTCACGGCTCTCACTCGATACAAGCTGCTCTGCACGTTCGATAAGCTTATGCTCCATACCAAGCCTTAAAGATATAGCAAAAGCGTTTGAACGTCCGGGTACTCCTATCAGGAGCTTATATGTAGGTCTGAGCGTTGCCACATCAAACTCACAGCTTCCGTTCTCAACACCGCCGGTCTGTAATGCAAACTCTTTTAATTCGGCATAATGCGTTGTACAGGCTATCCTTGCGCCCTTTGCCCTGAACTCCTCCAGTATTGCTATTGCAAGCGCCGCACCCTCTATCGGGTCTGTACCTGCGCCAAGCTCATCAAGCAGTACAAGGGAATTTGACGTACATTTTTTAAGAATATCTATTGTGTTCGTAATATGAGCCGAAAATGTTGACAGCGACTGTTCTATACTCTGCTCATCTCCTATATCGGCAAATACGTTGTCAAACACACTCAGCTTACAGTTATCAGAGGCAGGTATCATAAAGCCGCACATAGCCATTAAGCTTAATAATCCTATCAGCTTTAAAGATACTGTCTTACCTCCTGTGTTCGGTCCTGTAATAATAAGAGTATCAAAGCTTTCACCTAAAGATACATCTGACGCCACAACCTTTTCGGGAGCAATAAGCGGGTGTCGTGCTTTTTTCAGTTCGATAATGCCCCTATTATTCATTAGCGGAACAGTGGCTTTCATTTTATACGCAAGCTCGGCTTTTGCAAAGATAACATTAAGCTTCACAGCCGCCTCATAGCTTTTTATAACGCTTGACGCAACGTCTGCAACCTCGCTTGACAACAGATACAATATTCTCGCTATCTCGTCAAGTTCTTTTGATTCAAGCACCTTAATTTCGTTATTCGCCTCTACTACCGACATAGGCTCTACAAATATCGTCTGACCGCTGCCCGATGTATCATGCACAAGTCCGGGAATATTGCCCCTGCACTCTGCCTTTACGGGAATAACAAAACGTCCGTTTCTTATAGTGATGATGTTGTCCTGCAAATACTTCTGCACGACGCTGCTCCTGATCATCTTTTCAAGCTGTTCTCTTGCCTTAGACGAAGTCATTCTTATTTTACGTCTAATCGCGGCAAGCTCATTAGATGCATTATCTGCTATTTCGTCCTCTGATATTATAGAGGTTGTTATTTTATCCTCAACATATCGTGCAGGCATTAACGTATCAAAATATACATCAAGTACAGATGACCCTGCCTGAGCTTTATTTCTCCAGTCCTTTAGGGTACGTATTACGTGCAAGACCCTTGCTGTCTGCAAAAGCTCCGCCGTCGATAGAGAAGAACCTGTTTTTGCACGTTTGAGTGAGTCGGTAATATCAGCAAGCCCCCCGAACGACGGTGAACCGAACCTGCCTGATAAAGAATGTGCGTCGCTTGTTTCCTTTAAAAGAGAATTTACCTTATCAAGCTTTTTTGAAGGCGTAAGCGACAGCATAGCATTTCTTGCGTCCTCGCAGCTTGTAAGATCCGCTGCACGAAGCAGTATCTTGTCAAGCTCCAACGCATGATAATGTCTTTGTGTAGTGTCTGTATTATTTTCCATTTTTTCACTTCTATTCGCTTAAATTTCTTATTTGTTTATAAAAATCAAGAGTATTCAAATGTTTATCCAGATGCAGTGTACAGTAATTTTCCGTAACGACACCAAGTGTCTTTGTCGACTTTTCGGATAATGTAAAAGAGAAAAGCTTGTTAAGCTCGGAATATACACAATGCCGCATTACATTTGTGACGGTTTTTCCTGTCAATATGCTCCTGCCTGTATTTTCCGTCTTACAGCTTTTGCAGATAAGCTGACCGCTGTCGGGCAGAAAATACATATTATCGTCCTCATAAATATGACACTCGCAGCATCCGACAAGATCGGGCATATATCCCGAAACAGACATAAGCCTTAACTCGAAAATACATTTGATAAGCTCGATCGGCAGCTTATTGTGCGCAAGCATATAAAGAGAATTCAGCGTAAGTCTGAGTATCTCCTCGGCATTTGCGTCACGAGGCGCAAACTGTTCGCATAGTTCACAGAAATACTGAGAAAGCGCCATTTTGTCTATATCCTGACGAAGCGGCATAAACACCTCTTTAGCGTGTGCGTCGTCAATAATATAGTTACCCTTAGAATTTAAATATATATCGAACTGAGAATATGTAATAAGCCCCGTTGCCGTAGTTTTGGGGCTTTTGATATTGTTTGCGCCGTTGACAAACGAGCGTATAACACCTTTATCCCTGGTTAGAATTGTTATTACCTTGTCGCCCTCTTTTATCCTCTGTTCTCTTATCACCAGTCCGTCTGTGCTGAAATTCATGTGCTGCCTCCGAGGTTAAACCTTTTTGTTCTTTTATCGAAGCATAGAGAAGATAATCGCTCACACTTCCGCTGCTGACAAAGTTTCTCCAAGCGTCTTTTTCGTTCATAGTAAATACCTCCGTCCTGTTTCTTTGTACATATTATATTATACGCAGGACGAAACACATTATTTACTCTATTGTGACGAAAGTTATAAGTTGTTAGTTCAAAGTTTTTAGTTTTAAGCTCAAAGTCGTTAGTTTAGAGTTCAAAGCAACATTTGTCTAACAACTAATAACTACCAACCTATAGATCCAAAGCCGCAAGGCTTTCCGATATTATTCATTATTCACTATTCATTATTCAATCTTCATTATTCATTAAGTCCGCCGTCTGCTATAAATGCAAATCAAGGAGAGGCTATGCCCCTCCCCGAAAGTTAATTACTCGTAAAGCGGATACTTTTCAAGCAGTTCTGTAACGCCTGCCTGAACCTTCTCCTTATTGCCCTCGAAGTCCTCTATTACAAGGTGAATAAACTCTGCTATCTTATCCATATCCTCCTCAACAAGACCTCTTGAAGTAACTGCTGCCGTACCAAGACGAACACCGCTTGTTACAAACGGACTTCTCTGCTCATTGGGGATAGTGTTCTTGTTGGCTGTAATATAAACCTCGTCGAGATTATGCTCAAGCTCCTTGCCTGTAAGCTCTGTACCCGAAAGGTCAAGCAGCATTACATGGTTATCAGTGCCGCCCGATACAAGCTTGTGACCTCTCTTTGTAAGACCATCTGCAAGCGCCTTAGCATTCTTTACTATCTGCTCGCCGTATGCCTTGAACTCAGGCTTTAAAGCCTCGCCCAAGCAAACTGCCTTTGCAGCGATAATGTGCATAAGCGGGCCGCCCTGTGTGCCGGGGAACACTGCTTTGTCTATTGCCTTTGCGTACTGCTCCTTACAAAGAATAAGTCCGCCTCTCGGTCCTCTGAGCGTCTTATGTGTAGTAGTTGTTACAAAATCACAGTATGGTACAGGATTGGGGTGTACTCCTGCCGCAACAAGTCCTGCAATATGCGCCATATCTACCATAAGCAAAGCGCCGCAAGCGTCTGCTATCTCTCTGAACTTTGCAAAGTCGATCACTCTCGGATAAGCGCTTGCACCTGCAACAATAAGCTTCGGCTTAACCTCCATAGCGATCTGCATTACCTTATCATAATCTATTCTGTGTGTAACGGGGTCAACGCCGTAAGGTACAAAGTTATAATACTTACCCGACATATTTACAGGTGAGCCGTGCGTAAGATGACCGCCCTCTGCAAGGTTCATACCCATTACAGTATCGCCTGTTTCAAGCATAGCAAAATAAACTGCCATATTTGCCTGCGCACCGGAATGTGGCTGTACGTTTGCGTGTTCTGCTCCGAAAAGCTCGCAAGCTCTTTTTCTTGCAATATCCTCAACTATATCAACGCACTGACAACCGCCGTAGTATCTCTTGCCCGGATAGCCCTCTGCATATTTATTTGTGAGTACGCTTCCCATAGCTGCCATAACAGCAGGAGAAACAAGATTTTCAGAAGCGATAAGCTCTAAATTTCTTCTCTGTCTTTTAAGTTCCAGACCCATAGCGTCTGCAACCTCGCTATCAAACTGTGACACAAATCCTATTGTATCCAAATATTCACTGTACATTGTGATCATACTCCTTCTTGTATCCGCATAAACACACAGATACACAATATTACAGTTTAATTATACAATATAAAAAGGCAGTTTGCAATATTTAACGGAATATTTTTGTAAATTTTCAATTTCATTAATAAAACTCCCTTGATCACCTTGTTTGATGATCGAGGGAGTTTTTACAGGTTAATTTAACTCGTTGCGCTATTAAATTATTACTTGATTTTCTTTATATTTTACAAATAATCCTACTGTTTGAGTAGGGGGGGAGAACCACTGTCGTCAGGTTCTCCCCCATCCGACAATTTGATTAGTCAAAGTTTATCGTGCCCCCTCTCCGCCGAGCAGAGCATATTGGGGCTACTCGCCCCAAACCCTCGCAAACTTTTTTGAAAAAAGTTTGACAAAAAACTTTATTAGGTGTATTAATAGCACAACGAGTTAATTTAGTTTTAGACATTAAATAAAACAACTCATTGATCAATACTCTTAAATGCTTCTGCAACCGTACCATCAGAAAATAAAGTATATGTTGAAACATCTTGACTGATACCAAGTCCTGCTATACCGTCCTCTTTGCCGTCCTCTGCGTCAAGCGTCCACAATATCCTCTCGATTTTCGGTTTGTCGGTATTAATGTTTGTTCTTATTACCAAGTAACCGTCGTCGTCGATTTCTACAAAAGGTGATTTATCCATATCGGTGTAAAAGTTAAGTGTCGGCTCGGGTACATCGGACGCAATAACATACGAATCCATATCCACTACATACACAGTAGTATCCATATTAATATTGCCGTGCATATATACGCAATATTCCATTTTGCCATCGTAAAATCTCCAATAGCCTACTCCTCCTCCATAGTCAAAGAAGTATGCCTCTTTCTCCTCGCCGTTAAAAATCACGCTTCCCACCGTTTCTTTTTCGTCTATTTCTTGTTTCGGCTGATTCTTTTTCACTCCCGCCATCGTTATTAAAACCACTGCTGCTATCGCTGCTATTATTGCTACAACAAATACAATAGTACCGCCGTTTTTCTTTGATTTATTATCTGTCATCTTGATCACCTTTCCTCACGGTTCACTCTCAATTACAAACGCTGTTCCAAATTGCACGCAGAGCAGGACATCGAAATGCCCTGCTTTTAATTTCAGTCATCTGTTATTAATAATCATTGGTTTCTACAATATCCTCCATACCGTATGTATATGGATCTTCGTCCTCGTCAACATAGTTATCAACACTCTTCTTGAGGAAGTATTTTACTATACCATTGATGCCGCTGACATCCTGCTTGAAGGTTTCTGCAACCGTACCGTCGGACATTATTGTGTATGTCGATACAACGTCATCTATGCCAAGTCCTGCTATACCGTCCTCTGTACCGTCCTCTGCATCGAGCGTCCACAAAATCCTCTCTGTCATAGGTCTGTCGGTATCAAGATTTGTTTTTATGATCATATAGCCGTCGTCACTTATCTCTACAAAAGGTGATTTTTCCATATCGGTGTACAGGTTGAGTGTCGGTTCGGGAACATCAGACGCCATAACATACGAGCCCATATCCACTACATACACAGTAGTATCTATATCAATATTGCCGTGCATAAATACGGAATACTCCATATCGTCCTCGTAAAATCTCCAAGAACCTACGCCTGTACCAAAGTCGTGGAAGTATGCCTCTTTCTCCTCGCCGTTAAACATTACCCTACTTACTGTTTCATCTTTGTATGCGCCTCTCACTGCGTGAGCTGCTATCATTCCGCCGCCTACAACCAAAATCGCTGCGGCTGCTGCAACAAATGCTATTTTTCTTATCTTGCTGATGTTCTTCTTTTCTTTACTCGTATTCTCTGTCATTTTAATCACCTTTCTTCTCAATTCGTCGGACGCATGAATGTTATCAAACGCTTCTGTGTATAATCTCTTTATTCTTTCATCTTCTCTTGTCATAGCTCATGCCTCCTCTATGATCGTCTTTAGCTTATTTCTTGCTCTCATTAATCTGATCTGTACGTTTGACTCGGAGATCCCGAGTATCTGCGATATTTCTTTCACATCATACCCCTCGTAATAATAAAGGTGTATGACCGTGCTGTAATTAGTTGGCAGCTTCATTACTGCCGCCAAAAGCTCTCCGCTTTGTGTATGTGTATCACTGTAAGAGGGGGCTGTATCAAGATCGTCAAGCGATACCTTGTTTCTGTGCCAAAACGAACCGAAATTATTCTTGCATTCGTTGATCACACATCTTATCAGCCAGCGTTTCAAATGTTCGTCATCTATAAATGTTACATCGGTATTCATCAGCTTCAGAAACACATTCTGTACAGCGTCCTCTGCGTCCTCCCTTTTTTTACAGTAGCTGTAAGCTGCTCTGTAAACTGTGTCTATGTACTTCCCCGCCGCCTGTATGTATTCGCCTGCGTCCATTATAGATCCTCCTCTCCGTTGTCTTTGAAAGTCCTTTCATATAATAAACAATTTACAAAGGCAAAATATTACACCTAAAATAAAAATTTTTTAAATTTTTTCAAAAAAGTTTATAGTCCAAAGTTCTGCGTCTAAATTTTCGAGTAATAAATAATCGAACTTAAAACATTGAACTTTGAACTATAAACTAAACACTTTTGACTTTCAATAGCGCCGCCGTTATCTGCAGCTTTTCTTTATTTGCTCCAGCGCACCCTTTTCTATTCTGCTTACCTGTGCCTGAGAAATCCCTATCTCACGGGCAACCTCTACCTGAGTTTTTCCGATATAGAACCTCATTGACAAAATCTTCTTTTCTCTCTCGCTCAATCCCTCCATAGCGTCCTTTATAGCGATTTCTTCGAGCCAATTCATATCTGAATTATTGTCGCTTATCTGATCCATAACATATATAGTATCGCTTCCGTCCGAAAACACAGGCTCATAAAGCGAAACCGGCTCTACTATTGCTTCGAGCGCAAGGACAATATTTTCTTTAGGAATATTCAGTTCGCGGGACAATTCTTCAACAGTAGGTTCACGGTCAAGGCGGTTAGTAAGTTCCTCCTTTGCCTGCATAGCTTTATATGCTACGTCACGGATACTTCTGCTTACTCTGATATAGCTGCTGTCACGCAAATGACGGCGAACCTCACCTATGATCATAGGAACTCCGTAGGTTGAGAATTTCACATCAAGAGTATCGTCAAAGTTATCTATCGCCTTTATAAGACCGATACAGCCCACTTGAAACAAATCGTCGGGGTTTTCGCCTCTGTTAGCAAACTTCTGTATAACGCTGAGTACAAGTCGGAGATTACCTCTGATAAGTTTTTCTCTTGCGCATTCACGTTCAGATGGCGTACCTGTTTTGATGATGTGCAAAAGCTTTTTCTGTTCGGCATCTTTAAGCACCTCAAGATTTGCGGTGTTTATTCCGCAGATTTCGACTTTATTATACTGCAAAATAAATTCCTCCCATAATGCGGTATATATGTAGTATTGCCGTATAAAAGGCAGTAAATTCAAAGCATTACATTAGAGCGAAAATTTTTTTGAGATATTTTAAAAAAACTATTGACAAACAAAACAAAAAGTGATATTATATAGTAGTTCCACGGAGGGGTGTCCGAGCGGTTTAAGGAGCTAGTCTTGAAAACTAGTGATACCGAAAGGTACCAAGGGTTCGAATCCCTTCCCCTCCGCTTTTTATATTTTATAAGGACTTTACCGTACGGAGGATTACTCAAGTGGTGAAGAGGCTCCCCTGCTAAGGGAGTAGGTCGGGTAACCGGCGCGAGGGTTCGAATCCCTTGTCCTCCGCTTTTAATGAAAAAACGAAAACCGCATGAAAACTGTTTGTTCAGTATTCATGCGGTTTTTTCTTGATAATGGCGTTATAATACTTTATATTTTTTTATAAATATTTGAGAATATTTACAATGTTTTATAAAAGAATATCACACGAAATATC
>CACWKD010000031.1 GCA_902761345.1 uncultured Ruminococcus sp. | reverse complement strand
CCTTGCCCTCAAGGGAAAGGGGGTTGGGGGATAGGGGGATTACATGATTTTGCCGAAAACCAATCAACCGAAACTGATTGCTTAAGTTGTGGATAGTGATTATTAATCTTAATATTTCATATGTTTGTTAGTTTTTGCACGGTCTGCATTCCTAACTGAAAAAACTCCACACTCCACTCTCCAAACTCCACACTTTGAGCTAACTCCTAATTCAAAAGAACGCCCACAAATTTCTGATCTGCCATTCAAGGTCTTCGTAATCCCAAAGTTTTTCGCTGTTTGAATAGCTGTTGGGGTCGTTTACTTTTATTTTACCGTTTTCCGTTCCCGTAAGCACGATAAAATGACCCGTATCGGTAAAATCTCCGGGCGTCATCGAACAGATAACGGGATTACCCTGTTCAAGATAACTATACACAGTATCACGGTCAAGTGGGAGTTCTTCGCACTCTATGCCAAAATCAGCGCTTCCCTGCGTAAACAAAGCCCATGAAGTTCCCGTACCGTACTGGTAGTATCCGTGTGACATAGAATACTCTGCAACATTTTTCGGCGAATACACTGCATTTTTAGTCAATCCTACTGCAACCATAGAAAGGCAGGTAGGGCCGCAGCCTGATAAAGCTATTATATCATCACCGTACTCCTCAAAACCCCAGCGTTTATCCCACTGAATGAACAGCGGAATATCCTGTTCAAGCTCCGCCATGGTCACATAGCAATCAGACGGGTCATAGCCGTTGCCATATATCAAGACAAGCTCTATAAGGTCGGGGTTTTCGCAGAGAACGTCAAGAAGATACTGCGGATACTTCGAGTAATTATCAAGAACATCTCTGAAACGCTCGTCACCCAAAGACAGCGCAAAAAGTTTTTCCTCGGTTTTCTCGTTGTAGTAAGAATTTTCACTGCTCATAGCTGCCATGTCGCTTACCTGTGCGGCAGCAGTTTTTACAGCTCCCTCTGCATTAGACGTTGTACCGAAACAGGCAACCGTTACAGCCATACTTCCAAGCAGTACGGCAAGTGTAAGGAGAGTGTGATTTTGTTTTCCGCTCTTATTTCTATTCATACTTCCGCCCCCATATCTTATTATACTATAATAATATCACATCGTTATTATAGCATAGTGAGGGGGAATAAAATGTCACTTTAGAGATCTCATTCAACCGGCATTTTTTGAAGGAACAACAAAGTTCTGCGTTTTTTAAAACACTGTAAGTTTAACATTTTATTTTTTTGGCACTCTTTCATCTCTTGTCCGAATATAATGAACAGAATTTTTATTCTGCCATGAATGGTCATTATAAATAACATCAGGAATAACCTCAAATATTTCTCCCATATCAGAATGGAACATATTATCTGTCGATACAGTAAAGAAAAGAGGTATTACTCCCATTTCCAAATAAAATAGCTTTTTTCTCATCATTTGATTTGCCGAACAAATACAGCAGAGCGTTCTGTAATTGCCGTTAAGGAAAATAGATGATGCAACGAAGCATTCATCGGCAGAGTTATAAACTCCCTCCTCTGCTTTGTATTTCTCATTAATCTCATCGCTCAGAATATCAGCCTCGCTAACACCTTTATTTATCAGATAGGTTTTGCCCGCAGTGCTTAACGAAACAGTATCCTCTTGGTTTTTATATCTGTGGCGACTTCCCGGAATATATATTTTTACAGAAGTACCGCCCTGCTTATATTTATTATACATCTCGACAGCATAATCAAGTCTGGCGGAAAATTCTTCTCCGGGTTCTGTTCCGTTAATAAGCGGATGCTGTGCCGCAGCTTCTATAAGTACATCTGTAAAGAATGAATGCTCCCTCATATTAACGCTTGCTTCATCATACTTTTTCTCCCAGTATTCTCGGGCGGTAGGTTTCTCAAGATAAAAGCCATTCTCAAAGTACAATGTTCCGTTAATCTCATAAAGGTTATGTCTTGACTTTGCGATATCTCGTATTTTGGTTACATGCTTATACAGAAGATTACCCATAGTACGGTCAGTATTCTCGCTAAAAAAATCCAAAGTCGGAGTACCGTCAGCCGTTCTAAAAGGCGGTATCGTCATTGAAACAAAACCAAATACATTGTTTTCGATAATACCCAATGTAATCGTCTGCCTTAACAAAGTGTGTGCAGAACCAACATATATTTTCCCTATTGGAATATCAGGAGATGTATTTTTGATATTTGTTACACACTCGTTGAGCATATAAATTACATTTTTAAACTCATCATTTAAACGTGTAAGATTATTTTCATAATCATAAGGATTCTCAATCTCTGCAACATCATGACAGAAGTCAGATTCCTTATTGGGTATCAAAACCGTAACTGTACCTCTATTCAGCAAAATCTTAGACATAATCCCCTTGGCACACAAAGTTTTGATCAAACCTTCGCCGGTTGTAGAAACAATATACAAGGTTTTACATTTAGACAAACGGCCTAAGGCTTCGTTATCATTTTCAGTTCTGATTTTTGTAATACCCATATCTCTGCACTGACTGATAACATTTTTATATAAGCCCTGTTCACAGCCGATATAATTGCGTACAGCTTTCGCCTGAGCAGATTGGCTAACAAACTTCTTTACATATTTCTCGCCTTTTTTTATATCTATTGGGGAAATATTATTAAAACTTCTCAATATCCCGCCGATAATATCGTCTAATGGTAAGTCTTTTGACACATTTATTCTCATATAATGAGATGAACAAATACTATCAATAAACCTATTTCCAACCTCACCGTTAAAAACAATTGGAACTATCGGCTTATTCAATGCATAAAAGGAGCAAAATTCAAAGAGTGCAATAGGACTTCTCAGATAGCTGTCTGTGATAATGGCAATCATATAGCTGCAATCATTCAATACGCTTACCAATTCAGCGTCCAATCTTGCTGCGGCATTAAAGCTGTTATGATATGTACAGAAGAAAAGCTCGTTATCACGTTGAATATTGCATTTATAAATACTTTTAATCAAAGAAACCAGATTGTTCATAATAATTTCATCGTCAGTACAATGACTAATAAAACACTTGCCTTTACGAATTTCAGTATTATTCATAATTTTTACCTCCTTTTTTCTTAAATTATAACAATAATCAACCAATATGTCAATAATCTATATTACATCATCTTTCTCCCCATACCTGAACAACAGCCCCACGAAAGCCGCACATTCACCTATGTCAAACAGCGGCGTAACTATATCCCAAGGAATTGCACGAACGGACTTATACTCATAATCCCTCTTTTTAAGCGGATATACATATACGTCCGTACCGTTTTCCGCACAGCGTTTGACAAATCCTGCAAAGGACGTGTTTTGTCCTGCCGTACACAGCGTACCCGAATGATACGCTTTAACAAGTACGGCGTCTTTCCCCGAAATATTTATGCAGTTAAAATCCGCTCCGACATAAGAATTAAACATTATAACATTTCGTGACAGCCTTATAGTTTTTCCCTTTAAATTCTCCGCAAACAGACTGTACTCAATGTTTTCGGGTGCGTTAATGTTTTTAACAAATCTGCCGTTCTTTACAGTACCGAAAGGGTCTGCTCCGAACGAATAAAACCTATCGAAAAAATCTGCCTGTTCAAGACTTAATGCGTGATGAACGCTAACGCCCTCGCCGCTGTTTCTCCAGACAGCATACACCCCTGTAAAATTGTGTCCGCCCTCAGAAAATCCTCTGATAAAATCAACACAGCCGCAAAAGTTTTCTCTGCCGTTAGACTTCTCCATACTTAAAACATAATCCGCCGCAGTAAGCATTACAGGGATTTTCACCCAAGAAAGCGATATTCCCAACGCAGCCGCCGTATATCCCAAAGTATCGCTGCCGTGAGTTATGATAACGCCGTCAAAGCTTTCATAATTTAACGACAGCATAAAATTACACAGCATTTCAAGCGTATCAACGGTAGAGTTTTCACTTAGTATAGAAAAAGGCTCTCTGCACTCAAAATCTATATCAGGGTAAATGTCGAGCAACGCTTTTGCAGAATTTTCGTCAATATCAGCCGTTCCGTTTTCGATACTGCTGCCGATAGTGCCGCCCGTAAACACAACAAGAATTTTCACAAAAACTCACTTCCTAAGAAAAAATTTTACTGCAATGACCAAGTATAAAACAGGTATCACAACAAGCGTCAACAATAACAAAAACAGCGTCATAAGTACGGCTTTTCCCGATACGGCAAGCAATACAAACGATACCGCCCCGACAAGACTTATTGCCGCTCCGAATATAACAGGTATAATATTAAACATGCCGAAATCACGCTTTGTAAACCTCGCCGCAGCAAAGATTATTCCGACAACACCGCAAAGAATTTCAAGCGGTACGATAACAGACAAGCTTAATTTGTGCATTGAGGCAGATTGTGACCCCGAGGATAAAAGCCCCAGCCAGAATGTTATTTCTGTTACGCTAAAGTTATCTCTGCCAACGCTCCCTACCTTTTCAAGAATTTCGGAAAACTTATAAATCTGTTTCCACACAAGATGACACAGACTGCAAACAAACAGCGCTATCGAAGTCAAAAGCAGTCTGCCAGCATACTTTTTTATCATTTCTATACCTCCCATAAGACATAACATATTCTTACAACTATTTTACACTAATACAATGCAGATGTCTATTGTTTTCTATACACTAATCCCGTGAAAGTAATTTCTTATAACTCAAATCTATCGCAAATGCTCCGAGCGGGGCAGTCAAAAGTATAGCTATTACCGACACCGCCAACACCTCCTCTCCGCACGCAAGTCCCATAGCAAGCGGTATTCCTCCGATAGCCGCCTGTACGGTGGCTTTTGGCATATACGCAATAACACAGAATAATCTTTCCTTGAAGTTAAGCGGAGTAAACAGCATACACAGCACAACCCCCACCGCTCTGAAACAAAGTACGCACAACAAAAGCAATATAGTCTTTACACCTGCGTTTTGCAGACTTTGAACAGACACACACGCACCAACAAGTACGAACAAAAATATTTCCGCCGCCGTCCATACCGAACCAAACTTCTCCGACAGTACAGCCGCCGTATCGGGGAGTTTTCTTTTTACTGCCGTCCCCATACACATAACCGCTATCATAGACGCAAACGGGAACACCTCTCCAAATTTGTTTTCCACAGCCGACAACACAAACCCTGCCGACAGTATTATAAGCGAAGATATGATAGGATCTGTTTTTAAATATTTATACACAAATGAGAGTATATATCCCCCTGTTATGCCAATAATAATTCCCGTAAGAATTGACAGCGGAATATTCATTATACTTAATGCGGAAATCTTTTCTCCCTGTTCGATCCCAGTAAATGCAGTAAACATTACTATTACAAACACATCGTCAACAGACGCCCCTGCAAGTATCATCTGCGGTATCGCCTTTTGAGTACCCCTTTTTTCATCTATAAGCCGTATCATTCTCGGTACTATTACCGCAGGCGATACCGCGCCCGTAACAGCACCCAGTATCGCCGCCTCCGTATATGACAAGCCTATTATCTTTGGCGCAAGGATAATCATTCCCGCTATCTCAAAGCACGCAGGCAAAAAACACATTAAAATACTCGGTCTGCCTGCTTTTTTCAAATCCGATAGGTTTAATTTAAGCCCTGCACGAATAAGTATTACTATCAGAGCGGCTTTTCTTATATCTGCCGAATTACTCTGTATAGTCGGGTCAATCAAATTCAGGACATACGGCCCTATCAGAACACCTCCCAATATCATTCCAAACAGCGGCGGAAAGTGAATTTTCCTGCATACTCCTCCAAACACTATTCCGACGATAACTATGAGCGCAATACTCAAAAGCATTATAATTCCTCCTTAGAAATAACAAAAAAGCCGACAACTCCTGCCTTTACAGCAGACGTCATCAGCTAAAATGCGGTTTCGGGTAATCCGAGGGAGAACATCATTCCCTTATTGTAGTTAGTATAACATACAAATATGGCTTTTGCAAGAAAAATTTTTTAAACCTGTTGACAAAACAAAATAAATATGATACAATCGAATTGCACACAAGAGTTATATTAAAAGGAGGTACAAAATATGTCAATATATGATTTTACGGTAAAAAAGAGAAAGAACGGAGAGCTTGACCTGAGCACTCTGAAGGGCAAGGTTTTCCTTATAGTGAACACCGCAACAGGCTGTGGATTTACTCCGCAGTACGAGGGGCTGGAAAAGCTTTACGAAAAGTATCACGACAAGGGGTTTGAGATACTCGACTTCCCCTGCAACCAGTTTGGCAATCAGGCTCCGGGCAGTGACAGCGAGATACACGAGTTCTGCACAGCACGATACAAAACACAGTTTGACCAGCTTGCAAAGATAGATGTAAACGGCGAAAACGAATCTCCTCTCTACACCTATATTAAAGCAAATTCCCCCGAGGAAGACGTTCGTGGTATAAAGAACAAGATGACAATGAAAGCTATCGAAAAGCTCAGCAAAACTGCTGTTTCGCCTGCCGACATCAAGTGGAACTTCACGAAATTTCTTGTAGACAAAAACGGAGTGATAGTCAAGAGGTATGACCCCACCTGTACACCGTCAGAAATAGATACGGATATAGAAGCAATTATTTGAAAGGAGCTGTTTTTATGGCAGTAATAAAAGTAACAACAGAAAACTTTGAAAAAGAGGTTCTCAATTCAGACGTAACTGTACTTGCAGATTTCAATGCAGACTGGTGCGGTCCGTGCAGAATGTTAAAGCCGATAGTGGAAGAAATCGCAGAGGAAAATCCTAATATTAAGGTTGTATCGATCAATATTGACGATGAGGACGAACTTGCAGACGAATACGATGTAGCGTCTATCCCTTGTGTTGTAGTGTTTAAAAACGGAGTAGAAGTTGAAAGAAGTATAGGCTTCAGACCTAAAGACGCTATTGTGGAGCTTTTGGGAGAGTAAAAATGTATGACATAGTAATTATAGGCGCAGGGCCTGCAGGACTTACCGCAGCAATCCATGCCCGCCGTGCAGAAAAGAGCGTTCTTGTACTTGAAGCGTCAAGCTACGGCGGACAGATAATCAATACACCCGTTATAGAAAACTACCCTGCCGCCGCAGATATATCGGGATTTGATTTTGCGCAGAGTATATATAATCAGGCTGTAAAGCTTGGCGCTGAAATAAAGTTTGAAAAGGCAATTCGCATAGAGAACACAGAGTATGACAAGAGTGTCGTCACACCAAAAGGCTCGTATAAGTGCAAAGCGGTAATTATTGCGACAGGATCGCTCAACAGAAAGCTTGGTCTTGACAACGAAGATAATCTTGCGGGTAGAGGAGTATCCTACTGCGCAACCTGTGACGGAGCGTTTTATAAGAATAAGCCCGTTGCGGTAGTAGGCGGCGGAAACACAGCGCTTGAGGACGCGCTTTATCTTGCCGATATTGCGCAGACCGTCTACCTCATACACAGACGAGATACTTTCAGAGGCGAGGAAGCAACCGTATCAAAGCTTAAACAGCGTGATAATGTAAAATTTATTCTAAACAGTACCGTAACAAAGCTTAACGCAGAAAAACGCCTTAAAAGCATTGAAGTAACAAGCACAGACGGCAGTACACAGACAATAGAAGTAAACGGACTGTTTACTGCAATCGGACGAATTCCCGAAAATCAGAGTTTTGCAGATGTAGTAAGTCTTGACAAAGACGGGTACATCATAGCAGATGAAACCTGCAAAACCAACGCAAAAGGAATATTTACAGCAGGCGATAACAGAACAAAGTCTGTGCGTCAGCTTGTAACGGCAGCCTCAGACGGTGCAATAGCTGCAACAGAGGCTATAAAATATATTGCAGAGTAATAATTCTCCCTCCGCATAGGCTTAAAATGTCGGTGCGGAGGATTTTTAATACAAAAATATTGATATTATCATCTAAATATGATACAATATAGTTAAAAGATATTCGTTATGCACTATTCATTCAATTAAAAGTAAAGATACTTAAAGAACCTAACAGCACGATTTACGGACAATACATAGGTTTCTGCAAGGTTTACGACGAACAGCGTAAGCTTTATGACAACAGCGTAAAATGTATAGAAGAAACTATCAGAATATGTATTGAAAATAATTATCTAACCGAATTTATCGGCATACATAAAGGGGAGGTTGTAACTATGATGTCAGAATTATTTGATGAACAAACACTGCGTGAGCAATATTATATTGCAGTCAAAAGAGAGTTCAAAGAAGAGGGTAAAACAGAAGGTAAAGCAGAAGGCAGAGCAGAAGGCAGAGCAGAAGGCAGAGCAGAGGGCAGAGCAGAGGGCAGAGCAGAGGGTAAAGCAGAAGGCAAGGCAGAAGGTATTTTAGAAACCCTTGTCGCCCTTGTAAAGAAAAACATTCTTACAATAGCTCAGGCTGCCGAGCAAGCAAAAATGACAGTGCCGGAGTTTGAGGACAAATCAGGACTAAAAAGAGTATAATAATAAAAAAATTCCCCCTTGCTAAACTGCGAGGGGGATTTTGTATAGCTGTGGTTTAATTATGACAGTCCCTCAACCTTATACCCTATCGTATAGCGAAGTATTGAGAGTGCGTCTTTGTTTGTAACCCTGCCGTCACCGTTTACATCGGCGGCTTTGAGCTGATTGTCATCAAGTTTTTTGAGGCTGATAACATAACGCTGAATATTCATACTGTCCTTAGCAGAGATTTTTCCGTCACCGTCAACGTCACCCGTTTTTGTTGTTGGCTTTTCAGGGTCTGGTGTATCGGGTGTGTCGGGTGTATTAACAATATCCGTATCGGTAAAACTGTATGTACCGTAGTAATCGGCATAGTTCTTGTAATCGTCAAGCTTAAACCATGCACCGTAGTAACGAGGACAGAGCGGACGATCAAAATCATATCTGTTCGGGTCAACCTTTAAAACAAATATCCAACCGTCAAAATTATCTGTCGTCAACGATGGATCATACGGACAATCGCCTGTTTCATAGCCCTCTAAATTTATATTCCAAGTTTCATAAGCATAAGGCATTTTAGGATCGGTGACACTGTATACGTTTAGATAAGCGTTAAAAATTATTATAGAATTATCCGATGAAACACCTTCTACTTTAAATACATTATCTCCAACCTCCGGCGCAGAAGTCATTTTTATCCCCGGATACTCCGCAGGCTCGTTTGGCATAACCCAATAACAGCCGACAAACTCATTGTAAGCACCCTTTTCCGTATCAAACCAATTATCGGGAGCAAGAAAGTAATATGTAAATGCTTTGTCGTTTTCTGTTTCTGTGTCCGTATCTGTCTGAGTTTCCGTGTCCGTATCGCTCTCTGTTGCCGTATCTGTTTGAGTTTCCGTGTCCGTATCGCTCTCTGTTGCCGTATCGGTCTGAGTTTCCGTGTCTGTATCGCTCTCTGTTACCGTATCGGTTTCTGTGTCTGTATCCGTTGCCGTGTCCGGCGTATCGGGTGTATCGCTGTCAAACTCTTCGGACGAATTAAAATGTATTGTTGCTCCTGTCAAACATTCACCGTAATCCCCGTCAAGCTCGATTTCAATATCAATATTGTTCCATTCGGTTTTGTTTCCTGTGTAATACACGTCAGAAAGATTTACACAATCCTCAAACGCCCTCTTACCTACTCTTGTTACACTTTTCGGGAACCATATATTTGTTAAGTTTTCGCAGTTGTTGAACGTATCGTCGCCTATAAATGTAATAGCGTTAGGCAGCTTAATGTCCGTCAGGCTTTCACAGTAGTAAAACGCTCCGTCATCAATTACCGTAACAGTTTCGGGAATTTCAATTTTTGCCAAGTTTTCACAAGCTAAAAACGCACGATAACCGATGTTGTTTATGTTATCGGGTATAGTTATACTTGTAAGGTTTGTGCAGTAACTGAAAGCATAATTTCCGATACTTGTAACACTATCGGGAAACGCCGTCAATTCTTTTCCGCATGGCCAAATAACAATATTTGTAACGTCTTTATTATACACAACTCCGTCAACGGAACAGTAAGTTTCGTTTTGAGGGTCAACATTAATACTCGTAAGCTGTGTACAGCCCGAGAACACCGCATATGCAATATCCGTTACACTGCTTGGTATCTCAACACTCGTCAAGCTGCTGCAATCGGAAAAAGCACTGTCGTTAATAGTAGATAAACTTGTCGGTAACTCTACACTTGCAAGACTTGTACACCCTGCAAAAGCGTTATCGCCTATCCATTTAACTCCGTCGGGTACATTTATACTTGCAAGACTTGTGCAGTTATAAAAAGTTCTGTGTGGAATATTAGTAATGCTGTTTGATAACTGTACATTATTCAGACTTGTACAACCGTCAAAAGCGTCATCGCCGATAGTTGTTACCGCTTTCCCATTGATTTCACTCGGGAGTACAATGCTCACATCACTGCCCCGATACCCAACTATGAATACAGTTTCGTCATCAGCGATTTCATACTCATAATCGCCGTAAGTCAGAATATCACCGCTCCTTGCAATCTCAGCCTTTGTCTTAGATACACCGGGCAAAGTTTCCGCTGCAGATGAGGAAATAGCCGCACCTGACATTGATATTACCATAGCCAATGCAAGTATAAGCGACATTAGCTTTCGTTTCGTAAAAAATCCCTCCTGTAATAACAACAAAAAAATCTCATTCTGTCAAGATTTATAATACAATTATACCATACAACCCAATCAAACGCAACACTTTAATAAACAATCCTCTGGGCAGCGGATCTATAGTTTTTTAGACAAATATTACTATGAGATTTGAGATGTAACACACCAATTACTATCATACATTAGGATTTTTTCAATGACGTTTACTATAACTGAAATATTGTTTTGAGTCATAACAAATCTTCTTTGATATAGTTGTTGGTGGAACTTTAATTGTATTATATTCGTTATGACTTTTCCACATATTAACATCATTTTTACTGTCCAACTTCATTTTACCATGAACCCTATAAAATTTTTTTGAAAAATATACAATAATATTTTGACTTTTCAAAAATATATGATACAATTATTATGAGAGGTTATCGTATCACATAAATAGGAGGACGTTATAATGGATACACTAATAGGAAAAATATGTCCTTTCTGTCAAGAAACTATCAAGGAGGGCGACTCTGTTATTGTTTGCCCGTCCTGTAATATTCCTCACCATGAAAACTGCTGGTATACTCATGGGGGCTGTACTACTCCCGATTGTCTGTATCAGCCGCAGAATACTCCTGCTCAGACACAACAGGAGGGGTTTGATCTGTCCGATCAGCTCGATGATATGGACTTTGCACCCGAACTCCCCGACGAAAAAGAACAGCCGTCTTTTGATGAAGAAAAATCGTCCAAAAAGCTTATTCCGACTGTACTTGATCCGAATTTTCCGTCAAATGATGACAGCGACTCCCCCAACCGTCCAAAAGGGCTTAACCGCTCTATTTACATAATGAGCTTTTTGGAGGATCACGTTGAGGAGGACGAAATGGAGTATTCCAAACAGCGTGAAGAAAAAATCAAGCTTGGTAAGGAATCTTTAAAAGTAATGAATTTCACAGATGAAAACGCTGTGAATAATGCTAAGGCTGAAAATGCTGCACCGCAAAAGTCCCCGTCGCTTACTAAACCTCAGCAATCTCAGCATAAAGCATCGCTTACAAAACCGAAACAGTCTGTACAGAATACAAAGCAAAACCCATCTTTACAAAAGCAAAATCAAAATCAGAATACAAACACTAATGCAAACACAAGTGCTTCGGGAACAAAAGCTAACCTTAGCAAGTCGCAGCCGCCTCAGCAAACTAAAGCCTCGCTTACCAAGCCCGACGCAAAGGCTAAACAGCAGCAGCCGCAAAAACCCTCGCTTCAAAAACCTGCCGACAGCAAGCCTACACTTTCAAAGGGAGATAAGCCTAACCCTAATAAAAGAGTACAAAATAATTCTCCTGCAAACGGCAATAAAAAATCTCCTGCAATAAACATAAACGAAGCGTCCGTTATGTTGCCTGCAAATAAAGCGAACAGAATGAATTCGCCCGATAAGTTTGAGGTCATCTGCGTAAAGTGCAAAAAGCTCATCGCATCGGATCAGCAGTTCTGTCCGTACTGCGGTGCTGTTCAGAAAGAAAAGGAGAAACCGCAGTTCCAAAGAAAGGTTGCCTGCCCGAACTGCGGAGGTCTTGTAAGGGCGGATCAGGTGTTCTGTCCGAGGTGCGGAAAGAAAATAGAGGAACACCTCACTATGAGGGAAACTTCTCCAACGGAGCTTGTTCCGACAGAAGAGGTAGATACATCTGTAAGCGCGGCGGTTACTCAGCTTTCCGATACGCTTGAGAAAAACAGACGCAAGAGGAAAAAACAGCTCATCTTTACGGGCGTGGCTACTGCTGTGCTTGTAATAGCCGTAATATTTACTATGAAAGCTACGGAAAAGCATAATTTCTCCGATATGTTCTCAGATGTTGCAAAAAATGAATGGTGCAGTATCTCCGACGACGGAATGTCTATGAGTATCGACACCAACCCCGAGGATAAACCCGACGCTATCGAAACTATGGCATACAGCCAGCTAAAGGAGATAAACAAAACCTTGGGCTTTACCGAAAATATTTACAGAAGTATGGGAAGCACACGAGCTGTTGACGGAGAGAGATACGCAACATTCCGCAATTATAAGGTAACATGGAGTTACAACCCCGATACAGGTCTTGAAGTTAAATACACTATGCAGTAAGAGGATAATATGAGCGATATAAACCAAAAAATATGTCCGTACTGCGGTAAGGAAATAGCCGAAAACGATGATTATGTAGTTTGCAGCATTTGCAGAACTGTACACCACACAGAGTGCTGGCTTAAAAATAAGCATTGTGCAAGGGAGGGCTGTACGGGTGCAAGCACATCATCGGGTTACGGGAAAACCGACTCGCCTTTTTATATAAAACCGTCTGCCGATGTGCAAAAACCGGAAACTCTAAGCGATAGATTGACCGAGGACAACACTGTTGCAGGAGAGTTTGTAACAACGGCTCTTGTTGGGAAAAAAGCCGAATACTATATCCCGAAATTTCGTGAAATGGATAAAAAGAAACTACCGATAAGCTTTAATCTAGCGGCATTTCTTTTAGGGTGGTACTGGTGCTTTTACAGAAAGCTGTATGTTCCTGCATTTGTTATTATGGCGGCGCAGCTTTGTGTGTTCGGCTTACCGATAAAAGGGTATTTTAAATATTTGACAGTAGGAGTGTTGTTTCTTGTAAACGGACTGTCGGGTAATTACTTGTACAAAAAACGCATAGAAAAATGCTGTAAGAACGCTTTGAATTTGAAAGGTGTTCAGAGGACTGATTACATATCAAAAAAGCAGGGGGTAAATTTTATACTGCCGATAGTTTTGTTTGTAATTATCAGTATAATTTCTTTGATACAGCAGTATTTGCCGTATGCTCAGATGATGTATAAATTTTTCACAGCATAATAAAATCAGCCGCAAGATCACATTAAAGGTGCGTTCCTGCGGCTGTTGTGTTTAACGGAATATGCTTAATTCGAACTGTGAACTATGGAATAATTTATAACCATGGCAACCACATGAAAAAATCATTGGATTATGTATAAATTATCTATTGATGTTTATTATTTATTAATCTGACATTTTCGTTTGGGGGAGAACCACTATCAGCAGGTTCTCCCTCCTCTAAATTTACTTTTATTCAAAAGTATGAGTGCCCCCCTTTCCGATAAGTGAAGCATATTTGGGGCTGCTCGCCCAAAACCCTCGCCGGTACCTAAAGGCACTCCCGCTGGTCGCCTTTTTGAAAAAAAGCCGGGCAAAAAACTTTAATATTTGTTACTTTATCCAAAATTCAGTTATAATTTCGTGCTGTTGCCCCGATTTATAGCCGAAAAAGCTTGACAACGATATTCAGGCAGATTATAATATAGACAATTGTTTTTGAATTTTTTTAATGTGTGATATTCGAAAATGTACAGTAGAGTAAAATTATTGCTTTTATACGGTGAGTTCAAAAACAAGTCGAACTATAAGTTTTTAAGGAGTTAAAGAAATGAAGAAGTATATGTTGGCAATTTCTCTTGCAGCATTGATTTCACTTTCGGCTTGCGGTACACAGTCATCTGTGAAGAGCGTTGAAGACGCCGAAAATGAAGTAGTTTCATCTGTTGAAGAGAATCAAGACGGACATCTTGAAGGAGATGGCGGCGGAACGCTAACGATACCCTCGGACGTAAGTTCACAGGAAAGCTCGGGGGTTGATTTTGCGGTGAGTTCCGAAGAAAACACGGAGGGAATTTCCGAGATAAGTTCGGCGGGTTCATCAGAGATCAGTTCCGAGGATAGTTCTTCCAAAACAGGCGGAAAGCTTGAATATTATGATTTTAAGCTTTCCGATGGTCTTAGCGAAAAGTATGTGGATTTCGACAACAGAAGCTTTGTTTATGAGGGTAAGCTTTATAAGTTGGGTGAAACTACTTTGCAGAACCTCATTGACGGTGGTCTTCCGTTTGATGAAAAGGAATTAAAAAATGCAGACAACAATGTTAATCCCAACTATGAAACAGCAAGATATACTTTGGATATTAATGATCTGACATTTATTCAGCTTGTTTTTGTTAATCAGACTGATGAGAGCATTCCTGAAAAAGAATGTCTGCTTTCATCTGTAAGATGGGATATTCTGTATGTACCGCATGATGATTATCAGGATAGTTTGGTTGAACAGATCGTTGACAGTACAAACGACTGTGCAGAGCATGTTAGTTTTTCGTTCCCGTATTATCTTACAAAGGACGAATTGCTTGACCAGTGTCCCGATCCGACAAAAAATGACGAATACGGTAATGTGAGCTATACGGTTAAGTCTGATGTATATATGGCGTCAAGCGGATTCAGTTTCCAGTTTGATAAGGACACAAATCAGCTTAAAGACGTTACCATTTCTTGGATACCGTAATATTTTTTGATAGTTAATAACAAAAGAGCCGCCCTGTATGAGCGGTTCTTTTTTTGGGGTATATATGCTTTTTTAAAAGTAATACACATTGTTTAAATGTAAAGCAAACACAGGCTGTATATTTATTTTATATCTGTCAATATCTCTAAATATTAAACAGCCTGTGTTTTACTGTTATACTACCGACTTTTTGTTTACGCTTTTCTCAACATATTCAAATGAGAACGATAACAGCTCATTGAGTATATTATCGGCTTGCTTTGTGTAAATCGGTTCGGAATACTCGTCATAGTATGAATCGTAGTATTCGTCATATCCGCTGAAGTATTTTGTTTCCGGCTCGTCGGGTGTTTCAAGGTCATCGAAATACTTCTTGTACAGTTCGTCGGACTTCTTTAACAGAGCGTCCTTGTAATCATTGTAGTTTTTGTCAAGCCACTCGTTGGGGTCTACACCATAAACCGTACTGCACGCCGTAACAGCAAACTCAATGCTTACATCTTCTGTGAGCTTGCGGAGAGTATCGGGTCTGCCGTCCTCACAGAAATCATAGTAGCTTTGAGGATATGAGAACGCAAAGTCACTGTAATTATCAATAACCTTTGGAACTACCTGATGATCGCTCAGATACTTATAAGTGTTTTTGTATGAACCTTTAATAAGCGTTGTAATAGTGTATGTCCCGTCATTGTAATTGGGAGAGTAATCATAATTACTGTTGAATGTCGGCATAGAACCCTCTTTTTCGTATTTGTAGACCGTTTGGAGTTCTATGCAGCGGTCACCTAATCCTAATGACAGATCACCATAATTGTCTTTGTAATAGTTAATACGAACATTAGGCAGATATTCGGGATCCTCTAAAATATCCTGTCTTAAAGCTTCTCTGAAGCCTTGCATAAAGGTTTCGTCTGTTGAAAGATTTGCTATGCCCGATGAAACATAATCGCTTGTTTTGCCGTATCCTGTGTAATAGAAGTAGTTAAGATCAGCTGAGACGATATTTGCTGTCGCTTCATCATCAAACAAGTCTTGGTTAGCGATTTTCTTGTATTCCTCGGAGGAATAAAGCTTCGTGAGAAGATCGTTCATCTTGTCATAATCATAATAATTTTTACGCTCATTGTTTACATACATATAGTAGTATCTCGTTACACCGAAACCAACTTTTCTTTTGTAGATAAATGAGCAGTTTGCTTGATTTACAAGATAATAATTGTTAGTTGTAGTTTTTGAGTTGGAATAAACATCATCTGTATACAGCTCATCATCTGCGTATGTGTCATCGTAATAACTCTTTGTATAATATGGGTCGTATGAATAGCTGTCATCACCTAAGTAATAGGGATATTCGTTTTCATATCTTATACCTGCTGTTATAACCTTGTGAATTTCTGTAATCGTCTTTATGTTCTCGGGGTCTTTAAATTCCGTGTTGTCAAATGTTACGGATTTTACCGTAGCGGGATTTGGAACGTATGTATCCATTCCCATACCAAAGCTAAAGCCGAACAGTACAGCGATAGCAGCCGCCGTAGTACCTAAGTATGTGAACAGAGAGGGGAGCAGCTTGCCTTTAAAGCCTCTTGCGAAGATAATGTGAAGTATAGTGAATGCTACAAGTCCGATAATAACGTACCAGAAACAGAACACGAACATATTGTTGTAGCCGCTGTCCGCAACCTCCGCAGCGATAACACCTATAAATCCTCCGCATACAACAGACGCGCCTGCTTTAATGACCATAGGCAGCCATTTTACTGCAAAGCCGTTCTGAGATGTTTCTGCTTTTCTTTTATTTGCGGCAAGCAGCGCAAGGAACAGCATACCTGCTATGAAAATCAAATTCCATATAAGCAGTGTTACAAGACTTCCTGTCTGTTCCATTTCATAATATACAGTTCCCATTATGCTAAATCCGTAGGGGGCAAACAATACCAGAAGCGGCGTATCAATAATAGCCTCGAAATCTACACCCGGTATCATTTCTGTGATAAATCCGTAGTAGATACCGATTATTCCAACCCATATAGCGTTTGCGCCTATGGTTACTATTGCAGTATCTATTACTGTTCCGCAGCAGTATGCTATCAGAGAAGTGAATACATATGCTGCAATTATCATAAGAAGTGTAGTGCCTACTGTATATAAACCAAACTTTAACATATCCCCTGTCCGTGTTGTTATTCCGAGCGTCAATATTGACATTACAAAGTACGGACCCGATATAGAAGTAAGACCTGCAAGCAGATGAGATACATACATAGTTGTTCTGTTTGCAGGCAATGCGCCGAACATATCGACGCTTCGCTTGTTGTGCAGATAAGAAAATGTTTTAAGTGACGATACAAATGTAAAGAACGCCGCAAGCACCTGATATATTATAAGAGTGATTATACTTAACTCCTCATAATCCGAACCGTAGCTGCTTGAGCTGGATATAATATACATATTGAGAATAGGTCCGAATACAAGGAGAAATAATGAGTAAATGATCATTACGGACTTGTTGCGTTTCAAAGCCCATTTATAAAGAGGTTTAAGCTCTTTACTTGATAATGTTGTCAATGTCATAACCTACTACCTCCATTTCACTTATAAATACTTCTTCAAGAGTAAGCGGCAGCATTTCCATATATGTAGGCTGCATACCACGAAGATATTTTTCTATCTGTTCGCCGTCGCCTTTTATAGTAAGATTGATAAGCTTACCCTGACGCTGCATTTTAACTACATTGAGTTCGCTGAACATTCCCTCGCCTACATCGTGGTCAAATACTATCTGTACACGGTGAATACCGAGTTTTGCCTCGTCAAGCTCCTTTTCAAGTACGATACCGCCCGAGTGGATAAGCCCGATGTGGTCGCATACGTCCTCAAGCTCTCTTAGGTTATGAGAAGCTATTATTATAGTCGAGTTGTTTTCCGTTACCATTTCTACAAGCAGCTTTTTGATAAGCTGACGTACAACAGGGTCAAGTCCGTCAAATATTTCATCAAGCATAAGGTACTTTGGGCTGACCGATAAAGCGAGCATTAATGCCGCCTGCCTCTGCATACCCTTTGACATATTGATAATGCGGTCGTTTATTCCGATAGGGAACATACAAGCAAGCTTGCGGAATTTATCGTCACTCCAGCTTGGGTACATACTCTTGTACAGTACGGAGAGATTAGCTACTGTCGAGTTGTTGTAGAAATATGGAAAATCCGATATAAAGAAACACTGTGCTTTAACTTCGGGATTTTCAAAAGTAGAAACACCGTCTATCTCTACACTGCCGCCGTCGGGTTCATAGACGCCCGATATTACTCTGAGAAGCGTGGATTTACCCGAACCGTTCGAGCCTATTAAACCAAATACCGAACCTGTGGGTATATTGAAAGAAAGACCGTTGAGGGCTGTCTTTTCACCGAACTTTTTTGTTACGTTTTTAATTTCCAGCATTACTCATTTTCACCTCCGAGAAATACTTCATCAACAATTTCTATTACTTCGTTTTGTGTGATACCAACATTTGCCGCAGCTTTCACAGCTTTTGTAAGAATTTCTTTTGTTTCTGTCTGCTTGCCCTCAATTACCGATTTGTTATCCGCTACAAACGAACCCTTGCCGACAGTCGAATATATATATCCGCTTGCCTCAAGCATTTGATATGATTTGGAAACAGTGTTCGGGTTAATGCCTAACTGCTGCGCCATTGCACGGACAGTGGGCAGCTTTTCGTGAGGGTGAAGAACTTCCATTCCGATAAGCTTTACTACATTATTGTAGAGCTGCTCATATATCGGTTCTCTGCTTTGATAGTTTATTGTAAACACATTCAAACCTCCTTCTGATAAAAATTTAAAGAGTTGTTTGTATTACTACAATTAATACACTTGGTACAATTACAATATATCACAGTACAATAATGTTGTCAATAGGTTTTTTATATTTTTTTATCTTTTTTTATGATTGGTTCATGGTAAAATGAAGTCGGACAGTAAAAATGATATTAATATATGGAAAAGTCATAACGAATATGATATAATTAGAGTTCCACCAACAACTATATCAAAGGAAATTCGTTATAACTCAAAACAATTATTCCACAAAACACACAGAAAAACGAGCACAAATCGAAATGTTGCTGCAACAGGGTAAAAAAAATCACTATCCAAGCCGCACAGGATTGGATAGCTTCATCTGAGAAAGATCTTTGATTATTCTTGTTCAAATGACTTGTTTCATCAATTTGTGAACTGTCCAATTTGATATTGCAATTTAGAAAAAATTTTATATTCTCACCATTGCACATTGAACAGGGTATGAAAATAATGTAAAATAGAGTAACAATATATCCTCAAAGGGGGAAACGATAATTGAATAAAATAATATCTTTTCTGAAAAAAGAGCCTATGCTTACAGTATCGGTGCTTGCCGCCGCTGCTGCCATGATAATAACTCCTCCGACCACAGCGCTTTTCGGCGGTATAGACTGGAGAACTCTTGCGACATTGTTTATGATGTTGACGGTGCTTGAGGGGTTCAAGAAAGAAAACATATTCAGACCCGTATTAAAGCTTTCGGGCAAAATAAAAACCTGCTTAGGGCTGTCGCTGTTTCTTGTGTTTTCCGTATTTTTCTCGTCAATGTTTGTCACAAACGACGTATCGCTGATAATATTTGTACCGCTCACAATAATACTGTTTCGTGAGGGCGGCAAAGAAAAATACATTCTTCCTATAATTTCAATGGAGAACATAGCGGCAGTAAGGGGATCTCTTCTCACACCATTCGGCAGTCCTCAGAATTTATTTATATTTGGTCAGTCGGGTGTGTCTGCATACAGCTTTATAAAATTTATGTTTCCGATATGGATAATATCGGGGGTACTGCTGATACTGTTTGTGATGTTCACATACCGCAACGACATACACGAATTAAGCGGAATAACGGGAGATACGTCTTTTGCGGGAGAGTGGGACAAAAACCGCCGAACACAGCGGATAGTATATCTTATACTGTTTTGTATGATAATATGGACGATAGTCAGCCGAACGCCCTTTTGGGGAATATCAGCCGCAATAACGCTCATAGCGGTACTTATCACAGACAGAAAAATTCTTATTAAAACAGACTATATACTTCTGCTTACGTTTTTATGTTTCTTTATATTTTCGTCATCGGTAGCGTCAAACGAAGCAATACACGATTTCCTGAAAAATGCTGTTGCCGGACACGAGTATGCGTGGGGAATACTACTCAGTCAGGTAATATCAAACGTACCTGCCTCTATTGTATTGTATCAGTTTGCGGAGAACCCACGAGCATTATTATACGGACTTGACAGCGCAGGCTTATGTACGCTGATAGGCTCGCTTGCGTCTGTCATTAATTACAGGATCTATGTAAGGGAATACCCAACCAACGGCGGTAAATTTATAAAGACATTTACGCTCATCAGCCTTGCATTTTTTGCATTTGTAGTTATCCCGGGGTATCTTATCAGCAGGTAAAGCTATATTAGACAACATAATTCTTGACCTAATGCACAATTTTGGAAAGTGGAATTAATGAATAATGAAGATTGAATAATGAATAATGAATAATATCGGAAAGCCTTTCGGCTTTGGATTTATAAGTTGGTAGTTATCAGTTGTTAGATTTAAGTTTTCAGACAAATGTTACTTTGAGCTATAAAATCATTTCTAACTTCTCATTCAGACTGTACAAAAAGGTATTTTTACAAAATATTAATACTATTTTTGTCTGAATTGATAAAACTCCCTCAGTCAGCTACGCTGACAGTTCCCTCAAAGAGGGAGCCATTAAAGCCTTCCTCTTTGAGGAAGGTGGCACGCCGTAGGCGTGACGGAAGGAGTAAAAAGCACAAATCATTCATTCAAAATAATGATACAAGTGTATATTACACTAAGTTGATGACATTGTCTTTGACGGAGGGAGTATTATTAATCTTAATATTTCATATGTTTGTTAGTTTTTGCACGGTCTGCGTTTCTAACTTAAAAACTACAATTAATAAACACATCTCTTAAAAGGGCACTTTTTAAGAGTGTTAAACAAAAAAAGCAACGAACAACACACTAATTTAGAGTTGTTCGTTGCTTTAATTATAACGATCTAAAAAAAATTAAAAACTTAGGTATGTTAGACATTCTTATAGCCACCAAGGTGCACTTATCAAAGCCGCAGTGACAACACCCGCAATAAACCAACTCATACATTCACCCCCTTTACAATACAGAAACCATTAAAACCAATGGTAAATAACCGGGAACGATATTAACCACGGAATATGAAACCACTTAATATTAAGCCACTCCCCTTTTATTTTTTTAGAACATCGAAATAAGTTGCAAAAGAAGCTTGTTGTGGTATAATATATAATTGAACTATTTTAACTTTTTTACAATCCTATTCTCATATTCTTTAATTTTATTATACTCATATTTTTGAGTTTGCCAAGGAATTTAACTCATTTATTTGAGCTTCTGCTTTTTGTACAATTTATTGAGGTGATTTTTGTATGTTTTATGACAGAATAAAAACTCTTTGCAAAAAGAGGAACACGACAGTTACCAATATGCTAAAAGATTTAGATTTAAGCACGGGCAGCACGGGCAACTGGAAAAAAGGACAGCTTCCCAAAGGTGATATTCTTGCAAAAATTGCCGATTATCTTGAAACTTCAATCGATTACATTGTTTTTGGTGAGTATCGAACCGACCTTGACAATGACGAAAAAAAGCTACTGGCAATTTACCGCTCCGCTCCCGATAAAATTAAATATAAGCTGCTGTGTGATTTTGAGAAATTAACAGTAAAGGAATGCGAACAATATAAACAGAATAGCGACTGTTAAACTGTATTCTCAATTCTCCATAACCCTCATTCCAATCACAGTAATATCATCATCACGGCACAGCTTGTTGCCAATAGTCGCCTCGTCAATGATGTCGTTTACAAGCTCCTGAATATCCGCGCCCTCGTATGCTCTCATCATCTCACCTATCCAGTTGTCGCTTATCGCAATAGCCCCGTCCGACACCATTACTATAATATCACCGTGCGTAAGCTCTATAATATCATGAGTTAGCTTGACGTCCGACAATATCCCTGCAGGAAGTGAAGTTGGCTCAACTCGGTGTATTCTGCCGCTCTTTCTCACAAATGTAATGGGCGCTCCTGCTTTCATTATCTCAGCCGTACCCGAAAAGAGGTCTATACTAACCACATCTACGGTAGAAATAGACTCATCTTCGGATTTTACCATAAGGGCGGAGTTTGCAACATTTAGCGAACAGTCAAAACTCAGTCCTGCTCTTATCAGCTTTGTAAGTATACTTACCGCAAGACCTGCGTCAACTGTTGCTCGTCCGCCCGTACCCATTCCGTCGCTTACAATAGAAACAAACCTCCCCTGTCCGTCATTAAAATAGTTGTAGCTGTCGCCGCATAGAGTACCGCCGCCGCAGTTGTGCTGAGCAGAACCTACCTGTATATCGTATTTCGGCTTCTCACAGAAAACTGCTCTGATCCTACCCCCTATATTTGTTACCTGAGGTGTTTCAAGCTCTCTGCCGCAGGCTTTTGATATTTCTTTAACAATGTTTGGCTGTTTCAGGATTTTTCTCTCTCTATCTGCCGTTTCAAGCTCCACCTCCATTCTGCCGAACCTGTCAAGCCTTGCGCTGCACTCAACAGGAACAAAACCGTTAGCTTTGAGATAAGCGCACACACGTTCAGACGCTCCCATATCGTAGCTTTCATAATTTTCAAACTCCGTTTTCAAGTCGCCTAAAATATCCCCCAATCCGCAAAGCTGCCCTGCAACCACTCCCCTTATTTGCGATATTCTCGACTCTGCCGTTATGAAATTCATATAGCTTTCGTACTGTCTGTTGAGGGTACGAGCCATTTCTTCCGATTTACAGCATTTTCCGTTTACAAGCTGCCTGATATTATCGCCGCTTATCTCGCTGTTATTTTTTAGTAACGGAGTTATTTCAGAGAATTTATCCTCCTTTCGCTCAGCCTCGCTCTGCCAACAAAAAGCTCTCATACCACATCGTGTACAGTTTTCCTCGATACACTGGGTATATATGCTGTCAACATCTTTTGAATAGTAATCCTTTAGTTTAGACGCTACTGCATTTACCGTATCGGAAATGCCCTTTAAAGCCTTTGACGCAAAATCCAGACGCATTATTACCGACCTCCTCAAACCGTCGCTTTCGGAAGTATCGGTATGCGAACAAACATACGAGGCTATCTTGTTGCCTGTTTCCTTAGGAACAAACATAAATATAACAGACGCTATGATAGTTTCGTAGAGAAACGCAGCTGTTTCTTTAGTAATTCCGCTCTGTACAGACGCAATTCCTGCGCACAGCGCAAACGACGCGCAGACCCACAGCTTTCCCGCATAAGAAAACAATCCTGCCATAAGTCCGCCAAAGCTGTAACCCGCCGCAATAAACGCAAAATTTTCCGACCCTATACTAAACACTATTCCCGTAGCTGTACCGCCTATACACCCTCCCGAAACCGACCCGTAATACGCGCAAAACAGTACCGCCGTTACCGCAAGTATTCTGCCGACGGATATTCCCGAAAAGCTCAGAGAGTTAGCCGACAGCAAAAATATACACGCAGTCATTACTATACAGGCGATCTCCTGCTGATCGTATGTAGTGATACCTCTGCTGCCCGACGCAAGAGAAACACTCCTGCCGAAAAAATATGCGCCGACTGCCGCAAGCGACGCTTCGATCACGCACATTATAACGTCCTCAAACCCTTTGCCTGTCACCAATATAATAACAATGCCCGTACACAACAGCGGCGTCATAGCAACAAGCGGAGAAAAAATAATGCTGTCACGGATTTTTTCAATGTCATTCAGAAGCCACCTGAGCGCATATACTGTTAAAACAGCCGCAGCATAACGAAAACTTCCCGTAGGGTACAGCAGGATATACCCTACAATCGAACCGATACATCCCGACAAAGCATTCTGATAAGGCACAGCCGCACAGAAAGCCACACCAAACGGAGCGTAACTGCCAAACACAGCCCCCCTTGAAACTACTGTTCCGCACAGAAAATATATTACGTTGATAAGCAGCGTATTATAAGCCCCCCTGTCGCCGAACATAGAAAACGGATTTTTTCTGCGAATTGAAATTGCCCTCATACACAACGTCCTTTCTGTTAACAAAAGCGGATAAGTTTTCAACACTCGGTTGACACAATGAGGAAAACTTATCGTATCTGTATATATTGTAACAGTTTTGTTATAATAAACGTGTCGCAGTCGGTTGTCGCAAAATATGAGTTTAGGCTGAAAATAAATTTTTCTATCGCTGTTTCCTTTACATCACACCAATTAATCTATAAGTACAGCGATTATTACAAAAAGATATAGGATATTTTTTTATTTGGTATATTGACATTTTAAGATTTTATGGTAAAATTTTTTTATATAATGTGAATTAACCGACACCACCGCCTCAGCATACAATATAATATACTGAACAGGCAGCGTTTGCAAAGAAATGCGTAGCCGGGCTATTTAGCAGCAGTTGATGAATTCGACCTATCACCTGTGGGACAGATAATCGTTCCGCAGGTGTTTTTTATTTATTTTTCAAACCGACAATCATATAATATAATAAAAGACAGCAGGTGAGCATATGGACAACAACCGTATAGTAACAAAAGTATCCTCGGTAAGCATAGCAGTAAACATAGCGCTTTCAATAGTAAAGCTTTTGGCAGGGATATTCGCCCACTCAGCCGCTATGATATCGGACGCAGTACATTCCGCCTCCGATGTGTTCAGCACGATAATAGTAATATTGGGGTTCAGAATTTCGAGCAAAGCCGCAGACAAAGAACACCCCTACGGACACGAACGCTTTGAGTGTGCCGCAGGGATAATACTTTCGGGTATTCTGTTCATAACAGGTTTGGGAATAGCAAAAAGTGCCCTTGATTCTATTATATCGGGGAACTATCTCACTTCGGTAATCCCCGGAACAGCCGCACTGATAACAGCGGTTGTTTCAATAGTATCAAAGGAAGCCTTATACAGATATACAATAATATACGCAAAAAAGATAAGTTCGCCCTCGCTCAAAGCCGACGCTTGGCATCACAGGAGCGACGCATTATCATCGGTAGGAGCATTTATAGGAATAGTAGGCACACGATCGGGGTTTGCCCTTTGCGAACCTGCTGCGTGTCTTGTGATATGCTTGTTTATAGTAAAAGCCGCCGCAGAAATATTTTCGGAGTCGTTAGATAAAATGGTTGACAAAGCCTGTGACGAGGAACTTCAAGCACAAATGCGAGAAACAATACTTTCACAAAAAGGTGTTGATAAACTTATCGAATTAAAAACAAGAATGTTCTCGTCAAAAATATACGTTGATGTAGTAATATCAGCGGACGGACAGTTATCGCTTACAAACGCACACGAAATTGCAGAGAACGTACACGACAGCATAGAAAAGCAGTTCCCACAAGTAAAGCACTGTATGGTACACGTTGACCCGACTTTTTGCGATAATATTGAGGAATGAGTTGTTAGTTTAAAGTTGGCAGCTCAAAGTTATTAGTTGTTAGTTGAATTGGTTCTTTGGACTACCAACTTATAAATCCAAAGCCGAAAGGCTTTCCGATATTATTCATTATTCATTATTCAATCTTCATTATTCATTACTACCGTGTGGAGTTGTTTTCTGAGTTAGAAATGCATACCGTGCAAAGAAGCATTTTTACAAAATATTAATACTATTTTTCTGAATTAATAAAACTCCCTCAGTCAGCTACGCTGACAGCTCCCTCAGCGAGGGAGCCTTTTTTGCCGCCCTCTTTGAGGGAGGTGGCACTGAGCGAAGCGAAGTGACGGAGGGAGTATTATTAATCTTAGTGTTTCATATGATTATTAATTTTTGCACGGTCTGCATTCTTCATTATTCACTATTCATTACTACTGTTAGCTTTTAAATAAAACATCGAGGGGAGAACCTGCTTACATTGGTTCTCCCCTCTACTTAATCATTTAAAGCAAAGTAAAAATATCGAACTGCGGATAGCGTATACTTTTCAACCACATTCACATCAGTAATCATAAACAGAATCTATACCGAAATACTCTTCAAGCGTCAAACCGCTTTCGTGAATTTTCTGTGCGTTCTCTACACCGATATAGCGAATATGCCACGGCTCATACTTATAGCCTGTAATACTCTCCTTACCCTGCGGATAACGGATAATAAACCCGTATTCGTGACAATGCTCTGCAAGCCATATTGCTTCGGGCGTTCCTATAAATGCGTCGCTGATAATATTACAGTCAATAGCAAGACCTGTCTGGTGTTCGGAATGTCCGGGACGTGCAGAGAATGTGTCTGCCACTGCCTGTCCGTAATAATAAACATAGCCGTTGTAAAGATAATTCTGAGTTTCATACGAACGGAAACCCGATGAAAGATATATCGTTATACCGTCCTCAGCCGCTCCCATTCTCAGCTCCTCAAACGCTTGAGCACATTCGCTCGTTAAACCACCCGGATTATAGTCCTTAGGCAGTGAATACGACTTATTTACGATCAATATTCCGTCTATATAAAGCTCCTGTTTCGGCAGCTCCTCATCGTTTTCCCTTGCAGATACAACAGGCTTTGCAACCTCAACCTCAACTTCTGCTTTAGCGTCGGGGTTGCTCACAGAAGTAACAGTTATTGTACAGCTTCCCTCTTCGTTTGCAGTAATCATACCTGCGTCGTCTACGGTTGCAATAAAGTCGTTTGAGGTTGCCCACGTCACCTCAAAGCTGTCAACATTAATAGGCGAAACAGTAGCCGTAAGCTGTGCTGTTTGTCCGACTGCCACACGGATACTGTCAACGCTCGGAGTAACGCTCTCAACCTTAGATTTAGGCTCATTGTTCTGCGGCATCATATTTTGCCCCTCGTCACTCTCAAGATATGTAATAGTCGGCTGTTCGTTACTCGACGACTGAGTATCCTGTGTGCTTGACGTAGTTTCTTTCTTAGGGCTTACCGTAACCTTTATACTCTGCACCGCATTGTCATCAATTGTACTTCTTGCCATAATAACGCATTTGCCCTCGCTCAATGCAGTAATATTTCCAATTCCGTCAACAGCTGCAACTTTTTCGTCACTGGTTTCCCACTTGATTTTATCGTCCTTATTCGGAGAAGCGGTAACATTAACAAAAGTTGTTTCCCCTACCGTAATATTAATACTTGTTTTATCTGCGGTAAGGGTCTGTGGCTCTGCCTTTTTATCGGTATCGGATTTTTTATCCTTAGCCGTATCGCTGTCCTTATCGGTTTTACTTTCGGTATTGGAATTTTTATCCGATGATGTCTGCGTATCTGTATGAGCAGCATTATCCTCACTTTCTGCCGAAGTATCGGACATTACTACACTTTCGGTAAGCGAGCTTTGGTTGTTCTCCGTCTGTACGCAGCCCGCACACGACAGAGAAACACACAAAGCCCCAACTAAAAACAATAATATACATTTCTTCATATAAACAACTCCACATCAAAAGGAGCCGGCGGAAACTCCGACTCCTGATTTTTACATTACACCAAGCGAGGATACTTTTGTTGAAATATTATATTCTGTGATACCTGTACCTGATTTTATATAAGTACATTCCTTAGCAGTATCCCAGTAAATACAGTACTCTGTACCGCCGATTTTTCTTATACTCATAACTTGCGGGTCTATATTGTTTTCTATCAAAACATCTGAAACCGTAGCGGCATAAGGCGCTTTACTGTTGTACTTCGGATATTTAATCTCCGTCTTGTACGATGCAAATGCCTCTTTAAGAATCATCTCAACAGTAGCACGGTCTGAATCAAGCACCGACATTTTCGAAGCATTAATAGTAGTGGTTATTACAGGAATGGCTATTCCGGCAAGTACTGCAAGGATTGCTATCACAATAACAAGCTCGACCAAAGTAAAACCACTTTTTGATTTTTTCTTTGACACTCTTTCATTCATAGTCACAACATATCCCCCCTATATTGAATAATATACAATATTAGGAATAAAAAGTCAACTGATAAAAAAAATAAAATACGATTTCCATAAAAAATAATCCACACAATAATAATAACACCCACGGAACAAAAGGAAAACTCCTTTTTGTGTGGTGCGTTCCGGGGGTGTATTAAACTAAATCATATACGTTCGTGCCGATTCAATAAAGACATCAAGCCGTTAAGCGAGATTTCCGAGAAGTGCGGCACCGATAACGCCTGCGTCATTTCCAAGCTTAGCCACGCAAACCAAAGTCTGCTTATCATTATGCTTAGTGTAACGCTCTTTCTCTACTATCTTCATGAGAGGTGTAATGAGGTTGTCGCCCTCTTTGCTGATACCTCCGCCGATACAAAGAACATCAGGCTGAAAAATATTTATAACATTAACGATACCCGTTGCAAGGTAGCCAATGTATTCCTTGACAACAGCAGTACCAACCTTATCGCCCTCACGCATAGCATTAAACGCAGTAATTCCGTTTACCTTAGACACATCGCCGTTTACGGATTTAAGCATAAATGACTGAAGCGGATTTTCCTTTTCGATAGCCTCTTTAGTCAAATTAATAAGACCTGTTGCCGACGCATAAGCCTCCCAACAGCCGTTTCTTCCGCAGTTACAGTGTCTGCCGTTATGCACGATAACCATGTGACCCAACTCTGCACCTGCTTTATTGGAACCGCTGTAAATCTTGCCGTCGATAATAATACCGCCGCCGACACCTGTGCCGAGAGTAATTGCAACAGCGTTTGTACTTCCCTTAGCCGCACCTGCGAGATACTCGCCGTAAGCCGCCGCATTAGCGTCATTCTCTATAAGAACCTTCTTGCCAAGTCTTTCCTCCATCATCTTAACGATTTTCCAATTATGGAAACCGAAGTTAGCGGAGTATTCAATAACACCTGTATCGGGATCAACAGCACCGGGTACTCCGATACCTACCCACTCAACATCATCAAGTGAAACCTCGGCTTTCGCAAGAGCCTGCATAGTAACCGAGGCCATTGAATCGCAGATCTCGCTTTCGGGGCGAGGAACCGCCGTCTTACAATCAGCCTTAGCTATTATTTTATAGTTATCATCAACAACGCCTGCAACAATATTTGTGCCGCCCAAATCTATTCCAACATAGTACATTGTAATCACTTCTTTCGGTATATGCTATTTATGTAAACACCGTACAATTACTATTGCACGTAAACTCTCGTTTCCGTAAAAACCATACAATGTTCCTTGTATATATTATAGCATAACCTGTCCCTAATTCCTATTGACCAAACAGAAAATTTACAAGCATTTTATTGTAAATAATTCACAAAACATCAGCGTTTTTCAAGATTATTGTAACAATAAGTTACAACAGGTTACAAATAAAACAAATATGTTATCAGATTTCTACAACATTAACAGGCTTACCGTCAAGGAAGCTTTTGAGATTATTATACACAATACTAACAAGTCTTTCTCTTGTCTGAGCCGCCGCCCAAGCGGTATGCGGAGTAACGATGAGATTTTCCGCACCTATCAGAGGGCAGTCCTCATTCATAGGTTCTTTGTCTATAACATCTACTGCCGCACCCGACAATATACCGCTGTCGAGGGCATATCTTAAAGCATACTCGTCAACAGTACCGCCCCTTGAAGTGTTCACAAAGAACGCACCACGCTTAAACTTATCGAACATCGCTTTGTTAAACATATGGTAAGACTGAGCGTTGAGCGGACAATGTACAGTTACAATATCGCTTGACGACACCAGCGTATCAAAATCGGTATTGCTGCTTGAACGGGAATAATACAGCACGTTCATTTCAAAAGCGTACGCAAGCCTTGCAACCTTTTTGCCGATACTTCCCATTCCGATTATGCCGATAGTTTTCCCTGCAAGCTCCTCTGTCGGATATACTATCGGAGAAAAAACATCGGATTTTATCCAGCCGCCCGCCTGTACAAAATCATTATACTGCGCCACTTTAGAAAAATGCTCCAGAATAAGTGCAAACGTATGCTGTGCGACTGCGTTTGTTGAGTAGTCGGCGGCATTGCACACTGTAATACCTCTCTGCTTTGTGTATTCAAGGTCTATATTATTATAGCCTGTTGCAAAAAGTCCTATATAGCGTAAGTTTTTAGCGCTGTCAAGAGTTTCCTTACACATAGGGGTTTTGTTGCACAGTATAATATCGGCGTCTTTTACTCTTTGTGATACAACACTTTTTTCGCTGAGCGGATAAGATGTTACCGTACCTAAAGAATTAAAGCAGTCAATGCTTACATCGCCGTTTGTAACGGTTTTTAAATCGGGGATAACAATATTCATAATAAGCACCTTTTTCGAGTGTGGAGTCTTTTCAAATGTGGAGTTTGGAGAGTGGAGAGTGGAGTTGTTTGAGTTAGGAATGAGTTGATAGTCCAAAGCTCAAAGTTGTTAGTTTAAAGTTATAAGTAACATTTGTCTAAAAACTTTCAACTAACACTATATAAATCCAAAGCCGAAGGCTTTCCGATATTATTCATTATTCACTATTCATTATTCATTAATTCTGCCGAAAGGCTTTCCGATATTATTCACTATTCATTATTCAATCTTCATTATTCATTAATTCCGTTAGGAAT
>CACWKD010000030.1 GCA_902761345.1 uncultured Ruminococcus sp. | reverse complement strand
AGCTTTCTCAGTTGACGTTCAAGTCTGCCTGAGTTTATATATTGAGCCAAAGCAAGCTGTTCTGTTTTTGAGGCGGTCTGGTTATAATTACGGCTTCTTTTTTTATACAGCCTCATAAGATGATCGGGCAATACCATATAGCTTATTCTTACAGACGGTAATAACAGTTTTGAAAAGCTGCCGATGTAAACAACGCGCTCGTTGTCCATTCCTTGAAGCGCAGGAACAGGTTTAGAAGTGTAGCGAAGTTCGCCGTTATAATCGTCCTCAATGATAACGGCATTGTGTTTTTCTGCCCAGTTGATTATCTCCATTCTTTTGTTAAAGGGAAGCGGTGACGAACCTCTGTTGCTGCCCGAGGAGTTTACGAGCAGAATTTGACCTTTATCTGCGTCGCTTAGGATCATACCGTTACTATCGGCAGTAAGCCCGTGCAGCGTGTAACCGAAGTCTGATAAGATTTGTTCGCCCTGCGGAAAGAAACCTTTTTCAATGAAAACATCTTTTCCGTATTCACCAAAAACCCCCGGAAGTAAGGACATCAGAGTTTGAGTACCTGCGCCTATTACTATATTTTCGGGTGATGTAATGACGCCTCTGACATTTTTTGCGTAATTACATAAAACCTCTCTTAACAAAATTTCTCCCTGCGGATCGCCGTACGATGAAATAATATACGGCATATCGAGAATATCTTTGATACAGCGTTTCCAGTATTTTAAATCTATGTATTGAGGGTCAAGCGACGATCCGGAAAAGTCGTACTTAATAAAATGCTTCTGTTCTTTAGTTATATCGGTTTTTTTCGATTTGTGCTGTATCTGCGGATAATCAATCTGTGCCTCAACGAAAAAACCTTTTTTAGGCTTGTTGTTTATATAACCCTCTGCACATAGCTGATCGTATGCTGTTTCAACAGTAGTTCGGCTTACATCGAGATCTTCTGCAAGCGATCTGATAGACGGAAGCTTATCGCCGTGCAGAAGTTTACCGTTTTCGATAGCTGAGATAACTTGTCTGTAAAGCTGTTCATATAGTAAAGTAGTATCGTTTTTGTCAACCTGTAAAAAATCATACAGCATATTAATTCACCTCTGTACTTGTCGTATTATGTAAAAATGTGTATTATAAGCATACCACATACAGCAGGATATTACAATGATATATTTTACAAGTAATAATAAATATTTCTAAAAAAAGCGGTTAAAATACTTGTGATGTTGTATTCGACAGAGTACTCATCACGAGTATTTTTTATAGGAGTGAATATGATGAAAAAAGCAATAGCAATATTCGGCGCGGCAATTTTAGCTGCCGTATCATTATCGGCTTGTAAGGCAGAGGACGGCAGAATTAACGACAACCGAGGTTATACAATAATGTCCTCGCAGGACACCTATTCAAGCCGCCGTGTAGTGTCGGAAACATCTTCCGTTGTAAGTAACCGTAACGACAATACAGACACTAATCAGGGTGTAATTAACGACGTCGGAAGTATGACAGGAGAAGTAATTAATGATGTCGCAGACGGAGTAGATAATATCGGTTCATCTGTCGAGTCAAATGTCAACGACTTTTTTGACGGAAATACCGATACAATGCAGTAAAAAAGGACTTATTATATCCGACCGATACCGCTGTATAAATTCGGGGTATCGGTCAGGATCTCCTGATTATCATAAGAACTTATAGTAAACGTCATTAAAAAGCTCCTATTGTGTGGTAGTGGTTAGTGTGTTGCAGCTCAAAGATTAAAGTAACATATATCTAAAGACTTAAATCTAAGAACTAACAAAATCGCTAATAACTAACAACTTATTAATCAAAAGCCGCAAGGCTTTCCGATATTATTCATTATTCGTTATTCATTAATTCAGACCGTGCCAAAACTAACAAACATAAAAAACAGTAAGATTAATATTCCTCCCTCCGTCACTTCACTACGTTCAGTGACACCTCCCTCAAAGAGGGAGGCAATAGAATAGAGGCTCCCTCGCTGAGGGAGCTGTCAGCGTAGCTGACTGAGGGAGTTTTATCAATTCAGACCAAAATAGTATTAATAATTTGTAAAAATGCTTTTTTGCACAATCTGAATTCCGCATTAGGTCAAGAATTATGTCGTCTACTATAGTAAATGGGGGGTAACCACATGAAAAAATATCTGATACTGTTATTTATGGTGATTTCTGTTATACTTATTATAATTGCGTCGGGTTACACTCGTATAGATAATATCAATTATGTAAAGGGTGCAAGCATAGAAAATACAAGCGCTGTAAAGCTTATCAACTGTTCGGGTAAGGTTGTTTATGCCGACACAAGCGAATGTACGGCGCAAGGCAGCGGCATAGTTCAGTATGTTTTTGTAAGAGAGGGCGACCATGTAAACGCAGGCGATGTTATTATGATCACAGCAGAAACAAAAGCTGATATTGACGCTGCGGGTATTTATTCGGCAGCGCTTTCCGAGAACGGGGATATTACGGAGATACTAAAAAAATCACTTGATGAAGATGTTTCGATAACCTCATACACAGCGGAAATATCAGGTGTAATTCATAACATATCAGCAACCGTAAACGGTATTTACACAAAGGGGAGCAGCTTGTTTGGAATATCTCGTGACAGCAATTCGTTTGAGATCGCAACAGATGTGCCCGAAAGTGTTATCGGAACAGTAGAGATAGGGCAGAGTGTTGATATAGACGTAAGGGCTTTGCCAAATATGTTAAAAGGTAATGTCAAAGAGATAGAAAGCACAGCAAGACAAACAGGGAGTGCGTTTGATAAGGAAACAACTGTAAGAGTAATAATATCAGTGGATAACAATTACCCCGAACTGAAAAGCGGTTACACGGCAGATTGCAGGATAAAAGCAGAGGAGAAAGAAAATGTCTTGCTTGTTCCTTTTTCATCGGTAGAAACAGACGCTGAGGGAGAAACGTATGTGTATATTGTAAACGGCAATAAATGCGAAAAACACTCGGTTGCCTGCGGTGAAGAATACAGCGGGGGAATAGAGATAATCGGAGGTCTTAATTCGGGAGATGTTGTTGTATATGATATTTCAAGTATAGATCAAACAAAAGAAAATGTTGCAGGAGAGGTGAGAGCTTTTGAGCAGTAAGCTGAGGTTTACAATAAAATGCCTGTTGGAGAACAGACTGAGGTTTATCTTGACTGTAATCAGCATAGCGGTGGGAGTTACATCTGTTTTAATAGTTAATTCTGTAAGCACATTCGGAGCAGCGGCAGTTTCTGCGGAGCTTGACAGTCTTGGAATGAACGGACTTATAGTTGCCCCCGAAAATGACGGAACTCTTCTGAAAGAGGAGGAAACAGAAATGCTGTCAAGCGTAGAGGGCATAATAAAAACTGCTCCTGTAACCGTAAGCACATCAAGAGTAAGCTCGGGCTTGAATGACGCTTCGGCGATGATATGGGGGATAGACGAAAAAGCAAAAGATGTAGTAAGCTTTGATTTGATGTATGGCAGACTGATAGACAAAAGCGATACAATGCAGAAAAACAAGGTTTGTATTCTTGAAGAAACTCTTGCGTATGATATTTTCGGGCAGGAAAACGCAGTCGGAAGAAATGTAGAACTGTTATGCGGTTCAGGCACTGAAAGCTTTGAGGTAGTCGGGATAGTAAAAACAGGAAAGGGCATTATGCAGTCGATAATGGGAAATTATTTTCCTGCATTTCTCTATATACCATATACTGTTATATCAAGTTCTCCGAATTTTAATCAGGTGTTTTTGAAAATAAACTCCGATACGGATACTGCCGTACTCTCCGAAAGAATAAACAGAGTTCTTGCAGAAAACACATCGGGAAAATATACGGTAACAGACCTTGCAGGACAGAAAAGCACTTTGGAGGGTATGCTGTCAACAGTAACAAATGTTCTCACAGTAATAGGAGCGGTGTCGCTGATAGTGGCAGGTATAAGTATTATGAATATTATGCTTATTTCTGTAAACGAACGTGTAAAAGAGATAGGAATAAAGAAATCAATAGGAGCGTCGTCATTAGATATAATGCTTGACTTTTTGGCAGAATCGGTTATAATTTCCATTATAGGCACTGCGGCAGGAATTATAGGTGCGGTACTGATAGTAAAAGCAGGAGCGGTAATATTAGACACAGATTTGACCGTAACGTATCGTTCCGTGTTAAAAGCTGTTATCGTATCGGCAATACTCGGAACACTTTTTGGGATAATTCCTGCATACAAAGCGTCTAAATATAAGCCCGTAGAGGCACTTCGCAGGTGAGAAAAATGTTTGCGGCAGTATCGTATAGGTACTCAAATATTATACGGGGACTAAACGCTATCGGTATTAAAACGATAGAAGTTCCTGCAATTAACGGTATGACTGAAAATTATGAGAGTTCACATGCCGATATGCAGGTTTTGCGTGTAGAAGATAAGCTGTTTCTGTTAAAAGATAATGATAGCTTTAATAAAAGTGTTTCAGAAAATACCGCTTTAAAAATTATATATACATCAGAGGGAATAAACGAATTTAAATATCCTGAATGTGTAAAGCTTAATATAGCGGTTGCAGGCAAAAATATTATAGGCAATCACAGATATACGGATAAAAAAATAATTTATGAATGTAAAGACTATAACTTTATTGAGGTATCACAGGGGTATGCGAAGTGTTCCTCTGCGATAATATCGGACAGTGCAATTATAACATCTGATATATCGATATATAATGCCTGCGTTGATAATAAAATAGATTGTCTTAAAATACAAAGCGGATATATAGAACTTTGCAAGCGTTACGGAGGATTTATAGGAGGAAGTTGTTTTCAGCTTGATGACACGCTTTATTTTACGGGAAATATCGAACAGCACCCCGACTATGAGGCGATAAGATCCTTTTGTTTGAATTATAGCGTTAATATTAAATCAATAGTAAAAGACCCTCTTACAGATGTAGGAGGGGTAGTGATAATATAAAAACACTATCCACAACTTAAGCAATCAGTTTCGGTTGATTGGTTTTCGGCAAAATCATGTCAAGGGGGCTAAGGGTTAGCGGGCTTCGCCCGCTGCCCTTTGGGGCTGCCGCCCCATACCCTGCATACATTTACTCTATTCTTAAGTTGTGGACAGTGAATATAAAAACCCTCTGCTATACAACAGAAGGTTTTTTGTTTTCTAATCATGCGCCTTAATAATCAATCGTTCCTCATTGCTGTAAATGTTGACGCTCTGAACGATACCTATGCAAGTCATAATAACCATAAGCGAAGTACCGCCTGCGCTGAAAAACGGCAGCGTTACGCCTACAACGGGCAGAAATCCAAGTACCATTCCGAGATTGACAGCAGTCTGTGAAAAAATCAACCCGAATACTCCTATACATAGGTTTTGTCCGAATTCATCACGAGCGTGAGCGGATTTGTAGAATATTCTCAGCAGGATAAACAGGAATAACAAAAGTATAATACAGCACCCTAAAAATCCGAGTTCTTCGCCTGCTACCGTAAAGATGAAGTCGTTTTCCTGTTCGGGTACAATGGCATATCCGACACGTTGTCCCTTAAACAGTCCCGCGCCTGTATATCCTCCTGCCATAATGGACAGCTTGCCCTGATACTGCTGCCAACCGTATACCGATTTTGCGTTTTCATCAAGGTTCAGAAGAACAAGTATTCTGCTTCGCTGGTCATCATTAAAGATCTTAGTCCATACAAAAGGTACGCAAAGCAGCGCCGCCATGATAGTTCCTATGTAATATCTCAGCTGAACTCCTGCCGCAAAAGTCATTATTACAAAAATCAATGCAAAAATAAGAGCAGAGCCGTCATCACCCTGAAGATGTATAAGTACAACAGGAACAGCGCCATGTACAGCCAACAGGCATACATGAGGAAAAGATGTTATTTTATTGTGTTTGGTAAGGAAACTCAGATGAACGGATAGTGTAACAATAAAGCAAATTTTTACTATCTCGGACGGCTGCAAAGAAAAACCGCCTACTTTTATCCAAGCAATATCGTCTGTACCCTCAACTCTGATACCAAATAAGAAAACCAACGCTATCAGTCCAAACCCGACAGCAGCGATAAGCCACCAGAGCTTTTGTATGTACTTGTAATCTATGCAGGAAATTGTTACAGCCCCGACAGTGCCTATAATAAGGGCGATGATCTGAGTTCTGAGGTAATTGTAATCTCCCGCGCGCTGCATACTTGCAATAAGCAAAAGGCTCAGTGTGTTCATACCGATAACGATAAGCCAAAGGAATTTATCTGTATATTTAAAGTATGAGGAAATTTTTTCCGCAATTAATTTCATTAGCATCACCTGTTAAAATTATATATGATATTTGTAACATAATCAAGAATAAAATAAAAATATTGTGATATTTTTTTCAATGTTGTAAGAAAATAAAAAATAAAAAAATCAAGGTTGTATAAAATAAGAAAATGTGCTATAATCCAATAGGAAAAAATTATAATTAGGTGTTGTTATGTCAGTTTATATATCGAACAGTCCCGAGGAAACTATGGAATTGGGACGCAAGCTCGCAGAAAAGCTTGTCGGAAATGAAGTAATTGCATATTTCGGCGGTTTGGGAATGGGCAAGACCACTCTTACAAGAGGTATAGTAGGAGGTTTGGGCGGAGATGATGTTGTGTCAAGCCCAACCTTTGCGATAGTCAATGAGTACAGGGCAAAATATAATGTATATCACTTTGATATGTACAGAATATCGGGGTGGGACGATCTATATTCCACAGGATTTTTTGATTATCTCGATACGGGAGTGATCATAATAGAGTGGAGCGAAAATATAGAAAACGCTCTGCCCGAAAATGTTATAAAGATAGAGATAGAAAAGGGTAACGGCGATACAGAGAGAGTGTTTAGAATAGAGGGGGCAGAGGTGTGAAAATATTTGCAGTTGATACTTCCGCAAAGTGTGCGTCTGCCGCGCTTACAGAGGACGGAGTAATAAAGGGAGAATTTTTTCTTAATTGTATGCTTACACACAGCGAAACACTAATGCCGATGACGCAGCTGTTATTAAAAAGCTGCCGTATTTCCCCTGCCGAGGTAGATTGTTTTGCAGTAAATTGCGGACCGGGTTCGTTTACGGGAATAAGAATAGGCGTTGCACAGATAAAGGGTATGGCATATCCGCTGAATAAACCGTGTATTGCAGTTTCTGCACTTGAGAGTATGGCGTATAATTTTGAGCCGTGTGACGCTTATATTTGTTGTGTAATGGACGCAAGGTGCAGTCAGGTTTATAATGCGTTGTTTGAGGTAACGGAAAACGGTGTTGTAAGGGTATGCGAGGATAGGGCGCTGAGTATAGAGGAGCTTACAGAGGAGCTTAAAAGCATTGACAGAAAGATAATTCTTGCAGGTGACGGAGCGGCGCTTTGTTATGAAAAAATGAAGTCTGTACTCAGTACGATAGAGCTTGCCCCCGAAAATATAAGGTATCAGAGAGCGTCGGGAGTATGTATGGCGGCAGAGAGCAAGTTTAATGCCGGTAACACTATTTCGTCAGCCGAGCTTATGCCGACATATTTAAGACTTCCGCAGGCACAAAGAGAGCTTATGGCAAAAAGCAAAAATAAATAATAATATAGTTTAAAGGAGAGTTGTACTATGATAGCTTTAGGAGCAGATCACGGCGGATTTTGTTTAAAAGAGGCGATAATTGAGTATCTGAAAAAGAACGGTATCGAGTATAAAGATTACGGTTGTTACAGCGAGGAGTCTGTTGACTATGCAGTTTACGCAAAGAAAGTTGCAGACGCTGTTGCAAGCGGAGAGGCAGAGAAAGGAATACTCTGCTGCGGTACGGGAATAGGCATTTCAATAGCTGCAAACAAAGTTAAAGGTATTCGCGCGGCTGTTGTAACAAATGAGTTTTGCGCAGAGATGACACGCAGACATAACGACGCGAATATACTTGCAATGGGAGGAAGAGTTATTTCTCCCGAAACAGCAGTAAAGCTTACCGACATTTTCCTTAACACAGAGTTTGAGGGCGGCAGACACGAGAGAAGAATTGAGCAGATCTCAAAGATAGAGAACGGCGAGGATTTTTAAAAAGCCGAGTAACGGAGATGTACAGTTAATATTATAAAAATACCCCTTTGTCATAACGGCAGAGGGGATTTTGTTTGTTAATTATGCTTACAAATCGACTTCATCAAAAACACAGTATAAAAATATCGTAAAATTCCATAGATAATATTTACTAATATAAAAAAATATGGTAAAATAAGACTATATATGTATATGACAGTCCGATAACACACAAGGAGGATCATTATGAGAAAGAGAGTTTTTAGTTTTATTTTATCATTGTTATTGTGCATATCCTGCTTTTCTTCAACAGTAATGGCTGCTGAGATAGATATAGAAAAATCCTCGCTCACCTCAGCCGCTTTTTCATGCAGTTCGGGGGATTTGCTTGATATAGTATTTTATATCAATGCCTCAAACAGCGTTCAGGGATTTAACGGTACAATAAAGCTTAAAACAGGATTAAAATATTACACAAGCAACTCATCTCCGATCTATGAGGTCAACTCGGCACTAAAAGATGTGACTACATATGCTAATCCGCTAGGCAATATGATATATAATTTCAGTTTGCTTTTTAATCCGAACGGAGGGCAGACGTTTACTAAAAAAACCGAGCTTATACGTTTCCATACACAAGCTTCAAAGGCTCTTACAAATCAAACTCTTGTTTATACAGTAGAGGAGTTATTCGATAAAGATTATACTGATGTAGCGGCAAGCAAAATCACTTGTGCGGTGGAGAAGGTTACTGCTACTCAAAAGACGCTTTCAAGTATTACTGTATCTCCTCCGACAAAAACATCTTATTATCAAAATGACAGCTTCTTAAAGGACGGAATGAAAGTAACGGCAGTTTACAGCGACGGTTCAACGGAAGATGTAACAAATACAGCAACTGTATCTTCACCCGATATGTCAACGGCAGGAACTAAGCCTGTAACCGTAACATACGGAGGTAAAACAGCGTCATTTAATATTACCGTAACGGCAATTGCTATAACGAAAATTGTTGTAACTAAAAACCCAACCAAAACCTCATATTATACTAATGAAACGTTCAGTTCTGCCGGTACGGAGGTAACTGTTTATTATAATAATGATACAACTAAGGTTATTACAAGCGGTATGACGTTTTCATCACCCGATATGACAACGGCAGGAACTAAGCCTGTAACTGTAACATACGGCGGAAAAACAGCGACATTTGATATAACAGTTACAGCCGTAACAGTAATCTCTTTGTCCGTATCAAAAAATCCTACAAAGACATCTTATTTTACGGGCGATACGTTTGATTCTTCGGGACTAAAAGTAACAGTCAAGTATAATAATGATACATCAGGCGATGTAACAAGCAGTGTTACGCTGTCAAGTCCCGATATGAGTACACCGGGAACAAAACCTGTAACAGTCACTTATGCGGGACAAAGCACATCTTTCAGTATTACGGTAACACAGCTTGAAGTTACAGGCTTGACTATAATAAACTATCCGTCCAAGGTTTCATACTATACAGGCGATACGTTCAGTATCAGCGGAATTAAAGTACGAGCTGTATATAATAACAGCACGACAGCCGATGTAACAAGCAGTCTTACATATACAGCTCCCAATATGAATACATCGGGCACAAAAAAAGTAACTGTTTCTTACGGCGGTAAAAGCACATCGTTTGACATAACGGTAACAGACCCGGTTGTTACAGGTATAACAGTAACAACAAAGCCTACAAAGCTCACGTATTTCACAGGAGAAACATTCTCCTCGGCAGGTTTGAAAGTAACGGCTACATATGAAAACAATACAACAAAAGACGTAACGTCAAGCGTAACGCTGTCAACACCTAATATGAACACGGCAGAAACAAAGACGATTACAGTAACATACGCAGGAAAGACGGCAACATTTACTATAACGGTTAAAGACCCGACAGTTACAGGAATATCGGTAACATCAACACCAACCAAACTATCGTATTATACCGGAGATACATTTGTTTCGGACGGAATGAAGATAACCGCAGCTTATGACAACAATACAACAAAAGACGTAACGTCAAGCGTAACGCTGTCAACTCCCGATATGAACACAGCGGGAACAAAGGATATAACGGTAACATACGCAGGAAAAACAGCAACATTTAGAATTACGGTTACACAAACAGCGGTTTCGTATTTAACTGTATCGTCTAAACCGAATAAGTCTGCATACTTTACCGGAGATACATTCAGTTCGGACGGGTTAAAGATAACGGCATTTTATAATAATAGTACTACAAAGGATGTTACGGCTTTAGTAACTCTGTCAAATCCCGATATGAGTACCCCGGGAACAAAGCAGATAGTAGTTTCGTATGACGGTAAAAATGTAACATTCGATATTACGGTAACTCAGACAGCCGTAACTTCAATCGAGATAAATCCTCCGTCAAAGCTTTCGTACTTCACAGGCGAAATTTTAAATACGGCAGGAATGACAGTTACGGCGTACTATAATAACGGAACGTCTAAAGATGTAACAAATGATGTGTCGGTTTCCGAACCCGATATGAGTACGGCAGGAACAAAACCTGTTGCAGTAACATTTGAAAACAATACAGCGTCATTTAACATAACAGTTACAGAAGTAACCGCAACAGGACTAAATCTTTCAAAGACGCCCGAAAAGCTTGAGTATTATGTGGGAGAGGTACTCAATACTAACGGAATAGAAGTTTATGCAGCGTTTAATAACGGAGAAACACGAGATGTCAGCGACAGCCTTGTATATTCTTATCCCGATATGAATACAGAGGGTACAAAATCGGTAACAGCGTCCTTCGGCGGACAGTCGGTGTCTTTTGATATTACAGTAAAAGCAGTAACTGCTGTATCTCTTTCAATTAATAAAAACCCCGATAAAACAAATTATTATGTAGGCGAAACATTCGAGCCAAACGGAATAGAAGTTACAGCCTTATTCAGTAATTCCGAAACACGAGATGTAACCGACAGCCTTACATTCTCACAGCCTGATATGACAACACCCGGTGAAAAGCCTGTAACCGTTACATTTGGTGGTCAGAGCATACAGTTTAACATTGTAGTAACGGAGATAGTTCCGACAGCTTTGAGTATAATCAAACTGCCCGATAAGGTGGATTATTATATAGGAGAGAGCTTTACAGCAGGCGGAATTAATATTAAGGCAAGCTTTAACGACGGTACATCAAAAGACGTTACCGACAGTGTAAGCTATTCTGCTCCCGATATGACGTCTGAGGGCATTAAGGAGATAACCGTATCATACGGCGGAGTAACAGCAAGCTTTGTAATAAATGTAATATCGGCGACGGTAACAGAAATAACGGTTACAAAGCTCCCCGATAAGGTCGATTATTATACAGGCGAAACACTCGATACTTTGGGTATGGTAATAACGGCAACATACAGTGACGGTGCGTCAAAGGATATAACTCAGGAAGCTGTATATTCGCAGCCCGATATGAGTACGGCAGGTACAAAGACGGTAGAAATAATTTTTGCAGGACAAAGAACAGAATTTAATATAAATGTAACCGAGGCGGCCGCAACAGGAATTTCGATAACACAGTATCCCTCAAAGGTCACATATTTTATAGGAGAAACATTTGACCCGAGCGGAATTATTGTAATGGCGGCGTTCAGTGACGGCAGTACAAGAGATGTAACAAATAGCGTAAGCTATACTCAGCCGGATATGACCGCAGCTGGAGAAAAGGAGATCACAGTAACATTCGGAAATGTTTCAAGTTCATTTAATATTACGGCATTAGATATTGAAGTTACAGCGATCGCAATAACACAGTTCCCCGATAAGCTGGAGTATAATGCAGGAGATGAGTTTACATACAGCGGTATTGCAGTAACAGCAGATTTCAGCGACGGAACAAGTTCAGATGTTACAGGTTCTATAACTGTGGCACAGCCCGATATGTTAACGCCGGGTGTAAAAGCGGTTATAGTTTCCTACGGCGGAAAGACAGCGGAATACAACATAACTGTTATAGAAAACGCAATACAGACAGTCAGTATATCTGTTGCAAATGAACCTGCAAAAACATACTATAATGTAGGCGATGTGTTTAGTTCGGAAGGGTTAATTGTTACAGCAATATTTTCGGACGGCAGCACAAAAGACGTAACAGACAGCGTAACGATTTCCGAGCCTGATATGAATACAACGGGTACTTACGATGTATTGTTGTCTTATGACGGATCAAGCACATCATATAAAATATATGTAACTGCGGCAGAGCTTATTTCAATTACGGTAGAACAGCCGCCTGAAAAGACAGAGTATTATCTCGGAGAGAATTTTATCTCGGACGGAATGAAAGTTACGGCAGCATTTAGTGACGGAAGTACGTTAGATGTAACAGACAGTGTAACCTATTCGCAGCCCGATATGTTGGCAGCAGGTGTAAAGCAGATAACAGTATCGTTTGCCGATAAGAGTACAGAGATAAGCATTACTGTTCTTGAGATTTCTTTGACAGGAATAACAATATCAAGTTATCCCGAGAAACTAAGCTACACAACGGGAGATATATTTGCAGCCGATGGATTGACAGTGACTGCGTCATACAGCGACGGCAGTACAAGAGATGTTACAGAAAATGTTGTTATCTCGTATCCCGATATGACATCGGCAGGAACAAAGCAGGTAACAATAACGTACGGAGAGCAAACGGCAGTATTTGAAATAAATGTGGCAGATGTGGTGTTGAGTGCGGTTACAGTGACAAGTTATCCCACAAAGACAGAATACGGTATAGGGGAAAAGCTTGACACAACAGGATTGGTAGTTACAGCTCAGTATGATAACGGTACAACAAGGGATATTACATCTGAAACAGTGATTACAGAACCCGATATGAGTACGCTCGGAAACAAAACTGTAAGCATAGAATATAATGGATTTACGGCTTCATTTGAAATAACAGTTTCAGAAATAACAATAACATCGATCGTTATTCAAAACAGTGTCAACAGAAGCGCATATTATACAGATGAACCTATAAGCTATGAGGGACTTTTGGTATCAAAAGTATACAACAACGGAAATACGGAAGACATTACAAGCGAAATAACGATTACAGAACCCGATATGACTACCCCGGGCGATAAACAGGTTGTTATAGAATACCAAGGCTATCAGACAGTTTTCGGAATAACAGTCTACGACAGGACTCTGGAAAATGTTGAGTATGTATTACCCACAAAAACAGAATACGTTATCGGAGAACAGCTTGATATTTCAAACTTGTCTGCAGCGGCAATATATAACGGAGATTTTCGCAAGGATGTAACAGATCAGGTACAGGTCACAGGCTTTGACAGCACAACACCGGGAACAAAAACAGTTGTGATTGATTTTCAAGGTTTCCAAACAAGTTTTACTGTTGAAGTGATTGCGGCAGAGGCTTTATCATTGGAAGTAACCCCTCCGACAAAAACAGAATACGAGATAGGCGACATTTTAGATACAACAGGAATGATCGTATATGCAGATTACGGAAACAATGTAAAAGTAGATGTAACAAACCAAGTGGAGATACAGGGCTTTGACAGCAGTAAAGCAGGTATGATAAACGTAACGGCAGTATATGCGGCTTTGAGTGCGGAGTTTACTGTTACAGTTAAAGAAAAGGAAACTCAAAAAGAGGTTATTACAGGCGACTCGAACGGAGACGGAAGAATTACAACAAAGGACTCGCTGAATGCACTTCGCTATGCAATAGGTTTATGGAAAAATGTATCGGCAGAAATTAAAGCAGCGTTAGACGTAGACGGAAACGGCAAGGTAACGGCGTCAGACGCACTCAAAATTCAGAGATACGCTATCGGTTTGGTAAAAACATTAGGTTAGTAGGTGATAAAATGAAGATAACATTTCTCGGAGCTGCCCATGAGGTTACGGGGTCATGTACTCTTGTTGAAACAGGAAACATAAAATTCCTTGTTGACTGCGGTATGGAACAGGGTCCCGATATATATGAAAACTGCGAATTGCCGATATTGCCGTCGGAGATAGATTTTGTACTTCTCACTCACGCACATATAGACCATTCGGGCAAGCTGCCTCTGCTGTCAAAGCAAGGTTTTTGCGGAAGTATCTATACAACATTTGCCACAACAAGATTATGCAGGATCATGTTGGAGGATTCCGCACATATTCAGGAAATGGAAGCCGAGTGGAAAAACAGAAAATCAAAGCGTTCCGGCGGAATTGAATATACACCGATGTACACCGCAGCAGACGCAGAAAATTGTCTTAAACTTTTTCACCCATGCAGATACGAAAAGCACATTAAGATCTCGGACAATATTACGGCAAGATTTATAGACGCAGGACATTTGTTGGGTTCGGCGTCTATAGAGATAACGATTACAGAGGGCGATATTAAAAAAGTAATATTGTTCTCGGGCGATGTCGGAAACATCGACAGACCGCTGATCAAAAATCCCACAAAGCCTGAGTATGCCGATTATGTTGTTATTGAATCCACATACGGCAACAGACTTCACGGGGTAAGAGCGGACTACACAAGCCAGCTTACATCAATAATATACGAAACCTTTGAAAAGGGCGGTAATGTTGTAATACCTTCGTTTGCGGTAGGCAGAACACAGGAAATGCTGTATCTTTTGCGAGAGATAAAGGACAGCGGATATTTAAAAAAATTCGGTAACTTTCCCGTATGGATAGACAGTCCTTTGGCGGTTGAGGCGACAGAGATATACAGCGAGGATATGTATGACTACTGCGACAGCGAAACGCTTACTTTACTGAAATCGGGCATTGATCCTATAAAGTTTCCCAATCTGAATTTGGCTGTAACAAGCGACGATTCTATTGCGATAAACAACGATCCTACCCCAAAGGTAATATTGTCAGCCAGCGGAATGTGCGAGGCAGGACGTATAAGACACCATTTAAAGCATAACCTTTGGAGAGCGGAATCAACAATACTTTTTGTAGGCTATCAGGCAGAGGGAACACTTGGCAGAACGATTATAGACGGTGCGAAAAGAGTAAAGCTGTTTGGAGAAGAAATATCTGTAAACGCAAGAATTGCTTTAATGGACGGTATCAGCGGTCATGCGGATATGAATATGCTGCTTGATTGGCTGGGAAATCTTCAAAACAGACCCGAAATGGTTTTTGTAAATCACGGCGGTGACACTGTATGCGATGATTTTGCTCAGACTATTGTCAGAAAGCTGTCGTTTCCCGCAGCCGCACCGTATATGGGAGCGTCATACGAATTAACGGAATTTAAGTGTATTTCTCACGGCAATACAGTAAAGTTGAAAACTAAGGTCAATAAGAAAGCAAAAGCAGTATATGACAGACTGCTTCAGGCAGGAAAAAGACTGCTTGACGTTATCGAGCAGAATAAGGGTCTTGCAAATAAAGATCTTGCAAAATTTGCCGATCAAATAAACGATTTGTGCAACAAGTGGGAGAGGAAATAGGGAACAATATAGTGAACGGCAAAGAAAATTGCCTAAAAAAGAAAAAACATAATAAAGTTTCGCTCAAGCCTTTTCAAAGGTACCCCAAGGGCACTTCCTACGGGCGCTTGCAGGGTGCAGGGACAGCGTCCCTGCTCGCCGAAGGCAGAATTTTGCCCTTTGAAAGAGGGCGACATCGAAGATTAGTGCCTTTGGCAGACGCTTTGGCAGAAAGCGTCCCCTAAAATGTACGGAGCCGACTTTTATAAATAGGATTTAATACTATTTATAAAAGTCGTTTACTATAATTAAAAAAGCCGACTTTTGCGAAATGCATTAGTCGGCTGAATTGTTATGCGGTAGTTTTAAGCTGTAATCTGAGCTTGTCGGAAATCATAGCTACGAACTCGCTGTTTGTAGGCTTGCCTCTTCCTGTGTGGATAGTATATCCAAAGTAAGAGTTGAGAATATCAATATCGCCCCTGTCCCAAGCTACCTCGATAGCATGACGAATGGCACGTTCTACTCTTGAAGAAGTCGTGTTGTATTTTTTAGCAACAGACGGGTACAGGCACTTTGTTACAGCGTTGATGATCTCGGGTGTTTCTATTGCCATAATGATAGAGTCACGCAGATAATGATAACCCTTGATGTGTGCGGGAACACCTATCTGATGAAGAATCTGAGTAACGCTTACCTCAAGGTTTACAGATGTTACAGGCTCGGTTGTAATGAGCTTTCTCGCCCTTACATTCTTGACCTTGCATAATTCGGAAATGCTTATTGCCATGGTGCTTACGTTGTATGGCTTTATTACAAAGTAAGAACCTCCGCAGGAAGATATTTCCTTTTGAAGCACATCACTGTCAAACGACGAGGCAACGATAAAGATCGGATTTGTGTCCGACTTATCCTTGTCAAAGCTCTTGAGTACGCCGATAGCGTCTGCACGGGACATAAACATATCGATAATAACAACATCGGGATCAAGTTCCTTGATCTGTTCCATAACTACGATACCGTCCTTACGGCAAAAGCTTACGTCTATACCGTAAGAGTTGAAACAAGTGATTTCGTCGGGGGAAAAAGCAGAGCTTTCTTCCGAAATGAGCAGCTTAATTTTATTTTCCATTTTTTGTAACCTCCATTTACCATTAATTGGTTTGTTGTACATATATTACCATAAATTGGTAAAAATGGCAATAGTTATTTTGCAACAATTTCGTTACAATGAGTTACAAAACTGTAATTAGATTTCCCTCCATAGAACAGTTTTCCATTTCGCTATACATATTCTGAGCAAAAATGCCATATCCTTTGGAGGAATTTGTCACGAGGACATGGGTAACAGCTCCAATTAATTTACCATTTTGTAATATAGGACTTCCGCTCATTCCCTGAATAATTCCGCCTGTTTTTGCCAATAATCTTTTATCTGTGGCAGTAATCTGTAAATTTTTTGTCTTATTTGTTTCATCATAGTCAACATGAGTGATTTCAATGTCGTAATATTTAGCCCCCTCATCGTCAAGCGTGCATAAAATTTGTGCATGCCCCTTTTTTACGTCCTGTATATTTGCGATCTCGACAGGTTCAAACATCTGAGCAGGAGAATTAAGAACACCATACAGCCCCGTATCGTTATTGATAAGAGCATATCCCATAGAAGTATCATTGGCAAAATACCCGTTTATACTTCCCGTAATACCGTCCGCCCCTTTTGTTATACTGCTTATTTCGGCTTTTGTAATGACAGCCTTATCAAGAGGGAGCAGACTTGCCGTATCGCTGTCACATATACCGTGTCCGAGAGAAGCGAAATACCCTGTATCAGGGTCATAGAAAGTCATCGTTCCCAAACCTGCGCAGGAATCTCTTATCCAAAGACCTATTCTGTATTCGTTGTCCTCATCGGTTTTTACAGGAGTAATTATGGTGTTTTCCGTATTTCCGTCACGAGTATAGGTCAAGGAGATAGGTTCGCCGCCGCTTTTCTGTACAGCGTTAGTAACATCATTGCATGAAAGAATATCTTGTCCGTTGATCTTAGTAATGTTATCGCCCTCTTTAAGACCACAGCTTAAACCGGGATTAATATTTTTAGTACCTATCGGAATATCGGAACATTTTATTACGACAGCGCCTTTGGTATAAAATTTAATGCCGAAAATATTTCCGCAGGGAATGACATATTTTTTCTCCTGAGTATGAAGATTTATGTCTTTAACGGGAATAATATTCATCAGCATCAGTTTGCCGTTTAAAGAATTTGTCCCGTGATTTGTGTTAAAACAAAAATCCTCCCCCTGTTTATTTTCAAACGATAACGTGTTATAATCTGTTATAGAGAAAGTTTCATTTTCATAGACAGTATATTCATCGGGTAATTTGCTGTTGATTTCTGCGCACACTGTAAGAATAAAGGTACAAATACCTGTAAGCAGTACACATACGGCTTTTATCGCTTTTTTCAAAAACTCACCTCCCTGAATAATATTATTATCCGACACAACTTTTTTAAAATGGTAATTGTAAAGTTCGGAAAGAATATGGAACTTAAAAACGATTTATAGTGATTATAAGAAACAAATTGACTATATTTTTCAGAAAGGGTAATTATGAATACGATAACAGGACTTAATAATGCAGAGGTTTTGCAGATGAGGAAAGAGGGAAAATGCAATAAAAAAGCAAAGCCTGCTTCAAAATCTTATAAAAGAATTTTGTTTGAAAATATTTTTACAGTTTTTAACATTGTAAATGCAGTTTTGGCGGTACTGTTATTTTTATCGGGTTCTGTAAAAAATTGTCTGTTTATGATAGTTGTAATTTCAAATACGTTTATAGGCATAATACAGGAAATCAGAGCAAAGAAAACAGTAGATAAGCTTTCTATAATAAATACCGAAACTATAAACGTAATCAGAAACGGAAATCCCCAAACGGTTACGGTTACTGAACTTGTACTTGGAGATGTTATAAGTATAGGCAGAGGCGAACAAGTACCAAATGATTGTACAGTGCTTTGCGGGAATTGTGAGGTAAACGAATCCCTTTTAACAGGAGAATCAGACCCCGTAACAAAAAAAGAGGGAGATGAGCTGCTGTCGGGCAGTTATATTATAGGAGGAAAGGCAGTTTGTAAGATCACAGCGGCAGGCAGGGATAATTACGCCGATACGATACTCAGGCAAATAAAGCGTGTAAAACAGCCAAACTCCGAGATCGTACAATTCATCAATAAGATTATTCTGATAATAGCATTTAGTATTATTCCGATTGGCGGACTGTTGTTTTATAACCAATATACATTATCACAAGGCACATATAAAGAAGCCTTGACAGGAACAGCGACAGCGGTGATAGGAATGATACCCGAGGGATTGATTTTGCTTACATCTACCGTATTCGCCGTTGGTGTAATACGACTTTCAAAAAAGAATGTGCTGTCACAGGATCTGTATTCTTTGGAATCATTGGCTCGCATAGACGTTCTGTGTCTTGACAAAACAGGCACAATAACAACAGGCAAAATGCAGGTTTCGGGTATAGCTGCCGCAAACGGCTTTTGCGATGATGACGTAAAAAGAGCGATGAGTATATTTGCAGGATATTCGGAAGATAATAATTCTGTAACAGAAGCAATTAAATCGTATGTTAAGAATAGTTACAAATGTACGGTTTTGTCAACTGTACCGTTTACATCAGAGAGAAAATGGTCGGCGATAACCACCGAGGAATACGGCACATTAATTATGGGCGCAAAGGAGATGATATTCACAAGCGGTACGGTTTTGCCCGAAACCGATGATAATTACAGAAATATAGCATTTGCAGTTTCGGCAAAGAATATAGACGGTAATAATGTTCCAAACGATGTTAAACTTATAGGATATGTAAAGTTTACAGAGGAGCTGAGAAGCGGTATAGAAAAAACATTTGATTATTTCACTGATCAGGGTGTTGAAATAAAAGTAATTTCGGGTGATTCTCCCGAAACAGTAAAAAGACTGTGCAGCGGTATTTTTAAAGAAGAACAACATTGTATAGATATGTCAAAAGTGTGCGATGAGGATATAGAAAAAACAGTCGAAGAAAATACTATATTTGGCAGAGTATCGCCCGAACAAAAAAGAAAGATAATAACAGCGCTAAAAAAATGCGGTCATAAAGTGGGAATGGTTGGTGACGGAGTAAACGATGTTCTCGCATTAAAAGAGAGCGATTGTTCGGCTGCGCCTGTATCAGGAAGTTCCGCAGCACGAAATACCGCTCGTCTTGTGCTGCTAAACTCCGATTTGAGATCGCTTGCAGATGTAGTAGCAGAGGGCAGACGTTCGATAAATAATTTACAGAAAAGTGCGTCGCTGTTTTTTGTTAAGACAATTTTTTCTGCAATAATGTCAGTAATTTTTATGATAACAGATTTTAGTTATCCTTTAGAACCTATACAGATGACGCTTGTCAGCGCGTTGACAATTGGATTTCCGTCTTTTATATTATCCTTTCTAAAAAATAATACGAGGATAAAAGATGACTTCCTTAAAAGTATCGCCGTAAACTCTCTGCCTGCGGCGCTTACAGATGTAATAACAGTGGTTAGTATCGTGTTGTTATCGGAAACATTTGCACTTACAGATGTACAGGTATCGGGGTTGTGCGTAATATCGCTTGCTGTAACAGGGATAATATTAATAATAAACATATATAAACCGCTTACAAGAATAAAGCTGTTTGTAACAGGAGTACAAATAATAGGGTTCGTATCGGTATTATTGCTGTGGGCAGACTTTTTTAATATAGCATTTTTTAAGGAAATTCCTTATTTATATACAGCAATAGTTGTAATAGTATCAATTATAAATATTGTAACACAATTATTATTATCAAATACGATAGATCATAAGAAGTGATGTCAAATAATAAAAATTTATTAACCTGAAGTAAATATTCAATATTTATCCTTTACAGATTGGACAGTTTATTGTAAAATAGTAGTAATAGCGAAAAATATAAACTGAGAGATCAGTGTGATAATAACGGAGGATTGATCAGAATGGAACCTAAATATAAAAGAGTTCTCTTGAAACTGAGCGGAGAAGCTCTTGCAGGCGAACAGAAATCAGGAATAGATTTTGATACGGTAACAAAATACTGTGAGCCTGTAAAGAAGCTTGTTGAAATGGGCGTAGAGGTTGCGATCGTAGTAGGCGGCGGCAATTTCTGGAGAGGCAGATCAAGCGGAAGTATGGACAGAACTCGTGCAGATCATATGGGAATGCTCGCTACTGTTATCAATGCGCTTGGTGTTGCCGACACACTTACGCAAATGGGAGTGGACGCAAGAGTTCAGACGGCGCTCGCTATGCCGCAGGTAGCTGAATTGTACGTTAAAGATAAGGCTGAAAGACACCTTAGAAAGGGCAGAGTAGTAGTATTCGGCTGCGGTACGGGCAACCCGTTCTTCTCGACAGATACGGGAGCTGCTTTGCGTGCCGTTGAGATCGGCGCAGATATTATGCTGAAAGCGACAATGGTAGACGGAGTTTACGACAAAGATCCGCATAAGTACGATGACGCAGTAAAGTTTGAAACTATAACATTCCAGGAGGTTTTACAGAGAGGACTTCAAGTAATGGACAGCACGGCGGCTTCTCTTTGTATGGATAATTCTCTGCCGATACTTGTATTCAGTTTAGAGGATACAGATAACATAGTAAAAGCTGTATGCGGCGAAAATGTTGGTACAGTAGTTACTAACTGATAAAAGGTTTACATATATTATTAACATTATAAGATTACGGAGGAATTAAAAATGAAAGAAACACTTAAAAAATGCGAAGAAAGAATGAACAAGAGAGTAGATCACCTTGAAGTTGAGTACAGAGAGATCAGAGCAGGAAGAGCAAACCCTAACATTCTTGACAGAGTAATGGTAGATTACTACGGCGCTCCGACAGCAATTAATGCATTGGCTGCTGTTTCTGTTACAGAGGCAAGAACGCTCACAATTCAGCCTTGGGACGCTACTGTTCTTAAAGCAATTGAGAGAGCAATACAGTCTTCCGATATAGGTATCAATCCGCAGAATGACGGTAAGATCATTCGTCTTGTTTTTCCGCCGCTCACAGAGGATAGACGTAAGGAGATCGTTAAGGAGGTTTCCAAGACGGCAGAGGGCAAGAAAGTTCACATCAGAAACATTCGCCGTGATACGATAGAGGACTTCAAGAAGATGAAGAAGAACGGCGATATTACAGAGGACGATCTCAAGAAGATGGAGAAAAAGGTTCAGGAGCTTACAGATAAGTATATAAAGCAGATAGACCAGCTTTGTGAGGCTAAGCAGAAAGAAGTAATGTCGATCTGACAGTAATGGTGTTATGTCATGGGATTGTTTTCAAATGTATCGTCGTCTGATGATATTGATATTACAAAGATAAAATTGCCGGAGCATTTGGGAATAATAATGGACGGCAACGGCAGGTGGGCAAAAAAGCGTGGATTGCCGAGAACAGCAGGTCATAAAGCAGGAGCGACAACCTTTAGAAAGATCAGCCGCTATTGCAGTAATATAGGAATAAAATATCTCACATTATATGCATTCTCAACGGAGAACTGGAACAGACCGCAGGAGGAGGTAAATACTCTTATGAGGTATTTCAGGGAGTATTTACAGGAAGCGCTCAGGGATTTTCGTGATGATACGATAATACTTCGGTTTATAGGCGATATATCTGCATTTCCCGAGGATATACAGGAGCTGATGAAAGAAAATCAAGAGTTGTCATCAGTGCGAAACGGAATGGTTTTAAATCTTGCTATGAATTACGGCGGGCGTGCAGAAATGGTTTACGCAATGAAACAGATAGGTGAAAGTATCTTAAAAGGAGAATTGCAGCCGTCTGAAATAAACGAACAGTTGATTTCAGATCATCTATACACAGCAAACCAGCCCGATCCGGATCTAATAATCAGACCAAGCGGAGAGCATAGAACGTCTAATTTTTTGTTATGGCAGTCTGCGTATTCCGAATACTACATAGATGATGTGCTTTGGCCTGATTACACAGAAAAGGATTTAAACCGAGCTTTGCTTGAATACTCAAAACGCAACAGGAGATTTGGTGGTGTATAATTAATGAAAACCCGTATATTATCTGCGGTAGTTGGAATACCGGTAGCAGTAGGAGTAATGATACTGGGAAGCTTTTATGGGATAGCTGTTGATATAGGCTTTGCACTGATAGCGTCTATGTGCGTATATGAGGGATTATCAGCAAATAAGCTTGATAAAAAGCTTACAATAGCTGTTCCGAGTATAGTATTTTGTTTTGCTTTTTGCTTGTTTTATTCGTATGATTATGTTGTGCCGATATTAACTTTTGTGTATGTTACGGCATTATTCCTTTCAATGATATTTAATCACGAACATGTCGTGTTCTCTGATTTGTCATACGCATTTATAATTACACTGATGTGTACCTTGGGCTTGTGGACAATACTTTATGTGTTTGACAGATCCACTAATATAGTGGGAATATTCTACGCAGTTACAGCGCTTGCAACACCTTGGCTTGCAGACGCAGGAGCATATTTTGGCGGAAGCGCTTTAGGCAAGCATAAGCTTTGTCCTAAGATAAGCCCCAAAAAGACTGTTGAGGGCGCTGTATCGGGAGTTATAGCAGGAGCGTTGCTGTCGCTTTTGATAGGAGTAATATTTGAAAACTTCTTTTTCCACGGAGGAGAAGTTGTAAATTACTTTGCATTGGGACTATTCGGTTTATTGGGTTCGATATTCTCGATAGTGGGCGATCTCAGCTTCTCTCTTATAAAGAGAAGTATCGGTATTAAGGATTACGGTTCTCTTATACCCGGACACGGAGGAATGCTTGATCGTTTTGACAGCGTAATATTTACATCGCCTGTAATGATGATAATGATAATGTTTTTGCCGATAGTATCAGGAAGGCTGGGATAAGATATGACAGAGTGTGTGTCTATTCTCGGGTCAACGGGTTCGATAGGAACACAAGCGCTTGAGGTTTGCAAGAAGCTGAATATACGAGTAGCGGCGATCACGGCAAACAGCAGTATCGAACTTCTCGAAGAACAGATAAGACGTTTTAAACCTCGATTGGCAGTCGTTGGAACAAAAGAATTAGCGGATAAGCTGAAAATAGCAGTAAGAGATACAGATACAAAAATATCGTACGGCATGGACGGCTTGATAGAAGCGGCTGTAATAAAAGAGGCTGATACAGTGCTTACATCTGTTGTCGGTATGATAGGGCTAAGACCTACGTTGGCTGCAATTTCCGCTAAAAAGAATATTGCGCTTGCGAATAAAGAAACGCTTGTAACAGGCGGAAACCTTGTAATGAGTAGCGCAAAAGAAAATAATGTAAATATCTATCCGGTAGACAGCGAACATTCTGCAATATTCCAGTGTTTGCAGGGGTGCTGTGACAAAAAAGCTCTTAAAAGACTTATACTTACTGCGTCGGGCGGACCGTTTTTCGGACGCAAACTTGAACAGCTGAAAAATGTTACTCCAAAGCAAGCACTAAATCACCCCAACTGGATTATGGGCGCAAAAATTACAGTGGACTCGGCAAGTATGATGAATAAGGGTTTGGAGATAATAGAAGCAAGGTGGCTTTTTGATGTTCCTGCCGACAGAATAGATGTAGTTGTACATCGTGAGAGTATAGTTCATTCTATGATAGAGTATGCCGATAATTCGGTAATAGCGCAAATGGGCATACCCGATATGAAAATACCTATACAGTATGCGCTTACATATCCCGACAGAACTTCTTGTGATGTTGGGGTGCTTGATCTCACAAAGGTAGGAACGCTCACGTTTTTCGAGCCTGATTACGATACGTTTAAATGTTTGAGGGCGTGTAAGAAGGCTTTGGAAATAGGGCAGACCGCCCCTGTACTTGTAAACGGGGCAAACGAAGCGGCAGTTGCGCGTTTTCTCGGCGGCGAAATATCATTCACCGATATAGGCGAGATCGTGTGGAATGTTATGCAGGATATCAAGCTCCGTCCTGCCGACTCTTTGGATAGGATACTTGAAGCGGACGCTGCGGCAAGAGAGTATGCAAATACTTATCGGGCTTGATTTAACCTAACGGGCAAGAAGTCCCCCACCTCTATAGGCGGTGGGATGAATTGCCCTTCAGCCGTAGGCTGAATTATCATTGACTATGATTCCATTATATGCTATGCTTTAGAATAAAGAGGTGAGCAAAGATGAACAAAGCCTACAAATTCAGAATATACCCGAACAGCGAACAGACGGTTATGTTTGCAAAGACATTCGGTTGTGTAAGATTCATATACAATCGAATGTTAGCTGATAAAATAGAATACTACAACAAATACCAAAAGAAGCTGAACAATACTCCCGCACAGTACAAATCTGAATTTGAGTGGCTCAAAGAGGTTGACAGTCTTGCTCTTGCAAACGCACAGCTAAATCTTCAAAGTGCATATAACAACTTTTTCAGAGATAAAAAAGTTGGGTTTCCGAAATACAAATCGAAAAAATGCAATAAACATAGCTATACAACAAACTTCGTGAACGGAAACATTATCATTCAAGACGGAATGATAAAACTCCCAAAAGCAGGATTTGTAAAAATGAAACAGCACCGTACAATTCCCGAAAACTACAAATTAAAATCGGTAACTGTAAGTAAAAATGCAAGTGAAAAGTATTATGTGAGTATTCTGTTTGAGTATGAAAATCAAGTGCAAAAAACAAAACCGCAGAAATTCTTAGGCTTGGATTTTTCTATGCACGAGTTATA
>CACWKD010000029.1 GCA_902761345.1 uncultured Ruminococcus sp. | reverse complement strand
AGCGTTAGCATAAAATCAAAACAAAAACAAGAACCGTGGGACACACGGGGTTAGCTCGCTGATACTGTACAGGTTGCTGTACTTGAACGAGAAGCCCCCTCCTCTAAGCTTTAGCGTAGGCGGCGGGAGTATGTCACTATATTAGATGTATTTGTTTTTGTATGGTGCGGTTTGGCAGGGTATATTCTCTATATCAATAATAAAGTCCGTAAAGTTGAGCTCAACGAGGACAAAGACCAAGAACAATACAATAATATACATACATAAAGGACTTGACATAATGGAAATATCATCAGGAAAACTCCCGCTTAGTCCAAAGGCAGGAAAGATACTGCTGATAACGCTTGTATGCTTGTTTTCAATAGTTGATGTAGGCAAGCCTGTATTTCATACAATACAGTGGTTCTCCTGCCCCAAAGTAACGGCAGAAATAACAAGCGTTTACAAGGGAAATGATGAGGACAACACAACACGATACACTGTTTCATATGAATATGCAGACAGCAAATACGAAGCACATATAGACAAACCGTTTTACTGCTTAAAAAAAGTCGGCAACACGGTGAGTATAAAGGTAAAAACGGACAGTCCGTGGATAGTATATTATCCGAGAAACGATATTGACCGACTATTTTGTTTTGCAGTGCCTTCGATCGTTGCAATGTATTTAATATATTTTTCAGGCTTTAAGAGTAAAAAATTTGATTTGAGAGGAAATAAAAATGTTTAATAATCTTGTAAGTGCAATAACAAAGTTTGTTGCAATAGTATTTGCGGTGATTTTTCTTGTATTCGGTGTATTGGCAGTAGTCGAGTGTGTAAAGTACAAGGACTATGTAACATTTGAAGCGGACGTTATAGCCGCATACAACGCACCGTCAAGCACTGAAACCACAAACCGCTATGTTGACATAAGCTATACATACAACGGCGTTACATACACAACCTCACAGCAGGTACTGACACAATACAGTGCAGGAGATAAGATCAAGATAAGAATAAACCCCGATGACCCGACTGAACTTGCAGGAAATGTCTTATTATTTGTATTTGTGATACTTGCGGGAACATTCGGTTTCATCTCACTTGTATTAGGTATCGTATCATCATTTATAAAAAAGCTGAAAACAGCTTAGGGAGGTAAAAATGGAGCAAAAGCCTTGTTTATACTGTGGAAAAACCGATTTTACAGAAATGACGGAAAACAGAACCGCAAGCCATGACACTGCACTTATAAGGCCGTTATGTTACGTTATTTGTACAAACTGCGGCACTGTAAACAGGGTATATATGCCGAATTTTCCGTCATATATGTTTAAAAACACACGATCAGACAGCAACACATAACGGGAGGTATAATAATGGAGAAGAGAAGCAAAAAGCCGATAGTAATAATGATTGTAAGCTCGGTGATAATACTTATATTAGGATTTATCTGCGGTGTTGCGGTATACGCTCAGCTAACGGCACAAATCGCCGCAAACAGCTCATCGCTTGTCATTGAGGGAACGGACGTATCGGGAATTTTAGGTATGGCAGGAAATGCGGGGGCACTTGTTTTGAGTGTACTTATAGTCGGAGCAAGCCTTGTCGCCGTACTTTTGCAGTGGCTTGTTTACGGTATTGTACTGCTTATAAAGAAGGCTTATGCAAATGACAACAACAATAACTCTACGCAGAACAATAACATCTATCAATAAGCTAAATGTTGATAATCACCATTTGTTTGTGACAACAATAGGAGAATGGGAAAATTTGAAGATGTCTTAAATGATTTTAATAACCCTGTTTTTGTATTTCGTGGAGAATCAGCTAAAATCGGGCAGCAGTTTATTTTTATAAAAGATACAGGGCGTATATTTTCACTCGACGAGGTATCCGCTTACAGAATGAAGGTCGTTAAATATAGGTATGAATCGGGACGCAGTGAACCGAACAGTTGTTATTTGCAGATCAAGGTCGGAAAAAAATACTATGATATCTGTTACCTTCCCAAAAATTTCAGCGATCCACAATGGACACCATTCTATCAAATAGTTACAGCTTATGCTCCGCATATTGCTTTGGAGTCAATGCCTTCTGTATATGAAACGTATATTGATGACATTCATGAACGCAGCTCCTCGTGTGATGACGATTAAATAATACAATACATAAGCTGTTTAAGGAGGTGCTTCAAATGACGCTGTATGAACTACTGAAAGAAATATCAGGCATATTGACACCCGATGACGATGCCTTTTTTAGGTTTGCTATTTACACCTCGGACGATAACGGCGGATTTTTGAGGACAAGATATTGCTGGTGGAAAGACAGACCAATCTTAGATAAAAATATAGGCGAGGGTTACGAAACTGTGTTGGTTACGTCAAAAAACGAAATCAACACAGCAGACCTGAAAGATGAATCAAACACGCTTGTAAAAATGCAAATTACATATTCAAACCCTAACGCCACAACAAATGACGCTGAGTGGGATATAACATTAGACTATTGTTATGTATATATATTTGATCTGAAAACAAAAACTTACACAATGACTTATATTAAAAATCCTTGTGCATAAAGGAGGTGCTTTGTATGTTAGGCGCAGTTATAGGAGATGTAATAGGCTCCGTGTATGAATGGCACAATGTAAAAAGCGAAGATTTTCCCTTATTTTCAAGAAATACTCGCTTTACTGACGATACCGCTATGACAACGGCAACGGCGGTCAAGCTTATCAATGATAAAAAAAGATTATGTGATAATTCGGCTCTCGCATACGCTATGCAGTATAAAGCGTACTTCAAACGATACCCTCACGCAGGCTACGGCGGTATGTTCAAAAACTGGGCGAACAGCGACGAACTTTATATACAGCACAGCTACGGAAACGGTGCGTCTATGCGAATTGCTCCGATAGGATTTGCGTGTGAAAGTATAGAGGAGATTAAGCAAGAAGTTAAAGCAAGCTGTCATTATACGCATAACAACGATGAAGCTGTACAGTGTGCTTATGCGGTTGCTATGGCGATATTCCTTGCAAGAAAAGGCAGTGACAAGTCGAAGATAAAAGCTCAGATAGAAACACACACAGGTATTAAGCTTGATTTTACTATTGACGAGATACGTCCGACTTACAGATTTTCAAGCCGTTCGATAGAGTCCGTTCCGCAGGCTATTGAAGCTTTTATGGAGGGCAGTGATTACGAGAGTACGATCAGAAAAGCCATATCAATTGGCGGTGACAGCGATACAATAGCTTGTATTGCAGGAGGAATAGCAGAGGCATACTACAAAACTATTCCCGAAGAAATTGTGAATAAAGCTTACAGCTATATAGACGGCACGATCAAAAACGTGATAAAAGAGTTTTATGAGTGCTATAATATAAACAAATAATTTTGGAGATGATGTAATTATGGGTAAAGCATTAATTATCGGCTGCGGCGGTGTTGCGAGTGTTGCAATACAGAAATGCTGTCAGCACAGCGATGTGTTTGAGGAAATATGTATAGCAAGCCGTACAAAATCAAAGTGTGACGCTCTTAAAGAAAAGCTCGAGGGCAAAACAGCTGCTAAAATCACTACCGAACAGGTTGACGCAGATAAGGTTGAGGAGCTTGTTGCTCTTATTAATAAAGTACAGCCCGACCTTGTAATGAATATTGCACTCCCTTATCAGGATCTTACAATAATGGACGCTTGTCTTGAGTGCGGCGTCAACTATATGGATACGGCAAACTATGAGCCGGAGGACATCTCAGACCCCGAGTGGCGAGCAGTTTATGACAAGAGATGTAAGGAGGAGGGTTTCTCCGCATACTTTGACTACTCCTGGCAGTGGGCTTACAAAGAAAAGTTCGAGAAAGCAGGACTTACGGCTTTGCTTGGTTCGGGCTTTGACCCGGGTGTAACTCAGGCTTACTGTGCATACGCTCAAAAGCACCTGTTTGACAGAATTGATACAATAGATATTCTCGACTGCAACGGCGGCGACCACGGATATCCGTTCGCTACAAACTTTAACCCCGAGATCAACCTCAGAGAGGTATCAGCACCCGGTTCATACTGGGAGAACGGGCATTGGGTAGAGATACCTGCTATGAGTATCAAAAGAGAGTACGACTTTGACCAAGTTGGTATGAAGGATATGTATCTTTTGCACCACGAGGAAATAGAGTCCCTTGCAAAGAATATCCCCGATGTAAAGCGTATTCGTTTCTTTATGACATTCGGACAGAGTTATCTTACGCATATGAATTGTCTGGAAAACGTAGGTATGCTTTCAACCGAACCAATAGAATTTGAGGGCAACAAAATAGTTCCGATACAGTTCCTTAAAGCATTACTCCCCGATCCTGCAACTTTAGGACCTCGTACAGTAGGAAAAACAAACATCGGCTGTATATTTACAGGAGTTAAGGACGGCAAAGAAAAGACTGCATATATCTATAACATATGCGATCATCAGGAGTGTTACAGAGAGGTTGGCTCGCAGGCTATCTCTTATACAACGGGAGTTCCTGCAATGATAGGCGCTATGATGCTCTTAACAGGCAAGTGGAACAAGCCCGGCGTATACACGGTTGAGGAGTTTGACCCCGATCCATATATGGAACAGCTCAATCTCTGCGGACTTCCGTGGCAGATAGACGATGATCCTGTATTGGTGGATTAATTATGAATTATAATATTAAGACGCCATACTTTCTTGTAGATGAAAAACTGCTGATAAAAAATCTTGAAATTCTAAAAGGAGTTCAGGACAGTACAGGCTGTAAAATTCTGCTTGCACAAAAAGCATTTTCTATGTTCCACACCTACCCTGTTATATCGCAGTACCTCAGCGGCACGGCAGCAAGCGGACTGTATGAGGCAAGGCTCGGCTGTGAGAAGTTTACAGGGGAAACACACGTTTTCTCTCCTGCATATAAAGAGGACGAGTTTGACGAAATTTTAAAGTATGCCGACCATATCGTGTTGAACTCAGTTAATCAAGTACGAAAGTTTGCACAAAAGGCAAAGGATAACGGAAAATCTGTCGGGCTTAGAGTAAATCCCGAATGTTCCACACAGGAGGGACACGAGATATACGACCCGTGCGCAAAGGGTTCAAGGCTTGGGTGTACGCTGTCACAGCTTGACGAAAGTATTATTCCTTTACTTGACGGGCTTCATTTTCACACACTTTGCGAGCAGAACAGCGACGCACTGGAGATTACCGCAAAGGCATTTGAAGAAAAGTTCGGCAGATATCTTCACAATATGAAATGGGTAAACTTTGGCGGAGGTCACCATATCACACGAGAGGACTACGACATCGGCAGGCTTAAAAGGATAATCAGACATTTCAAAGAAACATACGATGTTACAGTATATCTCGAACCCGGCGAGGCGGTAGTTCTGAACGCAGGATTTCTTGTAACGAGCGTACTTGAAACTGTACACAACGGAATGGATATTGCTATTCTCGATACATCGGCGGCTTGTCATATGCCCGATGTTATAGAAATGCCGTACCGTCCGCCGCTTAGAAACTCAGGGCAAAAGGGCGAAAAAAAGTACACATACCGTTTAGGCGGCTGTACCTGCCTTGCTGGAGATATAATAGGAGATTATTCCTTTGACGAACCTTTAAAAGAGGGTGACAGACTTGTTTTTGAGGATATGGCGCTTTACACCATGGTAAAGACGAACACATTCAACGGAATGAAGCTCCCCGACATTATATATAAGGAATCAAGCGGAAAATATATACTTGTACAAAGCTTTGACTACGAGGATTTTGTAAACAGATTATCATAACAAAAAGCAGCACAAATCACCGTGCTGCTTTTTTAGTTCGTAGTTATTAGTTGGTAGTTGTTAGTTCAAAGTTAGCATTTAACCCCCAACTTTGAACTTCCCCATTCCTAACTCAAACAACTCCACTCTCCAAACTTCAAACTAACAAAAGTCTACCCCTAAGCATTTCAGCCACATCTCTGCAAGCGTCTTGTGCCCCTCTTTAGTCGGGTGGGCACTGTCAAGTGTTTCGTACTGTATATCAAGTTCGGCTAAATCCGCAAGGGTAACGCCGCATTTTTCGCATACCTGTCTGATGACTTTATTGTAATTACGAATATCTATTCCGTAGTATTCATACGGCATTACCCAATCGGCATTATCACGCAGCTTTGTTCTTACAAGTGTACCGCAGACGATCTGTGCGCCCGGATAAAGCTCTTTCAGTCTGTTAAGCATATACTCATACGCTTCACTAAAGAAAAAATGCCCGTCCTCTTCCCTTATCTTCAGGTAACCGGGATTTTCTATTTTTACACCGTTAAAATAATCATTAAAACCCATATACACAAATATAATATCGGGTGTATCACATTCTGTTTTAAGTCTTGTAAGGCGTTTGTCGCTGCACGCACAAGGAAACCCTCCGCCCGATACTCTGCTGCCCGAATAACTGTCGTTTACGCAAAGCTCTGCACCAAGCTTCTCCCCTACAATATACCACCATGTATCGTTAACGCTCTCCAGTCCGTTGAATTTACATCTCTCGTTTTCATAATACACAGAGTAATTATAAGGGTGATACCCCTCAAACGTACTGATAGAATCTCCCAACACAGAATATTTTTTCATACTTTTACCTCCCAATATTTATTAACTTATATTCATCTCAATCGGATTTAAATAAATCATTGTTCATATGGTGCAGCTGTGCAGCTGTACAACCGTTTTTCCATTGTTGTAGTATTTCCAACAGTTCCTCTGCCTGTTCGATACCATTATCTATTGCTTTGTTAATATATTCGTCTGCAAGCTCTTCACTGTGCAGCAAGGGGTCTTTTAAAAAAATCACTCCGAGGTAATAATAAGCCTGCGGTTTTTCACTCTGCATAAAATATTCCGCTGCAAGCAGCCAGTTCCTTTCAAGTCCGTACAACCCCTTATAATGACCATACCCTATATCATAATTATCTGCCGTATTTTCTCCGTTTTTTGCACGGACAGTAAACGCCAAATATCTGTGATTTGAAACAAGATCAAGGCATGTTTCGCTGCTTCCTTTCTCCTCATTATACACCAGATAAGGACATACAGGTGTTTTTGTGATTTGATCAATAATACAATAAGGAGTATCCATTGAACTGTAATATTGACTTATGGCTTCGGAGGTTTTACTTAATAATTCCTGTCTTTTAATTATTGTAGGCTTTTTGCTTATTTTCACCTGATCGTAATCCAAAAATCCGCTATTAATAAGTATTAAATTATTTTTATCATCTAATGTGACTATTACTAAGTGATTACCGTCATATGTTCTTGTTTCTGCAAAATATGTATGCAGTATAGTACCGTCATTTTTATACTCAGGCGCATCTTCCAAATAAACAGCACGATAATACACTTTATGCGTATCGGGATAAATCATACGGTTAATTTGATACACAAGAGTAAACTGTCCGGGATTTTCTTGCAGTGTAAAATAACAAGGTGCTAAACTTATATGAAAAGGGTCAAAATCATCATAAATGTTTTGCTGTATTACAGTATCTTCTTCATTTTGTTCTTTATACGCCTTTTCCCATGAAGCTACCGTATTTTCTCCAATTATGTTGTACAATCTGTTTCTTATCTCGCTGACATTCTTCTTTTTCTCAGTTTTTGCTGATCCATCTTGATTAAATAATTGATTGAAATGATACTCAAGTTCTTTATCTAAATCGACTTCATTCCTCGCTTTTAAACTGCCTTTAGATTTTACCGATCTATCATTATATCGTTTTGCTACAATATCAGCCATATGATTTACAGCAGTATCGTTGTCCTGTGTAAAGCACTCGAAGATATGTAGATTAGACAGATAATATACTAATGAAAGATTAATATTTTTTACCTTTTGTATCGAAATTGCAATCAATGGAACATCATAGTTCAAAGCAATATTTATTTCTTTTAGAACCTGACCTGATTTGTTAGAGTTTTCACTCAAAATAAATACAAAAAGCGATGTATCGTTTATCAAACTATCTGCAATTTGCTCCGCCCATTTTTGTCCATATGAAATATCTCTGGGAGCTATCCAACACAACAGACCGTTTTTCTCCAATAACTCACACAAATTCATAGCAACATCAGCATCTTTACTGGAATGACTTATAAAAATTCTTTTCATAAAACCACTCTTTCCATTCTTTCACTAAGCCTAAAGCCGTCATCTTTTTTTATTTGTTCAAAGAAACAATTTCTGACCTTAATCATTTCTATTATTAATATATATTATTTGTTTATTCTTGACATCAACACTACACACTCAATATGCTTAGTATGCGGAAACATATCAACAGGCTGTATCATTTCTGTTTTATAGCCGTTTTTTGTTAAGCTATACATATCCCTTGCAAGCGTTTCGGGGTTGCAGGAAATATATACTACCCTCTTCGGTGCAAGCTTTATCAATGCTTCAAGAAACACCTTGCTGCACCCTGCCCTCGGCGGGTCTGCAAATACTATATCAAACCTCTCGCCGTTCTCTGCCGCCTCCTGCATAAACAATGCTGCGTCTGCATGAATAAAATCGGCATTTGTAATGTTGTTTCTCTTAGCGTTTGCAATTGCGTCATGTACAGCGTCGCCGTTTATCTCAACGCCTAATACTGTCTTTGCTTTATCTGCCGCACAAAGTCCTATTGTTCCTATTCCGCAGTATGCGTCAAGTACTCTCTCTTGTCCCGTAAGCTGTGCCGCCTCCATGGCTTTTGAGTACAGCACCTGCGTTTGTACGGAATTTACCTGATAAAAAGATCTCGCCGATATTCTGAACTTTCTTTCACACAAAACATCATCTATATATCCCTTTCCGTAGAGTATCTTCTCATTTTTTCCGAGCATTAGCTTGTCGCTTTTATTTACACATAAAACTACCGTCTTTATTTCCTTATACTTTTCTGTAATATTCGCCGTTAGCTTATCAATATTCGGTATATTCTCGCTAACCGCTACAATTACCGCCATATACTCTCCCGTAGAACTTCCCTTTCTTATCATTATATGACGGATATATCCCTGCTGATTTTTAGGGGTAAAAGGTTTGATTTTTAGCTTTGTCAATTGTCCTCTGATATATTTTATCATCTCATTTGCTTTTATGTCATTTAAAAAGCAATCGTCTGTAACCACTATACCCGAGTTTACAGACTGATAAACACCAGAGATGATTTTTCCGTTTGACGCTCTGCGAATTACCGCCTGTACCTTGTTGCGGTAATGATAAGGGTTATCCATTCCTATTATATCGTTTACACGACAGTATCTTCTCAGTAGCTTTACTACATAAGCCTGCTTGAATTTAAGCTGTCTTTCATAATCCATATTGCTAAGCTGACAGCCTCCGCATTTTCTTGCAACACTGCAATTATAAATTTTCTTCTCAATCAAAGCCAACCCTCCTATACAAAATCACTCCTAAATTATAGCATATTTTTGTACAAAAGTCTACGGTTTATTATTATTAGTTTTAGCTCAAAAAAAATCCACACTCCACTTTCCATACTCCAAAAAGGCTTGCTTTATTCAAAATATTATGATACTATATAAAAAAACAAAAGGAGATCTAACTATGGTAATACTTGCTTCCGCCTCGCCACGCAGACAGGAACTCTTAAAAATACTGTTCGATAACTTTACTGTTGAACCTGCCGATATTGATGAAACTGTGAGAAAAAGTATTGAACTTGAACAGTACCCCGAATATCTTGCCGTGAAAAAAGCCCGCCATATCGCCGAAAAACATACGCCGCAAGATATGATAATAGGCTGTGATACAGGTGTGTTTATAGATACGTTAATGCTCGGAAAACCCGACAATTCCGAACAAGCCAAAGAAATGCTTAACCTGCTTTCAGGCAGAACGCACAAGGTTATAACAGGCTGTTGTATAATGCACAAGGGAAAAACCGTTAGTTTTTCAAAGGTAACCGAGGTGGAGTTCTACCGCTTGACATCTGAGGAAATTGACGACTATATAAAAACAGGCGAACCTATGGACAAAGCGGGTGCATACGGAATACAGGGTAAAGGCTCTCTGCTTGTAAAACGCATAAACGGAGATTATTTCAATGTAGTAGGAATGCCTGTTGCCGAATTAAAGCAAAGACTAAAACTGCTGTAAGGGGGATTAGTATGTCTGAAACTATTGCCCCTATCGTCAAAAAAATGAAAATACTAACTCTTTTTACCGCAATATCTCTTCTTATAACAGCAGGAGGTATTGCCGCTTGTACATTTTATTTTCTCAAAGATAATATTTTTGATGTTCCGATGCCGATTAGTGCTTTTATGTACTCACTGCTTGTTCTTACTATGCTGTATGCAGCTTTTAAGATGATAATGATTACCAACAGTATCGGTGATAAACTTAAACAATCTCTTAGAGAATTAAATATTATATATATAATCATTTCTATACTGTCAACATACCTTGCATTTACGTTTGGGCTTAATTTTATAAAATATATAATAAATAACCAAATAGTAGCCGACATCTTTGACGATACTACAGGAATAAAAATTATATTTATGATTTCATTTTATTTTTTAATGTATTTACCATTAATGTATGTGTTTGTTTCAATCAATATTGTGCATATAATAATTATTATTGTAAATTTTGTTATAGGTATAATTTTATCTATAAATTTTGAAAAATACTACATTAGGAATAGCCACAAAAAATTAACAGAATATTACAGCATTATATCATATATCAGAATAATTGCAAGTCTTACCCTTATGTGGATTTTTTCGATAATGTGGTTTAATAATAAAATATTGACTATAGATATTTTTGTTCTTTTTACGGGGATTTCGGTATACAATTTCTTTGTATTGTTGCTTATCAGAAATTATAAAAAATTATCCGAACTAAAAACTAAAAAATAAGGAGATTTACTATGTCTGAAACAGCCACACCTATCGTCAAAAATATGAAATTACTAACCCTCTGTACAGCAATCTCGCTTTTTATTGTAACAGGCGGTGCTATATATTGTGTCGTTGATATTTTTAAGAATTATAACCTGCCGATACCGTTCCCTGTTAATACAGCTTTATATTCACTGTTTGTGCTTGCGCTTCTTTTTGCTGTATTTAAAATGATAATGATATATCGTAATATCCCCGACAACATAGAGAGTACGCTTAAACACTTGCTCAAAGAACTGAATATAGCATATATTATAATCAATGCATTATCTATTTATGCGGTTATCACTATCGGATTTACCTTGTTTTTAAGTATTTTAGAACCCATAGGGGAAACCAACGGTACATATTACGGTCTTGAAGCATTAATAATATTTTTGGCTCGTATTTTGGAAATGATTATTATATTTATTATATTACTTATTCCTTTCATTTATCCGTTAGTATCATCTCTTATAAATCTTATTATCAATATAATAATAGCCGTAAAATTTGACAGCTATTACGACACAACACACCACCCAAAAATAAAAGACTGGTTTACATTTGTTTCGGGGTCAAGATTATTTTTAGGAATGCTTATGATATTTTCTTTACCTTTTACAAAACTATCTTTAAAGGATATACCGCTTATTATATGTCTTATGGGATTTACATTATACAGTATTTTTATTTTATTGCTTATAAGATATTACGGCAAACTGATAGATAAAACTAATCCCGTAATTGCTGTTCCAATTGATATTGCCGATACAGAAGTTATCGGTTATGAAGAATTGGAACAATACAGCAATAATAATTATGATATTAATAATTAAAACAAAAAAGTTTTCCTCACTAAATCAATATAATGAGGAAAACTTTTTCTTTTACAGTGTTATTCCAAGCAGTTCGCCGATTTGTGTCAAATGCTCGTCATCTATCTTATAGTACATATTGCCTGCATATACCACATCATATTTATTGTCGTATAACGTCTGTGTAAAGTATGCCTTAAACGGTTCATCTTCGTTTAGTATATTTACCGTGACACCCTTTTCGTATGCGTACTTCTCTATATCGTCATAACCCTCGATATTCTCCATAGACGGCTCTGCAACAATATTTTCTTCCGATATTACCTCTAAAAGCAAATCTCTTAAACTATCCTTTGTGTTTATGTCTGTTCTGAATTCCTTTGTAAAGTAGGTTATATCTATACCGATATTTTCGTCAAGCATATCATACTCAAAATCCACCTCTGCCGTCTGATATCTCTCCGTTATATTTCTCAGCTTACTTCTTATCTCATCTGAAATACTGTATGCGTCTGTATCGTCAAACACTGCAACTCCCTGATGTCCGGTAGGAAGATAAATTGTAATATGACCGCCGTCCGTTTGGCTGTACAGTTCAATATATGTACCCTGTTCCCTTACAGCGTTGACATAGCCCGATGAAAGAATAACCTTTATAATATTGTCCTCGTTTTCTTTTATTTCCTTTGCAATATTATATATAGGATCTATATCGGGTTCCTTAACAGAAACTCCGCTGCCGTAAATCATCATAGCCATCATAAGACCGTTACTCTGAGTTACTTCAAGTGTGCTTGCGGTGTCGGGAGTATCAGCTTCTGCACCTGCCATTTCTAAAATTCTGCTTGAAACATCTGAACCTACCATTTTAGCGCTTGAACCGCCTTTACTTGCAATTGCCCCGTAATCATCGGATATTATAATAATAATAGTATTTCTCTTGTCATCTGCGTCATTTATTCTGAGGGCAACACCGTTCTGCTTTGCTTTCTCAAAATCACTATCTGTAATTATAGTATTAAGAGTAGTATTTGTGCCTGATACAGAATATTGCGCAAGGGTAATCAATTCGTTTATCTGTTCATCGGACAGCTCCACTTTTTCACCATGTGAGTAAAGCTCCGCAATTTCAAAATCATCAGGCTCATTACTTTCAGCCGATACAGTTTCAGATGATGTGCTGTTTGTTGTGCAGGCAGTAAAAACCATAAATGTAACCGACAATACACATATTAATATACTCAAAAAATTCTTCTTCACAAAAATCTCCCTTTCCGTTTTTCTGTCTTTATAACGATTTTATCACATATAGGTGAAAACATCAACAGGAAAATTAGAAATGTTACACAAAAAAAACATATAATAAAACCGCTGAGATAATTAACCCCAACGGTTTTTGTACTGTACATTTTATTTTCTGTTTTTGTTATAAATTATCATAAGACCTTTAAGCAAAAGCTGATCGTCAATAATTATGTCATCTCTTTTACAATGGGGAATTATCGTTCCCGCAAGTCCGCCTGTTGCAATGATCGTGCATTTCATACCGAGTTCTTCTTCAATTCGAGATGTAACTCCGTCTATTCCCGACGCAGAATAATAGATAATACCGCTTTTCATACACTCAACAGTATTTGTACCTATAATCTTCTTAGGTGCTTCAAGACCTATTTTAGGTAACTGTGACGTTCTCTTTGTAAGAGAATCGAGCGATACTCTGATACCGGGGATAATCATTCCTCCGATGTAGTTTTTATCCTTGTCTATCGCAGAAACTGTCGTAGCCGTACCCATATCTATTATGATTAGCGGCGCAGGGTAAAGATTTACTCCCGCGACAGCGTCCGCTACCTGATCGCTGCCTAATTGAGCAGGGTTATCGAGCATAATTTTTAACCCCGTTTTTATTCCCGGTCCTACTGTCAAGACGTTTGTACCTGTAAGACGCTCCAAAGCCTCTTTTACCGTCTGTGTAACGCTCGGAACTACCGATGAGATTATACAGCCGCATATCTCCGAAGGAGAAGTAGCGTTGATTTCGAGTATATTTTTTATAGAGATTATATATTCAAGTGCGGTGTACTGATGATTTGTAGAAAGTCTTTCTATAAAAAGAACCTCTTCATCTTCAAAACAGCCTATCACTATATTAGTATTGCCAATATCAACTGCTAAGATCATATCAATTACTCATTTCTGTTTATATCAACTCAAAGCAGGATCGCTTGCTTTACTCTGCTTTTTCTTTTCGGGCATAATTTTCGGCATAGCTTTAAGAAGCGCCACACCAATTGCCGAAACCAAAATTGCCGCAGCAATAGCCTCGGGAATACCGGACGCAGTTACAGTACCCATTACAAGACCGAACACAGCCGACAGCGCAACGTCCTTAGCTTCTGCATACTGCTGTGCAAAAAGCAGATAGATACTTCCCATAACACAGATAGTGTTTACCATTGAACCTGCAAAACCTGTTATCGCCAAACTTACAGCCGAGGGGATCTTTGTCTTTTTAAGCAGTATCCAAAGCCAGCCTGCAGCAACACCGATAAGAATACGGCAGCCTACTGCTATCCACAAAGCCTTTACTCCGCCTATTGCGCCTGTTGTGCTGAGAAACGGCGAAAATGCAAATGACAAAAGTGTCGGGGTCATAGTATTGCTGATTACAGAGCATATACCAAACACACCGCCCAGAATTGCACCTGCAAGAGGGCCTAACAGAACAGCGCCGATAATGACGGGAATGTGTACAGTTGTTGCCTTAATAATCGGCAGCTGAATCATTCCGAGCGGCGTATTAGCCAACAGAATAACGATTGCAGCCATAAGTGCAACACTTACCGTCCAGCGAATGTCTTTTTTCTTACTATTCATTTTTATCCTCCTTGTTATCATTCCGACTTAGTCGGATACAATACAGTACGCTCATATTATATCACGCAGTAGATAAAAAGTCAAAGATTTATTTAGTTTTAAACTCTAAGTTTTAAATACTAACTCGATTATATTAACTTTGAACTAATCGCTTTAAACTTAAAAGGATCCAAAGTGGAAAATTATATTCTTAATTACTTTTTTTAGAAAAACACACAGCAAAATAAGAAAAATATTTCAAATACTAAAAAATCTTCAGATAAACTTTAGATTGAACTATTAAAATCATATTAATAAACATACTATTACCCATGTTCAAGGAGGTCAATATAATGAAAAAAGCTTTATGTGCTGTAATTAGTGCAGCAATGATTTTGTCTATAACAGCCTGCTCCCCGAAAACTACCGATACAGTTTCCACAGTTTCTCAGGAGAGTATTACCGAGAGTGTACAGCCCGAAGCAGTCGAAAGTACTGCATCAGATGAAAGTACAGCAAGCATAGATACAGAGGAAACCGACTATAAACTCAGTGAAGAAACCTCCAAGAAAATAGATGACATTCTCTCTGAAAACATAATGGAGGGTGTTGTTTATATCACAAAGGACGATAAACCTATCTATCAGTCCGCAGCAGGTAACCTTGAAAGCGGAGATGAATTAACTATCGATATGCCGCTGCCAATTGGTTCTGTATCAAAGCAGTTTTGTGCGGTATCTATATTACAGCTTCGTGACGCAGGAAGTTTAAGTCTTGACGATACTCTTGAAAAATACTTCCCCAACTACGAGAAAGGCAAAGACATTACACTCAAACAGCTTTTGACTATGCGTACGGGTATTCCCGATTTAGAGGGAGCTGATTTTGATTTCAAAGACGGCGGTACAGATGAAGAAAACACCCTTGTTGTTTTGAAATGGCTTAACAAACAGCCGTTTGGATTTGCACCCGATACTAACTACGAGTACTCCAGCACAAACTATTTTCTGCTTGCAAACATTGTCGAAAAAGTTTCACAAAAAAGCTACACCGAATATCTTCGTGAAAACATCTTCACACCTCTTAATATGATACAGAGCGGTTCTATCTATGAACTGAAAAATTCTCCCGACTGGGCAAACGGTTTGACATACTCCGAGGTAGCGGAACAGAATATTGACGGTTTTGCAAAGGGTGCGGGCGATCTGGTATGCAGTGTAAAGGATCTATCCTTATGGCTTACTGCACTGAAAAGCGGTAAAGTCATCTCGCAGGAGTCATATAACGAGATGACAACAAACTATTCCGATGAAAACAACTACGGCTACGGTATCCAAAGCGATCTGTTTGGCGGAATAGGTCATTTAGGAGCTATATATCCATTCTGTACAGCAGAATATACAAATGCTGAAAATTCGTTAAACCTCATTGTGATCAGCAACAATATTAATCCTAACGAAATAGGTTATATCGGTCAAGATATAGTTAATGCGTTATCAGACGAGTTATAAAATAAAAAACCCCTAACCTACTTTAACACGGTTAGGGGTTTTTTCTAATCACTCTATAACTTCACTCTGTCCGCCTTGTTCGATAAACTTTCTCTCAAACACGTTGTATATTCCGCTGATTATAAAGCATACTATACCGCCTACTACAAAAGCGAGAACTCTTGACATACTGTTTTCGCTGCTGATGTCTATTGTCACAAGCTTTATTACACACAGCATAATAAGTATCAGTCCGTACATTCTCATACCCTTTGACTTTGAGATAAATCCTGCAACAATACATACAAGCGCAACTACCATTGATACTATGCTGTATATATATATTATATTTGAAAGTGCGGCTATTCCTCTGCATACACAATTGATAAATATTGTCGCTGTGATACATACCGCTAAGTGATAGATAATATTTTGATTTTTGAGCAGGTGTTTTGCAAGAACATAGAATAATCCCAAAGCTGTGATTATCTGCGCAAAACGTATCGAATATTCAAGCGGCGCATAGTTGATTTCGTAATTTCCTGTCGGTATTCTTCTGCCAATGTATATCATTGAAATATACAATACTATCATGGCTGTAATGTGTATAGCTTTCTCAAAACCACTGTTTCTCACATTTTCCCTGCCGAGTGTTCTGTCCTTGCCGTAACCGAACCATATTGCCGCTGCATTTATAATAATGATAAACACAAGGGCGAGCGAGAACGGATAACCCGAACCGTAAAATTCTTTTACACCAACTGCCGAGCATAATGACGCTATCGCAAACATTGACCAGTAATAAAGTATACCCTTTAATGCTGTTACATAAAGCTTTCTGTCCTCTGTTTTCGGCTGAGTATGCCACAGAAAATAAACCATTACAGATACTGCTATGAAATGAATTATTCCTATAAATCCTATATTGAATTTTACAAACTCCTCCGAAAACTTAACTGCATCTGCCAGATACTCATATCCATTCATCATCATAAACATCATATCCACGCCTAACGGTACCATAAGCGCTATACTCAGCTTTACGTTTCTGTTGAATATATATATAGCAAATGCTATTACTGCCATTATAAAAAAGAACGGCATACACGCTAAATCTTCTCTGAAAACGTGAGCTATCGCAAATTTATCTCCGTATCCGATACAGAATGCCGAAATATACGCAGAAACTGCTCCTGCCGATACCATTTGAAGCACAGTAGAGTTACTTGTCGCATATTCATAGCTGTATACAATAAGCAGAGAAACCGTCATCAAAAGATAGATTATTTTTATTATGAGAATATCTCCGAGCGAGCCGTTACCTGCAAAGCACAAAGCTATACAGCCTGCAAATATCGAAGCCAGAGCCTCAATTTTTACAACGATTTTGAGGATAGGTTCATCGTCCCCTGCATATCTGCAAAAATACGTTATTATTCCTATAAGAGAAAATTCAGATATAATAAGCGGTAAAGAAATATCGCTGAACTCACTTACGTTAATTGGAATTATAGAAGCACATATCCAAAGGAATTCTGTAAGCTTAAACAAAGTAAATCTTCTCTGTCTGCTTTCTCCGCTTTGTCCGAACCAGTGCAAAAGTACGACTGCGCCGAGTATTACCATATACAGAACACTTACCAAAACATTCGACAATGCGCTATATCCGTAAAAGCAGACATAAGCCATTTCAGCTGCTATAAGCATTGAAATAAGGTGATTGAGGTTTTTGTTTCTTGTATAGCGTCTTACAAGTATCATAAGACAGGTATACACAAACAAGAACGGTATTCCGTGCAAGGTTGTTCTCTGAGTTGCCTGAATAAAGAGCGAAACCGTTACAAATACTGAAATAAAGTACAGTGAAATTTTGGAGAGCTTTTCGCTGAAATTAAGCTTTTCACACATAAAGAGGGTTACAAGCATATGTAAAGCCGCAGCTATACAAACGGCGATTGACGGATAAACGATATTTGTAATTCCGTAAGAGGAGCTGCAAATAATATATACAAGACTGCCGATAGTTTCTATAACTCCCGCACTCCACAAAATCTTGTTGAGAATATGGATAAATACAGGGCTATCCTCAAAATGTCTGTCTTTATTATTTTCCAAAATATTACAAGATACTGATATAAGATAAGATACAAACGATATTGCAATAAACTGTACAGCAAATACAATTGACGCAAGCATTACCGATACTTCAAACGGTACAACTCCCGATTTTCCGAAAACGTACGCAATAACGCCCGAGGAATATACAAGAAGTCCCATAGACAGGAACAGTCCGAAGCGGTAAGTTTTCTTATAGCAGATAATGTTTCCTATAATTATAACAGCGATCGACGCAAGCTGGTAGATAATAGGAAGAATGATTTTGTCTGCCGAGAAACCGAGTGAAAACGCAAAGCATACCGAAATAGCCATACCGATATGCGCAGTAATGCTAAGCATAAGGGAGTTAAGCTTTTTCGACAGGAAGAGCGCAAGTATTATCCATACAAGCAGAAGTGAAAATGCGATAATATCGTTTATAGCGTGAAAATAGATATGCGTTAGGAGTATCGCAATAAAGAACGAACCCATTCCGCACCCTGTAAGTCCCAAAGAAAATACAGAGCGGTTCTTTTTGGTGAGGTATCCGCCGATACCGACAAAGCTGAGGCTTACTAAATGCATAGCGGCAATTTTCATACCGTCTGTAATGTATTCATAGCCCAAAGTACAGAACAGAATAAGTCCGATAAATATCATTAATGACGCAACAATATTGAAAAGGTGAGTTCCGAGCCATCTTTCCACAGACATAGACGGCGCTTTTTTAACAGGTTTAGGCGGCACGCTTGCCTGTCTTTGAACAGGCGCTGTCTGTCGGTTTTGCATATTAACAAAAGGTTTGCCGGTATACGGATTGATGTTATTATTGACCCTGTTCTGTACAGGTACATTATTAACGGGCTGTTTTGCTATATTCACACCTGTTTTTACTGTTGCCGTATTTTGTACGGGTACATTTTCGGCAGCCTGTTTTGCTATATTCACACTTGTGTTTACTGTTGCCGTATTCTGTACAGGTACATTTTCGGCAGCCTGTTTTGCTATATTCACACTTGTGTTTACTGTTGCCGCATTCTGTACAGGTACATTTTCGGCAGCCTGTTTTGCTATATTCACACCTGTGTTTACTGTTGCCGCATTCTGTACGGGTACGTTTTCCACAGGCTGTTTTGCTATATTCACACCTGTGTTTACTGTTGCCGCATTCTGTACGGGTATATTATTATCAGGCTGTTGATATGGGTTTACACTGCCGCTTTGCTTTTCCGATACGTTTACGTTACCCACGTTACCCACGTTACCCATAGGAGCTCTTACCGGCTGTGTAGAAACGACAGGCTCTATGTGAGATAACTTTTCTGCATACCTATCTCTGCCATTCACGATAGGTGTACGGATAGTTTCTGCGATTTTCATATTATCCTTTTCGGAAAAACCGAGGTTATGATTAATACCCTTAATTTGCTGATAGTTATAGAATGCTTTACCGAAAAGGTCTTTTTGCTGATATTCAAGGCGGTTAATTCTCAAAGTAAGGTCTGCGTTTTGTCCTTTAAGCTTAATAACTGTAACCACAAGAACAACGACTGCTATAAACAGAATAAATACTACTTCTTCCATAAACTGCGCTCCTTTCTAATTCATCATTTTTTTGAGATCATCAATATTAAAAGATGACGCAATAACTTCGAGGTCTTTATTTATAAGTCTGTAATGCTGAGAAACTATATTCTGTTCGAGAATGTAGTTATCATTAGACATTATAGTCTGCCACCAAATTCTGTGAGCGTTTGCGTGGTGGTAATCGGGTTCGCTGTTTTCAAAGGCGATGACGTGGATAAGATCGAGCACACCTTCGGGGAAAGTATCTCTGAGGATCTGGCTTTCGATAAAGACCGTACACAAGACAACGCTGCCCGACCAGCCCAAAGACGACCTGCCTTTTTCGATTTCGACAAGGGTTTTTTTAGATATACCGAGCATAACAGCCATTTTGTCTTGACTAAAAGAGAACTCGGTACGAACAAGCTTTAGTTTGGAATTACAAATTTTAATAAATTCATCTCTATCCAATTAATCTCCCCCTTGCAATATATCCGATAGTGTAATTTTACACCATTAGTGTAAATTTGTCAACCGTTATTTTGCTAAAAATTTGGTGTATGGTGTTGTGCAGGTTTATATAAAAAAGCCTTTACATTTCTGCAAAGGCTTTAATAATATATAACTACTTTTTTCCTGGTTGAAACCTATGTCCGCAATTTAAGCAAGTTACGAAAACTTTTTTAGAATTAATATTACCTGCCACAAGACCTATAGGACCCGTTAATGAGGCACCAACGATTGCTTTACCTACACCAAAACCTTGCTTACTAGCTGATAATGAGGTACTTCCACACTTAGGACAACATGCAACACCATTTTTCTTATTATCTTTTATCCTTTCACGCTTAGACATAGTTTTATTGTCATTTTGTGACGATGAACCTATATTAAATAATGAAGATTGAACAGATGATACATTGTTGGGTATATTTTGAGGAGTATATGCTAAATTCATATTTTCATTATTCTCCGATTCTGAGGAAACATCAGACAAGATTTTTGATTTTGCTGTATCATACTCCTCCTGAGTTAATGCACCACAATCAAGTAAATTCTTTAATTTTAATATCTCGTCAGCTATTGAGTTGTCACTTTTTTTGAAACAGATACATTATTAATCAATTTATTATTTGTTTCTATCTTATTCGTTACAAAGTTATATATTTTTTCCAATTCTTTTACAGGTTTTCCACTTTCAGACATCAGTACGACTGAATATGGATCTATGAGATGTTCTCGAGAATAAAGAACAATTCCTAATTTATCATAAGACATGGTATTACTTTGAACAAATCTAATATATCCATTTCCATTAATTATATTTGGTTTGACATATTCAATTCCAACTAAATCACGGAAATAAAACACCGTTTCCTTTGGTAATTCTGGAAATGACAATGCAATAACTCCTTTTCGAATAATTATAGCTTTATCATCATAAATACTAAGTATACCATTCTTAGCTTTTAATTGCATAATTATTTGTTCTTAGATAAAAACACACCCTTAACTATACTAACAATAATATTATAACAATTATACTTTTTATTGTCAATATCATATATTGATTTTTTTAATAATATATTCTTTTATAAACTTAGACTTATAATTAATTAGATCAAAGTAAAATAAAAATTGAATACTAAAGTAAAAACACACTGTAAAACTTTGGCTCGAATACCTAAAGGTACTACTCCGGTCGCCGTGACATCAAGATTAACAGTCTGGGGGTAATTATTATTTTTCCGTTAAAAGTCAAATTTAAATTTTAATGAATAACGAAAAATGAA
>CACWKD010000028.1 GCA_902761345.1 uncultured Ruminococcus sp. | reverse complement strand
GTATATCCGAATGTGATTTTTTCTTGCTCATACAGCTTTATTCTCTTATAGAGGTAGTGATTATATATCAAACGTGAACAGCCAAAGGTTTTTGAGAGCTTTGTCTTTTGCTCCGAAGTTGGGTATATTCTGAATTTATACGCTTTATTCAATGCTCGTCACCACCCAATTTGTTTTATTTACAACTATAGCGTATCATTACATTTTTGTGATGTCAAGTATTTTCAGCCCTCACGGGCTGACAGCAATTCATCCCCGACCTATAGAGGTCGGAGTCTTCTTGCCGAAGTAGGATAAATCAGGGGACACTCACTCAGAGTATCCCCCTAAAATTATGCTTAGAAATATTATCAGCTGTAATCAACAACGTCTGTCCACTTTAAGAGAAGTTCTCTCTCCTCGGGCTTGCCCTTTACAGACTGCGCAGCCGCAACAATAGGCAGCCATGTATCTACATACTGTCTTGCCGTATCGCTCTTACGGCAGTAAAGCTTGATGTACTTTTCGGCTGTATCGTCCTCTCCCGCAAGCTTGAACAGGAGATATGTAATAGCTGCGTCTGCCGCTGCGTTTCCCTTTGAAGCGTGTGACCAGTCAATGATAAACGGAGTGCCGTCATCTCTGATAATAATATTAGAAGGGTTAAAGTCACCGTGGCAAACCTTATTGTGACGAGGCATAGACTCAAGGCGTGTGTGCAGTTCATAGCGAATAGTAGCATTAAGATCTGTTTCGTCAATTTTTCTTGCCATTTTTATTCTCAGGCTGTTAAGAAGAGGCGCTCTCTGCTCGTGTACTATAAGCTGAAGCTCTACAAAAAGTTCAAGATAATCGTCAAACTTTTCAGGCTCTTCTTTCATAAGCTGCGCAAGCGTTTTCCCTTCAATAAAATCGGAAAAGATCGCCCACTTGCCGTCTACCATATTGATAGCGCGGATACTGGGAATATTAAGATTAGTTTCTTCTATTCTTGCCGTATTCAGCGCCTCGTTGAGAATATCCGACTTTGAAAAATCGTTTTCAAACACCTTGACAGCCGCATCGCCGTCACGATAGATAGTCTTTCTCTCTCTTTGAGCAATAATCTGTTCAAAACTCATATCAATTCTCCTTTACAAAAAAATTATCATCTAACCGTTCGTCTGCCCTATACCCTTACCAAGAAAAGCAGTATATTCATACTGTAAAATATAGGTTTGAGGGCAAATTTCGGAATTAATTCTGATTTGATTATATTATATAGTCTTATGCTAAAAAAATCAAGAGATTTATGCAAACTGCCCTCGTTTTTTTATAAATTTTTTATTAACTATTTTAGATTTATCGTACAATTAAGGATTTTTCTGCGGTTTTCTAATTAGTCATCAACATCTTGCGTTATCTGATCTCATAGTAAAAATGTAAAAAAAATCCTTTGTTTTTAAATTAATTTACAATATTCTGCTTTACATTTGGGTGCGAATGTGATAAACTATATGTTGATATATTTCTTATATATTCTTAAAAGTTAAAAGGGTGTATGTGTATGTAATGCTGTACGCTGCCCTTTGTATTAAATCAGGAGGAATTAAAATGGCAAGAAAAATGAAAACCATGGATGGTAACAACGCTGCCGCTCACGTATCGTATGCGTTTACAGACGTTGCCGCTATCTATCCTATCACACCGTCTTCCGTTATGGCTGATGAAACAGACAAGTACGCAGCAGGCGGAAGAAAGAACCTTTTCGGCAGAGAAGTTCAGGTAACAGAAATGCAGTCTGAGGGCGGTGCAGCAGGCGCTGTACACGGTTCTCTTTCGGCAGGTGCGCTTACAACAACATACACGGCTTCACAGGGTCTTCTCCTTATGATCCCGAATATGTACAAGATCGCAGGTGAGCTTTTGCCGAGCGTTATCCATGTATCTGCACGTGCGCTTACAAGCCATGCACTTTCTATCTTCGGTGACCACTCGGATATTTATGCCTGTCGTCAGACCGGTTATGCTATGCTCTGCTCCAACAACCCGCAGGAGATTATGGATCTCGCAGCAGTAGCACACCTTTCAACAATTAAGGGCAGAGTTCCTTTCTTACACTTCTTCGACGGTTTCCGTACATCTCACGAGATTCAGAAGATCGCAGTCTGGGATTATGAGGATCTCGGCGAAATGCTCGACTGGGACGCAGTAGAAGCTTTCCGCCGCCGTGCATTGAACCCTGAGCACCCTGTTATCAGAGGTACAGCTCAGAACGACGATATTTTCTTCCAGGCAAGAGAAGCTTGTAACACATACTACGACGCTATCCCAGAGACAGTTGTTGAGTATATGAACAAGGTAAACGAGAAGATCGGCACAAACTACAAGCCTTTCAACTACTATGGCGCACCGGACGCAGACAGAGTTATCGTTGCTATGGGTTCTGTATGTGACTGCGCAGAAGAAGTTGTTGACTACCTCAACGCAGCAGGCGAGAAGGTTGGTCTTTTGAAGGTTAGACTTTACAGACCTTTCGTTGCAGATTATATGCTCAGCGAACTTCCCGAAACAGTTAAGTCTATCTCCGTTCTCGACAGAACAAAGGAACCGGGTTCAATCGGCGAGCCGCTTTACCTTGATGTTCTCGCAGCTATCAACGGTTCAAGCTTTACAGGCGTTAACGTATACACAGGACGTTACGGTCTTGGTTCTAAGGATACAACACCGGGCGACATCGTTGCTGTATACAACAACATGAAGAGCGAAACTCCTAAGAGACGCTTCACTATCGGTATCGTAGATGACGTTACAAACCTTTCACTTGAAATCACAGACAATCCTGATACTACACCTGCAGGAACACATTCATGTAAGTTCTGGGGTCTTGGTGCAGACGGTACGGTTGGCGCAAACAAGAACTCTATCAAGATTATCGGTGACCACACAGATATGTACGCACAGGGTTACTTCGCTTACGACTCAAAGAAGTCCGGCGGTCTTACAGTATCTCACCTGCGTTTCGGCGACAAGCCTATCAAATCAACATACTACATCAGTAAGGCAGACTTCGTAGCTTGCCACAACCCCTCATACGTTGACAAGTATGATATGGTTGACGACCTCAAGGAAGGCGGTTCATTCCTGCTCAACTGTCCGTGGAGCGGCGAGGAGCTTGACGCAAGACTTCCGGGCAAGATGAAGAAGATCATTGCTGAGAAACATATAAACTTCTACACAATAGACGGTATCGCTATCGGTAAGGAAATCGGACTTGGCGGACGTATCAACACGATCCTCCAGTCAGCATTCTTCAAGATCGCTGATATTATCCCTGCTGAAGAGGCTAAGCAGTACATGAAGGACGCTGCTACAAAGTCATATTCAAAGAAGGGTCAGGCTATCGTAGATATGAACCATGCAGCTATCGAGCGTGGTATGACAGACCTCAAGAAGATCGATGTTCCTGCTGAGTGGGCTAACGCTGTTGACGAAACAGTAGCAGTTACAGCAACAGGCGACAGAGAAGATCTTGTTGATTATGTAAACAACATTCTTATGCCTGTAAACGCATACAAGGGCAACAAGCTCCCAGTATCTACATTCCTTTCACACGCAGACGGTACTGCACCTCAGGGTTCAGCCGCTTATGAGAAGAGAGGTATTGCAGTAGACGTTCCTGAGTGGAATCCCGAGAACTGTATCCAGTGTTCATTCTGTTCATACGTTTGTCCGCACGCTGTTATCCGTCCTGTTGCAATGACAGAGGAAGAGCTTGCTAACGCTCCCGAGGGTACAAAGAGCGCTGCTATGACAGGTATGCCGGGCTACAAGTTCGTAATGACAGTATCTGCGCTTGACTGTACAGGCTGTGGCTCTTGCGCACAGGTTTGCCCGGGCAAGAAGGGCGCAAAGGCTCTCACAATGAAGCCGATCGATACTCAGAGAAAAGAGCAGAAGGTATTCGATTACGGTTACAGCTTAGACGAGAAGCCTGAGGTAATCGCTAAGTTTAAGGAAACTACTGTAAAGGGCAGCCAGTTCAAGCAGCCGTTGCTTGAGTTCTCCGGCGCATGCGCAGGCTGTGGTGAAACACCTTACGCTAAGCTTGCTACACAGCTCTTTGGTGACAGAATGTTCATCGCAAACGCAACAGGCTGTTCTTCAATCTGGGGCGGATCTGCACCTGCTACACCATACACAGTAAACAAGAAGGGCTTTGGTCCTGCATGGCACAACTCACTGTTTGAGGATAACGCAGAGTTCGGTTACGGTATGGCACTCGGTCAGAAGGCTATCAGAGCAAGACTTGCCGCTAACATCACAAAGATCATGGAGATCGCAGAGAAAGACGAAGTAAAGGCAGCTTGCAAGAATTACCTCGATACACTCGACAACTCCGCAGAGAGCCGCAAGGCAACAGACGCTCTTATCCCTGTACTTGAGCAGGTAGCTAAGTGTGACTGTGAGGCTGCAAAGATCGCTCAGGAAACACTCGTTGATAAGGACGAGCTTGCTAAGAAGTCAATGTGGATCCTCGGCGGCGATGGCTGGGCATACGATATCGGTTTCGGCGGTCTTGACCATGTAATCGCATCGGGCGAGAACGTAAACATTCTTGTATTCGATACAGAAGTTTACTCCAACACAGGCGGTCAGGCTTCAAAGGCTACACCTGTTGGTTCGGTTGCACAGTTTGCAGCAGCAGGTAAGGGTCAGAAGAAGAAGGATCTCGCAGCAATTGCTATGTCCTACGGTTATGTATATGTTGCACAGGTTGCTATGGGTTCAAACTACAACCAGTGTATCAAGGCATTCGTAGAGGCTGAAAGCTACAACGGCCCGTCACTCATCATCTGCTACGCTCCGTGTATCAACCATGGTATCAAGGGCGGTATGGGCATTTCACAGATAGAAGAGAAGAAGGCTGTTGAGGCAGGCTACTGGCATACATTCCGTTTTGATCCTCGTCTTGCAGATGAAGGAAAGAACCCGTTCCAGCTTGACAGCAAGGCTCCGACTGCTTCTTACCGTGACTTTATCATGGGTGAGGTTCGTTACAACGCTTTGACAAGAGCATTCCCTGAGAGAGCAGAAAAACTCTTCGAGAAGGCTGAGAAGTTTGCAGAGCAGAAGTACGAGCACCTTGAGCAGCTCGCAAAGCTTGGCACTAACTAATAAGCTGAATATAAGATAAAATAACAACCCCCTGCTGTATATTGCATACGGCAGGGGGTTTAGTTTCTTAAATCAATAAATAAAAAAATAAAGGACTACGCTTTAAAACATAGTCCTTTTATGGTGGGAGAGGGTGGATTCGAACCACCGAAGCCGAAACAACAGATTTACAGTCTGCCCCATTTGACCGCTCTGGAACTCTCCCTTTTATAGTGATAAGCTTAGAAAGCCTATCTATGTAAACTGCAAAATAATTTTTTGCAGAATAAAGAGCTGGTGGACGGACTCGAACCCCCGACCTGCTGATTACAAATCAGCTGCTCTACCAACTGAGCTACACCAGCGAATTTTCGCACACTCAACAGTGCTTAATTATTATATCACAACATTCGGAGTTTGTCAAGAACTTTTTTATTTTTCTTTAATGGTTCTCACTGTTTTACTCTCCTTTTGTCGAGTGCTTATATATAATATCACATTTTCAATTATTTGTCAAGCACTTTTGTCACTTTATTTTTTATGTGTATAAGATATTAACTTTTTATTATCATTCTTTCTTATTCTTGACAGTCAATTTTAGGTGTGCTATTATAAACAATGGATTGTTTATTAATATTTTACACTGTGCAGAATTACATCTATTGCCGTGTGATTATCGTTTTTAAATATCACACATCTTCATGAAAGGAAGCAAATTATGCTATTGGACAGATTTTTGCCTCGTATCGAATTTGACTCATACGAGGATTTCAAGCAAAACTTTACTATTAACGTCCCCGATGATTTTAACTTTGGGTTTGACATCGTTGACGAATGGGCAAAACAGGACGAACAGAAACAAGCTCTCGTATGGTGCAACGATCATAACGAAGAAAAAATATTTACTTTTAAGGATATAAGCAGGCTTTCCAATAAAGCGGCAAATTACTTCAAAAGTATAGGAATATCAAAGGGCGACGTTGTAATGATGATACTCAGACGCCGCTGGGAATACTGGGTCTGCTCTGTTGCTCTGAACAAGATCGGCGCAATAATTATCCCAAGCACTTTACAGCTCACTAAAAAAGATATTGTATACCGTGCCAATGCTTCTAAAGCTAAGGCTGTAGTCTGTATCAACGATGATTTCGTTCTTACTCAGACGGAACTCGCTCTCCCCGATTCACCAACGATTAAACACCATATTGTAGTCGGTGAAAAGCGCGACGGCTGGGAGTTTTTTGAAGATGAAATAGAGAAGTTTCCCGATACATTTGAGCGTCCCACAGGCGATCAGGCTACCACTAAAGACGATATTATGCTTGTATATTTTACATCGGGTACAACAGGTATGCCGAAAATGATACAGCACAGCTTTTCGCACCCGCTCGGACATATCATTACCGCCAAATACTGGCAGCAGGTACAGGAAAACAAACTTCACATGAGCGTTACAGACTCAGGCTGGGCAAAGTTTGGCTGGGGTAAGATTTACGGTCAATGGATATGCGGCGCAGTAGTGTTCGGCTATGATATGGATAAATTTGTACCAAAAAACCTGCTCTCTATGATGGAAAAATACAAGCTCACTACATTCTGCGCGCCGCCTACAATGTACAGATTTATGCTTCTTGAGGACGTAGCAAGCTATGATCTATCCTCCATTCAGCACTGGTGTACAGCAGGCGAACCGCTCAATCCCGAAGTAAACACAAAATGGTTCGGGTTTACAGGTCACAATATTTATCAGGGCTTTGGACAATCCGAGGGACCCGTACTTCTTGCGGATTTCCAGTGGGACGATATTAAAATAGGCTCAACAGGCAAGCCCTCTCCTATATATGATATTAAACTGCTTGATAACGATGATAACGAGGTTGGCACAGGCGAAGAGGGTTCGATCTGCGTAATGGACGTTAAGAATAATCCGCCCGTTGGACTGTTTACGGGGTATTATCTTAATCCCGAAATGACAAATGAGCTTCTCCTCGGAAAATACTATAACACCTGCGATATGGCGTGGCGTGACAGTGAGGGCTACTATTGGTTTATCGGAAGAAACGACGATGTTATCAAATGCTCGGGTTACAGAATAGGACCTTTTGAGGTTGAAAGCGCTTTGCTTGAGCATGACGCTGTTGTAGAATGCGCTATAACAGGCGTACCGGACCCTGTAAGAGGTCAGGTTGTAAAGGCAACTATCGTTATTAAGAAAGAATACACACCCTCAGAGGAGCTTAAAAAGGAATTGCAGAACCACGTTAAATCAACTACTGCGCCGTACAAGTATCCGAGAGTAATTGAGTTTGTTGACGAACTTCCAAAGACTTACAGCGGAAAAATTATGCGTGGTAAGATAAGACACGAGGACGAAGAAGCTGTCAGAGTAAGGGACAACAACCAACCAAACAATAGTATAAATAATAATTGATAAAACAACAGCCGTACATCGGGGCTTTCACCCCCCCTTTGTACGGCTGTTGTTTATTGTAATCCTACTTTATTTTAGTAAGTTCGTCTGCTATCAAAGAATAACTATATTAGTAATTAGGACGAAGAATACATGTAAACTTGCTGTCAGACACTGAACAATTGCTGTAATTAACACGAGAATTATTACCATTACCGGCAGAGGTATTGTTACCGTCTACATAGTAAATTCTACCGCCTTGACAATGAGAAACGATACCAACGTGAGATGCACCTGATGACTTAAAGATAATTATATCGCCTGCTTTAGGAGTAAAACTACCGTTCCTTACACTTGCTTTAGAATACTCTTTTCCGCCCTTATTCTTAATCGCACTTCTAATTCCGTCAACACTTGCATTTTTGGGAATAGCATATGAACATCCTGTTTGAGAAGCACAATAACTTACAAAATCTGCACACCATGCTCTCCAATGGAAGTTTTTACCACTAAATGCACCATACTTCTTTCCAACTTGACTTTTAGCAAAGTTCAACAATGCTGTTCCTTTATTATTAGTTGGATTTGGAGTTGGAGTTGGATTTGTTTTTGATGTATAATTTGCACTAACGTAACCATAACCATTGCCGTATTTGATCTTTGCCCAACCATTGCTGATCGATACTACTTGTATAGCAGTACCATTTGCAAGCTTGCCAAGTACGGAAGATGAAGTTGAAGCTTTTTGTCTTACATTAAGATTGCTGCCGTTAGTTTTTACACAATATGTTGTTGTAGAAGGATTAGGATTAGGAGTAGGCGTAGGCTGCGGCTGTGACGGAGTAGAGATGTTACTTGTAGCGTTCCTTTTCTCTGCCAAACCATATTCCCTCCAGTGCTTTAAGTAACGCCAGTTGTTATAATCCTGTGTACCGAAAGCATCTCTCAGATCCTTATAGTTGTTCTTATATATAGTGACACTGAAATGCTTTGAGCCCTGTCTGCCCTCTTTTATTCCATAATTAACAAAGTGATCATATATCTTCACATAGTTAGTACCGTAAGCATTCTTAATATCTCCATACTTATTAACATAGAAAACAGGATCAAATAAAGAAGAAGGTGATCTGCCTTCACGCTTTCCATATTGTTCCCAATGCTTGCGTAAAGCGGCAGGATTTTGACCGAATGCCTTCTGAAGATCAGGATAAGCGTTATAATAGTAGATCCAATCAAAGAGTATGTCGTGTATGTTAGTTGACACCATTTCAGCCGACGCAGAGATCGTCAACTCCTCTGATATAGGTGCAGGAACTGCTTCCGGAATAACCAAAGATCCAAACAATGCAACAGCGGTAAGTGACATAGCGATTATCTTTTTACATGTATTTTTCATATTAATTTCCTCTCTTTCATAATTAACACAATTTATTCTTTTCCTCTATAAAACTCCCTATCTTTTATCAGATATTACATCCGACTCCCCTCCTATTCGCTAAACAAACCTTCTCCCATAACCTTACTTACCATTAGAAAACTCATACCTCCCTCTTACTTATTCCACAAGTAAAGACTTCCTCTGTATGTTTTCAGCCGCATACAGTCACTGTTACCACTACACTACCCTGATAACTGAACATTTCGAATCTCGCTATATAATAAGTTATTCAATTTTCAAAGTACATCTCAGCGTTTGAAGGCAACCTCCTTCTATCTGCTTTCCGCCCTTCCTATAAATACTGTATATTATTTATACCATATAAACATTTTCATCAAACTCGGGGAAAGATTTTTTATCTCTTTCATCTCTTTTCCTTTCGTTATCTTACATATTATTTATACCACATTTTACATTACAGCGATTTTTAGAGGAAGATTATTTCTATGCGACATAGGAATATATTATTTCTTGTATAATATATAAAAAGACGCAAAAAAGCTCCCAATAAAGGGAGCTTAATTCTATATCTGTTATTCGATTTTAAATTACTCTGTTTCTCTCTTTCTTGCAGTAATAGCTATAACTGCAAATGCTGCGAGAGATACTGTGAGAACTAATGCAAACGATACGCTGCCGTCGCCTGTTGAAACCGAATCGGAAGCAACCGACTGTGCTGCTGCAGAACCTGAGCTGGCTGTATTATTGTTATTGCCCGAATTGCTTGAAGAACCGCCATTTGATGACGAATTGCTTGAGTTGTTGCTTGAATCCTCCGAACTTGTGTTATTATTTGCAGGATCAGGTGTGTCGGGAGTATCTACATTAACGATATTTGATGCTGTATCGTCAAATGCAATAACAAGATCCTCTCCGTTATCTACGATAATGCTGTCCTCTGTTGAAAGATCCTTCATAAATCTCTTTGCAAAATCAAGCTCAGAACCGCTCATGCCCTTAAAAAGACCGATCGTATAAATCTTTGTGTTTGATACTAATTCATCATCACGATACTTAAGAGCGTAGTTTGCGTTATAATAATATGAGTAATCATCTTTTGTATACGCATAGTCATCAAGCTTCTTGCCGCCCAAAGGTGTACCGTCTGAGCAAAGTACAATATTTCTTCTGAATTTAACGCCCTTTGCTTCCTCTGCTGTAAGAGCTTCGTTAGCCGTTTCAAGCGCTGCCGAGAAATATGTTGCGCCGGTAGTTTCCATCTTGTTGATCTCAGTTGTGAGAAGATCAAGATCATCTGTAAAATCACAAACTATTTCTGCACCTGATGCAAAAGCAATTACACACACCTTGTTGCCCTGTGTGTGGAGTACCTTCTCGCAAAAGTTAATTGCTGCTTCCTTCTCCGAATCAAGTCTTGATACAGGACTGCCTATATCCATGGTGTATGAAACATCAAGTACAACCGCAACGTAGTTAGGTACTGTATCGGCACTTGCTGTTACAACTGCTGAGAAAACACAGCTTAATGCAAGTACAGCACAAAGAATGATTGATAAAGTTTTTTTCATAATTGTTTACCCTCCCGGTAGAATAAATTTTCATCGCTGCACTCATTATACCATAGCTTTTTTTACTTTTCAAGGAGAATGTTCATAAACTATTCATTTTTATTTTGTTTAATATTCCAACTTGAAATTTTTTTGTATTGTAACTTCACCTACGACAATTTGTCTTTTAGCTTTTTTAGTATCTTTTTTTCCCGCCTGCTTATCTGTACCTGTGAAGTACCGATCAATCTTGCTGTCTGCGACTGTGTAAGCTCCCTGAAATATCTCAGTTCAATTATTTCCCTCTCGTTGCTCGGCAGCGTTGAAAGTTCCTGATATAAGCTGAGGTTTTCCGATAGACGTTCTTCCTGCGACTCTGTCGGTATATCAAGCTGTGTTTCCTCGTCCGCATCGTCCGATACAGTAAGTGACAAAGGTTGTCTGCACGCACATAATGCCTCGGCAGTATGTTCTGCGTCTGCACCTATTCCCTGAGCAATTTCGGACACCGACGGTTCACGTCCTGTACGCTTTTTATACTCCTCTGTAAATCGTGACGCTTTCAGTGCAATGTCTTTCAGACTTCGGCTAACCCTCACCGCTCCGCTTTGTCGAAAAAGTCCTTTTATCTCGCCCATTATAAGCGGTACTGCATATGTTGAAAAACAAAGCCCTCTGCTTTCGTCAAACCTATCTATCGCCTTTACAAGTCCGACGCACCCTGCTCCAACGAGGTCATCGTATTCTATCCCTCTACCCTTAAACCTCTGTGCTATCGAATGTACCAGCCCCATATTCTCGCTTGCAGTTACATCACGAGTTGTCGTCATCGGATTTTGCCCTGCCTCGTCTTATTATGTACTTTTCCATGGTTACGCAGGTTCCGCAATTCACCTTTGACGTAACCTTTAGCTTATCCATAAAACTCTGCATTACAGCAAACCCCAATCCTGCTCGTTCACCTCCCACAGTCGAAAACAGCGGCTCCATAGCTTTTGAAATATTCTCTATCCCCTTTCCTTTATCACGAATTTTTATTATTATTTTGCCGTTATCGAATATTTTTGCATTGATAGAGATAATACCCTCGCCGTACTCGTATCCGTGGATAATTGAATTCGTAACCGCCTCCGATACTGCTGTCTTTATATCAGACAACTCTGTTATAGTAGGGTCAAGCGGCAGTACAAACGCACTTACGGCAGTTCTTGCAAAATTCTCGTTCATACTTCTGCTTGAAAAGCTAAGCGTCATTTCATTAATAATATTCATCTCATCACCTCTTACTGCGTAATCTGCCGTACTCCCGACAATGCTATTATCCTTTCAAGGTGTGCAGGCACATTCTCTATGCGAACACCTCCGCCTACAAGCTTCATCATTCTGTATCGTCCCATAATCAGCCCTATCCCAGAACTGTCCATAAACTTCACCCTGCCAAAGTCAAGCACAAGCATTTTGGGACGGCTTTTTTCAATATCTGCGTCAACTGCCTGTCTGATACTTCTTGCGTTGTGGTGGTCTATTTCGCCCGAAAGCTGTACGGTAAGAATTTTGTTTTCATAGATAATCTTCACATTAATCTTGCTCCTCCCGAAAAAAAATCAAGCCCTACATATATTGTAAGGCTTGACATATAAAAATTTGAGTATATTCTGTTGTCGAATTTTATTATTAGTTTACCCTCTTTTTTCTGAGATACGAACCCTTTGGTATCTCTCTTTCGGTTTTAAGGTGTAATCTTTCCATTGCGTGCGGAGTGCTTTCCACAATTTCTCCGTATTCGTTCTTTATCTCAATTGCGGTAACCTCGAACGACTTACCCTGCGGGGGAAGCACATCAAGAGTATCGCCTGTGTAGAATTTGTTCCTTTGGGTAATTATATTGTAATCCTCTCCGCTTTCCTCGCACATCGCAACAACATCGTATTCTCTGATGTAGCCGCCGTTGCCCGTAACCTGACCGGGCTCGTGTCCGAAGAAAAATCCCGTGTTATACTCTCTGTGACTGATTTTATTAACTTCGTCTTTTATCCACGGCGCAAGGGTGTAATCCTTTCCCATACGGATATAATCTTTAACCGCACTGCTGTATGCGTGGGTTATTACAGATGTATAGTAAGCGGATTTTGCTCTGCCCTCTATTTTAAGGCTCGTAATGCCTGCCTCCAATAATTCGGGGATATGCTCTATCATACATAAATCCCTCGAATTATATAGAAATGTACCGTTCTCGTCCTGCTCTACGGGGAAATACTGTCCCTGTCTGTTCTCCTCGTAAAGGTGGTATTTCCAGCGGCAGGGCTGAGCGCAGTCGCCACGGTTTGCGTCCCTGCCCGTCATATAGCTTGATATGATACATCTGCCCGAAAACGATATGCACATAGCGCCGTGTACAAATACTTCTATCTCCAGATCATCGGGTATATTTTTTCTAAGCTCGGCTATCTCCTTTAACGACATCTCCCTGGCAAGCACAACTCGCCTTACGCCCATATTGTACAGTGCGTTTGCGGTTGCGAAGTTTACGATACCCACCTGTGTTGATGCGTGTATTTCTACCTTTGGAGCGTATCGCTTTGCGTACTCCATGACACCAAGATCCGCTATGATAAAAGCGTCCGCACCGAGCGACTGTGCCGTTTCCATAAATTTGGGAAGTTCTGAAAGTTCATTATTCCTCGGCAGCGTGTTGCAGGTTATATATACTTTAACGCCTCTGCTGTGTGCGTACTCTATGCCCTGTGCAAGCTGTTCGTCGGTAAAGTTTTTTGAGGCTGTTCTCATACCGAACTGCTTTCCTGCAAGGTAAACTGCGTCCGCACCAAAATTCACAGCGGATACAAGGCACTCCAAATCCCCCGCAGGAGATAATACTTCGTATTTTTTGTTCATAAAACATTCTCCGTACAATGTTGGTTTGTGGTTGGCGTAAGTTTGAAGTTGGAAGTTGGAAGTTAATAGTTTTTAGCTTATAGTTGATTTTAACCGCTTTAACTATAACAAGGTAATATCGTTAATTTAAGTGTTGGTTACTAATTCAAACAAGTGTTTGCCGAAAGAAAAATTAACTAAAATGCTGTCGCATACCACCTCATCCGACGGCTTCGCCGCCATCCTCTGCAAGGACTACCTTCGGGTCGCCTTTCTCCTCGTGGAGAAGGCTTATGAAACCAAAATTACCAAATTTGAGCTTTTAACTGAAAACTTTGAACTACCAACCCATTCCTCACTAAAGAACTCCACTCTCCAAACTCCACACTTATAAAGCACTTATAAAAGCATTCCCTCAACAATGCCGTAAGCATGTGACAGTGCCTCGTCTATCTTTGTTATGTCCTTAGCTCCTGCCATAGCCATTTCGGGCTTGCCGCCGCCGTTGCCGCCTGTTACCTGTGCAACAGCCTTTGCAACCATTCCTGCCTTAACTCCGCTCTTTACTGCACTCTTTGTACAAGCCGTGCAGAACGTACCCTTTGAGCCGCCGATACCTGCAAGCACTACAACAGCATTTTCATACTTAGATGTAATCTTATCACAAATACCTCTGAGCATATCTGCCGATACGTCATCAAGCTTTCCTGTGAACACGCTTACACCGCCGATAGCCTTTTGTGTGGCGATAATACCCGAGATCATACCGTTTGCAAGCTTGTTGTTAAGTTCTTCTATCTTTCTGTCTTTTTCCTTTATAGTTTCGGCAGCCTTTTCACAGCCTGCTACAAGCTCCCACGGGTTTGAAATCTTTAATTTCTCCGCTGCCTGACCGATTATAGCTATTGTGTTTGAGAGATATGTCAATACTCCGTGACCTGTTACAGCTTCTATTCTTCTGACACCTGCCGCAGCAGACGCCTCCGAACGGATATGGAACAAACCAAGCTTTGATGTATTGTCAACATGAGTACCGCCGCAGAACTCTATTGAGAAATCGCTAACGCTTACTACCCTTACAACATCACCGTACTTCTCTCCGAACAGTGCCATAGCTCCGAGTTTTCTTGCGTCCTCTATCGGCATTTCACGGCTTACAACGTCTATACCCTCAAGTATCTTTGCATTAACAAGTGTTTCAACCTTTAACAGCTCCTCTGCCGTCATAGCGGAAAAATGCGTAAAGTCGAATCTGAGCTTATCGTCCGTTACAAGCTGTCCTGCCTGCTGAACGTGAGTTCCGAGAACCTCTCTTAAAGCTGCCTGCAAAAGGTGAGCCGCCGTGTGGTTTCTCATAATGTCATTACGTCTGACTACATTTATCTCTGCGCGAACATCTGTACCTACGCTTGCCATACCTGTAATAATTTTTGCAGTATGGAAAATAATACCGTTGTTATCCTTAGTTGTGTTCTGTACTTCTGCTGTGAAATCATCACATACAATAACGCCTGTATCGCCAGTCTGTCCGCCGCTCTCTGCATAGAAAGGTGTTTTGTCAAGAATGATGATTACCTCGTCACCCTCGTATACTGCGTTTACTCTCTCTCCGTCCTTTACAAGCGCCGCAACCTTTGCGCCGTTTGCAAAATCGCTGTATCCTGTGAACTCAGTCTTTGCAACATCTGTAAGGTCGGTAGCGTCGCTTATCCAAGCGTCTGCACCTGCGTTCTTTCTAGCCTCTCTTGCGGTTTTCTTCTGTATTGCAAGAAGCTCCTTGAACCTCTCCACATCTACCTCAAAACCCTTATCTGCGGCAATTTCCTTTGTAAGGTCTATCGGGAAACCGTAAGTATCGCTGAGCTTGAATGCGTCGTCACCGCTGATAGAATGTTTATCCGCAGTATCCATAAGCTTTTCAAGAAGCGACATACCCTGCTCGATAGTTCTCGAGAAGTTCTCCTCCTCTGTTTTGATAAGCTTTGTAATAAATTCTTCCTTTTCTCTAAGCTCGGGATAAGCTCCCTCGTTTTCTTTGATAACGGTCGAACATACTTTGTACAGGAACGGCTCGTGTACGCCCAACATTCTGCCGTGACGTGCGGCACGTCTTAATAAGCGTCTTAAAACATAGCCCTTGCCCTCGTTTGACGGCATTACACCGTCGCTTATCATAAATGTAGTTGAGCGGATATGGTCTGTAATTACACGCAGAGAAATATCGCTTTTTTCGTCTGCACCGTATTTAACGCCCGTAATCTCGCTGATATGCTTCATAATATTCTGTACGGTATCTACAAGGAACAGATTATCAACACCCTGCATTACGCAAGCAAGTCTTTCAAGTCCCATACCCGTATCAATATTGGGGTGGTCAAGCGGAGTATAAGTACCCTTGCCGTCGCTGTCAAACTGTGTAAACACAAGGTTCCAAACCTCTACATAACGGTCGCAGTCACAGCCGACACCGCAAGTAGGTTTGCCGCAGCCTTTATCCTCGCCTCTATCAAAGTAAATCTCCGAACAAGGACCGCACGGACCCGAGCCATGCTCCCAGAAATTATCCTCTTTTCCAAGTCTTACGATATGCGAGGGGTCAACGCCTCTCCTCTTTGTCCAAATCTCAAAAGCCTCTTCATCGTTCTCGTAAATTGAGCAGTAAAGCTTCTCCTTAGGCATTTTGAGTACCTCTGTAAAGAATTCCCAAGCCCAAGTAGTAGCCTCCTCTTTGAAGTAATCTCCAAAAGAGAAATTGCCGAGCATTTCAAAGTACGTACCGTGACGAGCCGTAATTCCTACACGCTCGATATCGGGTGTTCTGATACATTTCTGACAAGTTGTAACACGCTTTCTCGGCGGAGTTACCTCTCCCGTAAAATACTTCTTCATAGGAGCCATACCCGAATTTATGAGCAGCAGGCTTGTATCGTCCTTTGGAGGAACAAGCGAAAAGCTCTTTAATCTGAGATGACCCTTTGATTCAAAGAAAGATAAAAATTTCTCTCTCAATTCGTTAAGTCCTGTCCATTCCATAATAATTCTCTCCTTTATAATCCAAATACCAGAAACGCCCCACAAGACCAATGCCTTATGGGACGATAAATTACCGCGGTACCACCCGTATTATGTACAAATATTATGTACATCACTCTTTTATCCTTAACGCAGAAAATACGCTGCACTTTCGCACAGAGGCTCCAAGGTAGCTGCTGACGGTTGACAGTGAAGCTTTCACCAAACGCTCCCTCTCTGAACAGCAATTCCGACAGCTCGTCTTTTCACAGTCCGACTGCTTTTCATTATATACCGAATTAACCACTTTGTCAAGGTGTTTGTTGTTAGTTGTTAGCTGTTAGTTCAAAGCTTGCAGTTCAAAGCTCAAAGTACATAGTGCAAAGCCGAGGGATTCAAGCTTTGGACTTACCGCTTACAGCTAATAACTTTCAGCTAAAAACTAACTGCTATTCTTCACGGTTGCATATTTATACGCAACTTTTTTGTTTTTTATTTTGTATAGTGAACGAGATTTATACTCAGCACTCGAATGCTGCAATTATCAGACAAAGCCGAGAAGTTTGATTTACGGTAGTAAGAATTATGGGAAGACCAAAGAAAGCGGAAACTTCATTTGTCCTGTGACATTCGTGTGTTTGTCATACGACAAATCCCTAAAGTAAATGAAAGTAAATGAAAGTAAATGAAAGTAAAGTAAAGTAAAGTAAAGTAAATAAAATAAAATAAGAGTAAAGAAAACAAGAGAAAAGAAAACAAGAGAAAAGAAAACAAGAGAAAAGAAAAAGAGATGAAAGAAGAGAAGAGTATGTACGGCGTAAGAAAGAAGAAAAAGGCAACATTGACAATCAAAACGCATAAGAAAAACAAGGTAACAAGGGAAACAAACAACAACAAACTATTATCTTTCGTTCAAGTTTTTTTATATTTAAATTCCCTATCCAACCAACAGCCTAACGATTTGAACTTTGAGCTAACAACTCATTCCTAATTCCTAACTCCTATCTCAAAAAAGCTCCATACTTGAAAAAAACTCCACACTTGCAAAACCCTCCCTCGTTACAATTAAACAATAAATTTTACAATAAATTTTAAAATTACATAATAATTAATCTTGTTAAAATTCCTGAAATTTGTTATAATGTTAAAGTCTATAAGTATGGATTGAATTTTGTAAAAAAGGCGGTGAGGGCTTATGTCCGCAAAAGTTACCCTGTTAAATTATACTCCCGACCCCGAACGTACCGTCGCTATGGCTGCAAAGCTTTGCTACTCAAAAAGCGATATAGATACTGTGAAAGAGGGTCTTACAGACGAAAAAACAGCTTCGTTTCTTGATATGCTGTCATCAATCGGACACCAAAGTCCTATCGAACATATTACATTTACATTCGGTATAGAGGGAATTTCCCGTGCCTGCTCACATCAGCTTGTCCGACACAGAATTGCCTCATACAGCCAGCAGTCGCAGAGATACGTTGACGGAACTACTTTTGAATTTGTAACTCCTCCTGCGGTTGCCGAAAATCCCGTACTTTTGGAAAAATACAATAAAGCTATTGAACTCGAAGCAAAGGCATATGCCGAGGTGCGTGACGCTCTCATCTGTCAAAGTATCCGTAAACTTTGTGAAACCGACTGCGGTATTAAAAATAAGCTTGGAGATATTTCGGGTATGAGCGACGGCGAGTTGTGCGATAAATTCAGGGAAACAGATAAGAAAAAATTCTCCGCATTTGAGAAGCTTGCAAACGAGGACGCAAGGTTTATTCTTCCAAATGCCTGCACAACTAAAATTATCTGTACGTTTAACGCAAGAAGCCTGCTTAACTTCTTTGAACACCGCTGCTGTAATCGTGCACAGTGGGAAATAAGAGATGTTGCACAGCAAATGCTTGCACTTGTAAAGGATATTGCTCCTCATATTTTCTCAAAAGCAGGCCCCGGCTGTCTGTACGGTGCGTGTCCGGAGGGCAGTATGTCGTGCGGAAAAATGCGTGAAATGCGTGAGAAGTTCAATGTTAAAAAGGATTGATAATTAATGAGCGGAAAGCTTATTGTTATAGAGGGTCTTGACGGAAGCGGAAAAGCTACTCAAACAGAACTTCTGTGTAAATATCTTACAGAAAACAAAATTCGCTTTACTAAACTCAGCTATCCAAATTACAGTTCCCCCTCCTCCGCTTTGGTAAAGATGTACTTAAACGGTGAACTTGCAGATACTCCCGATAAAATAAACCCATACGCTGCGGGTGTTTTTTACGCTGCCGACAGGTGTGCTGATTTTATCAAGTATCATAAAGAAATGTACGATAACGGCGGATTGTTCGTTTCCGACAGGTATACAACCTCTAACGCTGTTTATCAGACAGGAAAGCTTAAAAAAGAGGAATGGAGTTCTTACATAGAATGGCTTGACGACCTCGAATACGGCAAGCTGGGTATTCCAAAACCCGATATAGTTATTTACCTTGATATGTCGGTAGAGGTATCGCAAAAGCTTCTGACTTCACGCTATAACGGCAACAACAGCAAAAAGGATATTCATGAATGTAACGTGGACTTTCTAAAGCAGTGCAGAACCACTGCGCTTTACTGTGCCGAAAAGCTCGGCTGGAATGTCATTAGGTGCGACGACGGAATTACTCCTTATCCAATTGAAGTAATTCAAGAACAGATAAGGGAACTTACTAAAGATATGATCAGCAATTTCACAAATTAATATATAAAATAATAAGTATAAACAGCAGAAAGGAAGAGAAAGATAATGGTATATGTATTTTTAGCAGAGGGCTTTGAAGAAGTAGAAGCTCTCACACCCGTTGACGTATTACGCAGATGCGGTGTAGATGTAAAGACAGTCGGTGTCGGCGGCAAAACGATTACAGGCTCTCATAAAATTCCTGTAACGGCTGATCTTACCGAAAATGAGGTTACATTTGACGGTTTAGACGCTGTTATTCTCCCCGGCGGTATGCCCGGTACATTAAATCTTGAGGCAAACAGTACGGTACAAAAATTTATCGACTATGCCGCAGAAAACGATCTTTATATCTGTGCGATCTGCGCAGCTCCCTCGATACTCGGTCACAAGGGGATTTTAAACGGCAAAAACGCAACGTGTTTCCCGGGCTTTGAAAAAGACCTTTTGGGAGCAAAGGTTAAATCCGACCTTGCAGTTGCAGACGGCAAAATCATAACGGGCAAAGGTGCAGGTGCCGCTATGGAATTTGCTCTGCTTATTGCAGAAAAAATCTGCGGCAAGGAAGTTTCCGATAAAACAAGGAAGTCCTTACAATGTCAGTAAACAACGGTGATATTCGCAAGGTAAAAACAGACCTTAGAAACGGATTTAAAACAAAACGCACCGATATGCCCGAAAAGGTTAAAATATCTATGGACTCCGAAATTCAAAGCAGATTTCTCACACTCCGTCAATACATTTACTGCAAGACAGTGTTCACATATGTTTCAAAGGATATAGAGGTTGATACCCTCGCTATTATCCGTGCGGCTTGGGCAAACGGTAAACGTGTTGCCGTACCGAAATGCGTTACCGAAACAAGAGAGATGAACTTCTTCTATATCAAAGATATGTCCGATTTAGAGGAAGGTGCTTTCGGTGTTCTTGAACCGATTGAGAATAAATGCGAAAAGGTTACCGATTTTTCAAAAGGACTTTGTATAGTTCCGGGGTTAAGCTTTGACGCAGAGGGCTACCGTTTAGGCTACGGCAAAGGCTACTATGACAGATTTCTCTCAAAATTTCAGGGAGATACAGTCGGTCTTTGTTACAGCAACTGTATAAAATGGAAACTCCCCCACGGCTACTATGATAAGCCTGTTGACCTTATCGTAACAGACAGATATATAAGACGTACAGGCAAAAAATAAGAAAGGAACCGCTTTGTTATGAGTGAAGAATTACATTCGGCTGACAAGCAGAACGAAAACAGAGGTTCGACGAACAGAAAGAGAAAGGTTGACGACTTCAAGCTAAAGATAGATTACTCAGACGATCTCGACAATGACATAATCTTTCCCGAGGAAACCGATGAAGATTTGCTTGATCTCAGTGATGATGATAATAAGGAACATATAGCTGTTCCGAGAAGAAGATCCGATTTAGAAGAGGATATTTCCGAGAAAGACGAAAACAGACGCAGACGCAAGGCTCTAAAAAATGAACGCAGGCGTAAAAAGAAAAAGGCAAAACAAAACGGTTGTGTTATAAGAGTAGTGTGGCTTGTTATGGTTTTGATACTCGGCGTATTCCTTGCAGAATTTCTGCTCGTTGGAATTAACGACCTTTTGGGCAGAAACAGAGGCGAGGAAGAAAAAATCATTATACAAGTGCCCGATGACGCCGACATAGAAGAAATAAGCGATATACTCTACGATAACGGAGTTATCTCGAATAAATCATATTTTAAATTCTATGCAAAGCTTACTAACGGTGATGACGGATTTGCTAAAGGTTCATACGAAATGAAAAACAATATGGACTACGAGGCTATCATAAACTATCTCCAGTCTAACGCTAACCGTGTAGATACTGTTCAGCTTAGATTTACAGAGGGTATGACTGTTCTTGAAATTGCCGACAAGCTTTCCGAAAACGGCGTTTGTGATAAGGACGAATTCCTTGAACTGTGCAATTCAACAGACTTTGACGAGGACTTTACATTCCTTGCAAGCGGCAGACCGGGACTTAATAATGTTTACTATCGTCTTGAGGGTTATCTATTCCCCGATACCTATGAATTTTATCAGGGTGAAAGTGCAAGGACTTCTATATATCGTTTCCTCAACAACTACGAATCGAAACTTTACTATACAAAAATGAGAATAGAGATAAAAGAGGATTCGGACGAAGATTACTACGATTACTATAACGAAGAGGATACCGATACAAGCAAGAAGAAAACAAAGAAATATGAAAAGCTGACCGTAGAAGAACAAGCTAAAAAACAGGGTATGACAATGGACGAAGTGCTTACTCTTGCGTCAATGATACAGGCAGAGGCAGCAAACAAAGACGATATGTATATGATCTCGTCTATCTTCCACAACAGACTTAATACGCTAAGTACAGGCGGTTACACAGCATACGGAGATTACATCAAAGGTACATTAGGTTCTGACCCGACGGTATTCTACCCATACAAGAAAAATACAGTTCCGAGTAACTTCAAGAGCAGGTATGACACATACGAAGTACAGGGACTTCCCGCAGGTCCGGTAGGTAATCCGGGTATGGACGCTATCGAAGCGGCACTTTATCCGGTGTCATCTAACAATTACTACTTCTGTCACAAACCTGCAACAGAGGACAGCGACGCAGTTGCATACTATGCCGCAACGCTTGCAGACCACAACTATAACCTCTCTCTTGCAGGATTAAATTAAGGAACATCACCCGAGTAAAATCGGGTGTTTTCTTTTTTCTCAAATAACGGATTTTAATGTGATAAAATATACTCAGAAGCTAAACACTGTTCGGAGGTGGTAACAATGGCAGACGAAAGTACAGCAAAACGCAAGTCAAAGGACAGCTTATTTACACACTTGTTTCGTGATACAAATAATGTACTCACACTATACAAACAGCTTCATCCGGAGGATACGACTGTTACTATTGACGATATAAACATACAGACATTGGAAACTGTTTTTATAAACACCCTTTACAACGATCTGGGTTTTATCGTAAACGAAAACGGCAATGCCAAGCTTGTAATGCTTGTTGAGGCACAAAGTGTATGGAACCCAAATATGACCCTGCGAATGCTTTTTTATCTGACGGAAACTTATCGCAGATACATTAAAGACACAAAGCAAAGCGAACATACATATAAAAGAGTAAAGCTGCCAAAGCCCGAATTATATGTAGTATACAGCGGCAGCAAAAACGTACCTGATGAAATATCTTTGCAGGAGGATTTCTTTGAGGGTACTGCTCCGATAGATTTGAAAGTAAAAATACTCAGTAAATTAAACGAAACTATTTACGGACAGTATATAGGTTTTTGTAAGGTTTATGACGAGCAGAGAAAATTATACGACAACAGCGTAAAATGCATTGAAGAAACAATAAGAATATGTATAGAGAAAAACTATCTCTCAACATTTCTCGGTAAACATAAGGGGGAGGTTGTTAATATGATGGCAGAGTTATTTGACGAGCAGGCTCAGCGTGAGCAATATGATGTCGCTGTAAGGCAGGAAAGTAAGTCCGAGGGTATTGCTATCGGTAAGTCCGAGGGTATCGCTATCGGTAAGTCTGAGGGTATAATAGAAACACTTATCGGTCTTGTTAAAAAAGGTATACTGACAATTTCACAGGCAGCCGAAGAAGCTAAAATGACAGTTGCCGAATTTGAAGATAGATCCGGTTTAAAGAAGACATCTTAATAATACTATGATAAATACCTTACTCTTTTTGGGTAGGGTATTATTTTTATCTCGTATTTACAGCACTCTGACATTGACTGTTTTTTAAGCTAAATTCGCTATTAGAACTATATCAAAACTATATTGACGAAACCTGCTATATAATGTATAATTATTGTAATTATGTAAAAAGGAGGATAATCATGGCAAAAGTTCAAAACGTGGAAACAGCACCTATTCGTGATGCAAGAACACTGGGAATTCCTAAAATGCTGCTTTTGGGTGGACAACACTTATTCGCAATGTTCGGAGCTACCGTTCTTGTACCACTGTTGACAGGTCTTGATGTCTCCACCACACTATTAATGGCAGGTCTTGGCACTCTGCTGTTTCATTTTATCACAAAAGGAAAAGTTCCTGCTTTTCTCGGCTCATCATTTGCGTATCTCGGAGGTTATGCAATAGTTGCTCCTATGATTGACGGACAACCCAATACTGAAATGCTCCCCTATGCGTGCGGCGGCGTACTTGTATCGGGAGTTATCTATTTACTTCTTGCAGCACTCTTCAAAGTATTTGGCATAAACAGAGTAATGCAGTTCTTTCCGCCTGTTGTTACCGGGTCAATGATCATAGCAATAGGCCTTACGCTTGCTCCAAGTGCCATTGACAACTGCAATCAGGATTGGCTTCTTTCTTTTATCGCTATAACACTGATAATCGTATGCAACATCTGGGGAAAAGGTATGATAAAGATAATTCCTATTATGATCGGTATTATCGGTTCCTATATTGTTGCATTGTGTTTGGGCAGAATAGATTTCTCCGCCGTGTCAAACAGCAGCATTGTTGCACTGCCCATACATGCTTCGGCAATAGCTAAGTTTGACATTAGCGCTGTCATCACTATTCTCCCTATCGCTCTTGCAACGGTTATGGAGCATATCGGAGATATTTCTGCAATAAGCGCAACCACCGGAGAAAACTATATTGCTGATCCCGGACTTCACCGCACTCTTATAGGCGACGGACTTGCTACGTCATTCTCGGCACTGTTCGGCGGCCCCGCAAACACCACCTACGGAGAAAACACAGGCGTACTCGTACTCACAAGAATATACGATCCCAAGGTAATACGCATAGCGGCTGTATTTTCGGTAGTTTTGTCATTCTTCCCGGCTGTATCTGCTGTAATTTCAACTGTTCCTGCCGCAATTATAGGCGGTGTATCACTCATTCTTTACGGTATGATTTCCGCTATCGGTATCCGCAACTTTGTTGAAAACAAGGTTGACCTCACAAAGAGCAGAAACGTTATTATTACCGCAGCTATTCTCGGCTGTGCATTGGGATTTAAGTTCTCGGCAGCACAGGGTATAACATTTACAGTTGGTTCTGCTAATATCAGCCTTTCGGGTCTTGCAATCGCTGCAATAGTCGGTATTCTACTCAATGCAATTCTTCCGGGTAAGGATTTTGTTTTTGAGGGCAGCAATACTTCTGCAAAAAAAGCAAAAGAAACATCATCAGAGAATAAGACAGAAAAGGCAGAAAAAACAGCAGAAACTAAAGTCCCTGCCAAGAAAACAAAGGCTAAAAACAAAAAGAAATAACAATTATAGCTAAAAACAGCAAACACCGTACATTTTTCGTGTACGGTGTCCTTTTTATGAATATAAATACTCTGTGGTAAACAATACTGTTATCCTGTAAATGCCGAGTTTGAATTAATCTTCCAATACTTCAAGCTCTTTTTCATCAACAACTCTGATTTCCTTTTTGTTGAATATATCATATATTGCAGGAACTACAAACAGCGTCATTATTGTCGCATAGATAAGTCCGCCTATACATACAAGCGCGATAGGACGCATCATAGCGGAGCTTGAGTCTTTGCTCAATGCCATTACAGATAGTCCTAAAATAGTCGTAAGCGCCGTCATAAAGATAGGTCGTATTCTTGTAACACCTGCCTCAATGAGCGCCTGTCGCTTCGGCATACCCTCTGCACGGAGCTGGTTTATGTAATCAACAAGCACAATACCGTTGTTTACAATAATTCCTGCCATCATAATAAATCCTATAATTGCGATAACGCTCATATCAAGACCTGCTATTATCAGTGCGATAAATCCTCCCGTAAATGCAAGCGGTATTGTGAACATAATGATAAACGGCGACAAGAGCGACTGGAACTGCGCTACCATTATCAGATATATAAACGCTACGGCAAGCAGGAGCATTTCTCCAAGCTGTACCACCGCTTCCATTGTTGTTTCGTAAGAGCCTGTAAGTTCGTATGTTACACCCTCAGGGAGAGAAAGCTTATCTATCTCAGCCTTTGCGGCATTGGCTACGTTTGTTGTATTGTATCCCTCCGCAACAGCTGCGGTAACGCTCAGATAACGCTTTTGGTCTAATCGTGTAATGTTGTTTAAGCTGTCCGCCTTTGTGATAGTGGCTATTTCCGATAGCTTTGCGGATATTTTCTCGCCTTTCATATCGGTTGTTTCGATAACGTGGTTTCTGATGTCTTTTTCGGTAAGCCCCTTTGCAGAACCGTCAACAACCTGTACGGTAAGGCTGTCACCTCCTGTTTCAAGAAGTGTGGCTTGCTTTTCGCTTGTCATCATTCCCGAAATGTCCATAAATACCTGCGCTACGGTAAGCCCCTTTTTCATAGCCTTTTCTTTGTCAACACTAATACGAAGTTCCTGAGTGGTTTCTTCAATTCCGTTGAAAGCGTCCTGAGCGCCCTCAACTGTACCCAGTGTGTCGGCTATCATATTAGCAGATGTTTGCAGAGTGTCAAAATCATCACAATACACGTTGATAGTAATTCCCTCGCCTGTCATCATAGACATCATACTTCCCATACCGGAGGAATCAACGCTCACTTCACAATCTAAATCGGAGCATTTTCCCTCTATTTCCGTACAGATTTCGGAAATGGGCTTTGATAGCTTATTCTCATCATTTAAGATAACGTAAAGAGAAACCGCTGTATCGTCGCCGCCTCCGCCTATTGATATACTTGACAGCACATTTGAACCTACTACTGCGCCTACGGTGTTTATATCCTCTACCGTATCAAGGCGTTTGAGAATTTCATCGGTTGTTTTTGTGGCTGTTTCAAAATCCGCTTCATCGGGCATAGTTACCGACATAGAGATTTGTGTGCTTTCCATACTCGGCATATAAGAAAATCCCATACTCAGCGACAAATACGCAGACCCCGCAAGCAGTATTACAGAAGCAAGTATCAAAATCACCTTATGGTCGAGCGTAAACGCTGTTAGACGTCTGTAACCCTTGATAAATTTTGACTCGCCTTTGTTTTCCTTTTGCTTTTTCTGCTTTTTGAGCATACCCTGCGCCATAGCAGGAACAAGCGTAATTGCTACTATAAGGCTTGCAAGCAGAGAGTAGCCTATTGTCAAAGCCATATCCTGAAACAGAGTTCTTGTCATACCGTGTACAAATACTATCGGAAGAAATACAGATACTGTTGTAAGTGTAGAAGCGATTATTGCGCCTGTTACCTGAACAGCTCCCGATACTGCCGCCTGAATAGGAGTAGCGCCGTTGTTTCTGAGTCGGTATATATTCTCTATTACAACAACAGAGTTGTCAACAAGCATACCTACACCTACCGCAAGACCCGAAAGCGATATTAAGTTTAATGTTATTCCGGAAAAGTACATCAATACTACTGCAAAAATAACGCTTATAGGAATAGAGCAGGCAATAATAAAAGTCGGGCGAATATCTCTAAGGAAAAAAAGCAGTATAATTATAGCAAACAGTCCGCCCCATACAAGGTTGCTTATTACAGAATCTACTATCAGATGAATGTAATCGCCCTGGTCCATAAGAGTGGTAAAGCTTAAATCGGGGTATTGTTCTGTAAGCTTTACTAAAGCTTTATGTATATTATCCGACACCTCTGCCGTGGCAGCATTTGACTGCATTGTAAACGATACCATAACTCCGTTATCGCCGTTGAGCTTTGCGTATATTTCATCGCTGTTGTCAACAAGGTTAATGTCGGCAACATCTGAAAGATATATCGGGTCAACATCGTCTATCCCCAAATCAATAAGCAGCAAATTAGTAAGATCGTCTGTTTGGGAAAATTTATCTCCAACACGAACAAGCATACTTTCGTCACCGTCTGTAAGATAACCGGCAGGCATAGAGAAATTCTGCGCAGTGAGTATCTGAGAGATCATATCCATTGTGACAGTGTTGGTAATATCAGCCTGTTCAAGAGTTTGTTTTTTAGTTTCGTTAAGCTGTTTAATTCCATCGTCAAGCTCCTTTTGGGACTGTTCAAGCTGAGCAATGGTATTATTTACAGTGTTTTCTGTAAGCTTTAAATCAGTTGCCGCCGAGTTCATCTGATACTCCGCCTGAGATTTCTGCGTGCCTAACTCTGCCTTAGCCTCTTTGATAGTTAAAGCTCCCTCGTCAAGCTGGTCAATAGTATCGTACAGAATTGAAATTCCATCATCTATCTGAGAAAGTCCGTCCTCAAGCTTTTGCACATCATCGTCTATTGTTTCAAAAGATGTACCCAACTCTTTTATTGTAGTATTTATAGTATATAAAGACGAATTTGCAAGGTCAAGCGCGCTTTTTGTTGCACGGACAGTAATGTCTATTGTCAAAGGAGTAATGCCTCGAGCCGTCATTTGAGCCTCAGTTTCCGCAAGAGAAGCTTTAGTCTGAGTGTACTCGGGACTGTTCTTAAACTGATCTATTGCAATTGCCCTCTCGTCCTCGGAAAGCGTGGAGTCGGTTTCGATAGCGTTAAGCGCCGTTTCAAGGTCGTTGTCTGCGGATTTCAGGGAAGAATATGAGTCCGACAGCGCTTTTAATGTATCATAATCATTTTGCAGGCTGTCACGTCTGTCAAGTACCTCGTGCATAGCTTTCTGTACCTCTTTCATAACGGAAAGAGTAGTGGAAAGCTGTTGTTTCTGAGAAGTAAGGTCGGATATAGTATCTAATAAAGTAAGCTTTGTTTCAAGCAGTTCTTTCTCCTTGGAAGAGATCTCAGCCTCTGCCGACGCAAGCTGCGAGGCTATCTCATCGTGCTGTTCGTCAAGAAGGTCTTTACCCTTTTCTATATCTTCCTTACCGTTCTTAGCCTGTTCAAGACCGTCCTCAAGCTGTACTTTTGCGTCATCGAGTTCTTTTTCGGCGTCGGCAAACTGTTTCTTTACGGCATCTTGTACAGTATCGTTTACATCTTTTATTTTATCCTCGGAGAGTACAACCTCAACAGACTGTTCAACGATACCGCCGATAGAAACAGAAGCTACTCCGTTAATACCTTCCAGCTTATTTTGAAGAACGTCCTTTGTAAAATCGGACAGTTCGTATATGGTACTGTCGGACTTGCTTACTGCAACAATAGCAACAGGCAGCATATTAGGATTGATTTTCATTATATACGGAGTACTGACTTTATCGTCCCACGAACCTGTAAGCTGGGTAAGCTTGCTGTTCAGGTCAACGGTAACTGTATCCATATTTACAATGTCATCAAACTCAATAGATACCATAGAGTAATTTTCCGACGAACTTGACGTAATTTCCTCTACGTTATCGAGCGTTGCCATTGTTTGTTCGAGCGGTCGTGTGACGGTCGCCTCAACCTCTTCGGGACTTGCGCCGATGTATGTTGTTATTATGATGATATACGGCAGCTCCAAATCAGGAAAAAGACTTGGCGTCATATTGAGGTATGACACTACTCCCAACACAATAACAAGTACCACGGCAACAAAGACAGTGAGAGGTTTTCGGACACTGAACTTTGGTAGCATAATTGTGTTCCTCTTTTCATAAACTATTTAGCGATTTCAGCCGATGTGTCGAATTTTTTTAATCAAACAAATTATACTTTAAATAGACACCGAATATTTTAACATATTGTTAATTATTAGGGTGAAAAAAAGTGAATAGCCTTTCCTAACTTCTCATTCCTAACTCAAAAAGCTCCATACTCCAAACAAAAAAGCTCCCCCGAACATTACGAACGGGGGAGAAAATATTGTACTGATAAGAGAATTAAAGCTCTGCGAAGTACTTGATAGTTCTAACCATCTGGCTTGTGTAGCTGTTCTCGTTGTCGTACCAAGAAACAACCTGTACCTCATAGAGGTCGTCAGCGATCTTAGAAACCATTGTCTGTGTAGCATCGAAGAGTGAGCCGTATCTCATACCGATAACGTCTGAAGAAACGATTGGATCCTCGTTGTAACCGAATGACTCGGAAGCTGCTGCCTTCATAGCTGCGTTGATACCGTCAACTGTTACGTCAGCGCCCTTTACAACTGCTGTGAGAATTGTTGTTGAACCTGTCGGAACAGGAACTCTCTGTGCAGAACCGATGAGCTTGCCGTTAAGCTCGGGAATAACAAGACCGATAGCCTTTGCAGCGCCTGTTGAGTTCGGAACGATGTTAGCAGCGCCTGCTCTTGCACGTCTGAGGTCGCCCTTTCTGTGAGGACCGTCAAGGATCATCTGATCGCCTGTGTAAGCGTGGATAGTGCTCATGATACCGCTCTGGATCGGAGCATAGTCGTTGAGTGCCTTTGCCATAGGTGCAAGGCAATTTGTAGTACAGGAAGCAGCAGAGATGATTGTATCATCAGCTGTAAGTGTATTCTCGTTTACGCTGTAAACGATAGTCTTGAGGTCGCTGCCTGCGGGAGCAGAGATAACAACCTTCTTTGCGCCTGCGTCGATGTGAGCCTGGCTCTTAGCCTTTGAGCAATAGAAACCTGTGCACTCCAAAACTACGTCAACGCCGATCTCGCCCCAAGGAAGCTCTGCAGCGTTAGCCTTAGCATAGATTGTAAGTGTCTTACCGTCAACTGTGATTGTGTTAGCCTCGTCGTCAGCCTCAACTGTGTGAGCATTCTGACCGATAACACCACAGTAACCACCCTGTGCTGTATCGTACTTGAGAAGATTAGCGAGCATTGAAGGCTTTGTAAGATCGTTGATAGCAACTACCTCATAACCCTCTGCGCCGAACATCTGACGGAATGCAAGACGGCCGATACGGCCAAAACCATTAATTGCAACTTTTACTGCCATTTTATTTATCCTCCTAAAAATTAATGACTAAAATTAGTACGTTATATATTTTATACTATTTTGGGTATTTTTACAAGTGGTTTATTAAAAATATTTACATTTTTTCGGGTGCTTTTTTAAAAATTTACCTTTTGTTAAAATTTCACTTATCTTGTAAAGATGATATTCGGAAAATAACTGTGTATTATCATTTGCACAAGGCTGCGTGTTATGCGTAAAAATTTAAAAATAACGGTTGACAAATCCTATGTTTTGCTTTACAATATAAAAGGAGTATTTATACGCTCTTATTTGTTAATCGGACTCAGAGCCGTTTCTATATATTTATGTATTTTGATATAAATACTGTTGAATTAATGTTTTTTAAGGTTATATGGTATAATGCTTTTTAATATAAGCTTTATATACGGATATATATTTATGCGATACATTCCGCCTGTGCCTTACATTTGTTTGGTTTCAGGCTAACACTGTTATTGTCTTTTTTACTTATTAATACGGGATAAGCGAGATGCAGTTATCTGTACAGTATCGGTAAACGCTTTTCCCCCCGCATCAAACCAAAGGAAAGTTGGTTCATAAATTAAAAATTTTATATTAAAATATCGAAACGGCACCGAGCTGAAGATTTTTGAATTTTGGAAATAAGAAATCAAAACAAGGAGGTGTCAGGCAGAAATGCCAATTTGGTTAGCGATACTGTTTATCGTACTTGCAGCGATAATATCCGGTGTTGCGTGCTTTTTGTCGGGTGTAAACCACCGCAAAAAGATAGCCGAGGCTGAGATAGGTTCAGCGGAAACAGAGGCAAAACGCATAGTTGAGGATGCTGTAAAGGACGCAGAAGCTAAGAAGAAAGAAATCGTGCTTGAAGGCAAGGACGAAGTTCACCAGTTCCGTAATGAAACGGAAAAAGAACTTAACGCAAGACGAAAGGAAGTCCAGCGTCAGGAGAGAAGAGTTCAGCAAAAGGAAGAAACTCTTGACCGTAAAATGGATAACCTTGAGAAAAAAGAGGAAAATGTAGCTAAAAAGCTCAAACAGGCTGAGGAAAGACTTGCGGAGGCAGAGTCTATAAAGAAAAGTGAGTTTGAGGTACTTGAAAAAATTTCGGGCTTTACTACCGAACAGGCAAAGGAATATATGCTTAAAAATCTTGAAGCAGAACTTGTGCATGAAAAGGCAGTAAGGATACTTGATTTTGAACAGCAGCTCCGTGAGGAATCGGAGAAGAGAGCGAGAAATATAATTTCCCTTGCAATACAGAGATGTGCGGCAGACCATGTTGCAGAGGCGGCTGTATCTGTTGTACCGCTCCCGAATGACGAGATGAAGGGACGAATTATAGGACGTGAGGGAAGAAATATCAGAGCGATAGAAACAATGACGGGAGTAGATCTTATTATAGATGATACGCCCGAGGCAATTACATTGTCATGCTTTGAGCCTGTAAGAAGAGAAATTGCAAGAGTTGCTCTTGAAAAACTTATAGCAGACGGACGTATCCACCCTGCAAGAATAGAAGAAATGATAGAAAAAGCAAGACGTGAAGTCGAGGGTATCATGAAGGACGAAGGAGAACGTGCTGTCCTTGAAGTCGGCGTAAACGGAATGCACCATGAACTTGTTAAGCTGTTGGGACGTCTGCGTTTCCGTACAAGTTTCGGTCAGAATGTACTTGATCATTCTATCGAGGTTGCGTTGCTTTCAGGAATGATAGCAAGCGAGCTTGGTATGGATCCCACTCTTGCAAAACGTGCAGGACTTCTGCATGATATCGGTAAGGCTCTTGACCATGAGATCGAGGGTTCGCACGTTGAGATAGGCGTTGATGTTGCAAAGAAATACAAGGAGAGCGATCAGGTGATACACGCTATACACGCTCACCACGGCGATGTAGAAGCAAAAACCATTGTTGCTTGTATCGTACAGGCTGCGGACGCTATTTCTGCTGCAAGACCCGGTGCAAGACGTGAGAATGTTGAGAATTACATCAAGCGTCTGCAAAAGCTCGAGGAAGTTGCATCATCGTTCGAGGGTGTTGAGAGGTGCTTTGCTATACAGGCAGGCCGTGAAATTCGTATTATGGTCAAGCCTGAGATAGTTAAGGACGAAAGAATGATACCGCTTGCAAGAGAGATCTGCAAAAAGATAGAAACAGACCTCGAATATCCCGGACAGGTAAAAGTCAATATCATAAGAGAATCAAGAATAACAGATTACGCAAAGTAATCAATACTAAAAAGTCGGATACAGTAAATAATGCTGATCCGGCTTTTTTGTGTATAAAATTATAGTTTTTTGAGATTTTATTATAAAAATTCCGATAAAGGTATAGATTTTTAATGCAGAATATATTATAATGTTATTACTATTAATAAATGGAGGTTACGACAATGAAAAAACTCCCGGTATTTTTACTTACTGTATCTATGCTCTTATCGTCTGTGTGTGGATTTATTCCGTCAAACGCACAAGCCGTCACAGAAATTGACAGTGACTTCGACAATACGATAAATGAAAAAATCATATACCATACTTCTGCTGAAACGTCCAATCAAGGTACCGTAAGAATGTCGGGTACAGCGGGAGATGAGATAACTGTTTTCTTTAAGCTCAGACAAGCCGACAGAGTTCAAGGACTTTTAAGCGAACTTAAATTTAATAAGTCATATGTTTCATATAACGGTTATGACCAGTATTATACAGATACTTTTGTAAATCAGCTCAACGATTCGTTTATGATGTTTGCGGTCTTGTTTGATGCTGCCGGAACTTCTGTTACAGACGAGTCCGAAATAATTGCTTTTAAATTCACAGCAAAAACAGATATTACCTACGATGATGTATGCGTTACATATAATATAAAAGAATTTTACAACTCAGATATGTTTGAACTGAATTATGACGCTCTTATTATCGAGGCTGTTAATGAAAACGGTAATTCAAGCGATGCACCTCATATTCATTCGGCAGTTATACATGAAGCCAAGTCGCCTACTTGTACCGAACCCGGCTGGGGTGAATGGGCAGAATGCAGTGTTTGCGGAGAGATACTTGTTCCGAAAATCTCTGTTCCCGCAACAGGACATACAGAGGTTATTGATAAGGCAGTCGAGGCTACCTGTACTACGGAAGGCAAAACGGCGGGTTCGCACTGTTCTGTTTGCGGCACTGTAATAAAAGCACAGCAGACTGTTCCTATGAAAGAACACAACTATGTAGACGGTAAGTGTACTATGTGCGGCAAGAAAAAAGAGGGAAGTACCGACACAGATAAGAAAAAGGACTCCGATACCGATACTTCGGGCGGAAACGATGAGCCTGCAAAAAATCTATTGGGCGATGTAAGTTCTGACGGATTTGTAACATCTAAGGACGCACTTATTGTACTTCGTGCAGCAATTAAAATAATTAAACTCGATGATACTCAGAAAAAACTTGGAGATGTAAACGGTGACGGAAGAGTTAACGCAACTGATGCATTGCTTATACAACAATATAGTATAGGAACTAAGAAAGACGGAAAAATAGGAAAGCCTTATGAATAATAAGGACAATTTCCCCTCTCGCAATTACTACGCATAATAATTAATAATAACAAATCCCCAAACTACTGATATAGCAATTTGGGGATTTGTTCGTTTTTTTACTATTGTATCGATAGTTGCTTTAACATTCTTATTTTAAATAATCTTCATATGGTTCAGCTAAAAAAACATATTCATACTCATTTAAAAAAAGTTCTCTGCAACACTTTGCCTTTTCTTCATCATCAAATACTGCATACACCGTTGAGCCGCTGCCTGTCATTACCGCACCCAACGCACCGTCACATTCAAGCAGTCTTGATCTTAATTTAAGCAAAGGTCCATTACAGAGCGTTTCTTCAAAGTCGTTTCTAAGATTTTTACCTATCAGCTTTACATCGTCAAGACATTCAAGCATTCTGTCTGTTGCAAGGTATTCCATAGGTTCTGCACTGTCTACCGCCTCAAACGCTTCTTTCGTAGATACTCCAAACGGCGGCTTTACGAGCACAAAATACATATGCGGTATAGGCTTTAATCTTGTAAGTACAGTTCCCGTACCCTCACCCAAAGCAGTGCCGCACATTATACAAAAAGGAATATCCGCCCCTATCTCTGCCCCCAAAGCATACATAGCACACTCGTCAAGCGGGTTATTGTAAATGGTATTAAGCCCCTTTATAACCGCCGCACCGTCTGCCGAACCCCCTGCAAGCCCTGCCTGTGTGGGGATATTTTTTTGTATATCAATATGCAGACCGTGATTAATTATACCCGTTTTTTCAAAGAACCTCTCAGCACATTTTACGGCAATATTGCTGTTGTCGCAAGGTACATTCGGATAATCGCACGATACTGTAATGCTGCCTGTATCGTTTTGTAAAACAGTCACAACATCGTACAGATCAACAGACTGCATTATCGTTTTTACCTCGTGGTACCCGTCATCACGCTTACCTGTAATATCGAACGTAAGATTTATTTTTGCATAAGCATTTAATTTTATCTCCATATTAACTCCTATTCATCAAAAACGCCTGTACTCCACAAACCTCTGTTATTGCTTTTTGCGTCCTGTTCAAGCATTTTGAAATACTCCTCATACTTGTCGTTAGGCTTTATTGTATAGACCTTCGCATAACCCTCTTTTATCATAGTTTCGTTTATCATATTATCATCTACATAAACATAGGCAAGTACCCTGTCATAACGGTCAAACGGATCTTCTCCGTACTCTATGTAAACATATTTATCCTCTGCAAGCGACTTCATATAATCAGACGCCACTTTGCCCTCGGGCACATTTTTATCTTTGTTTGGGTGTACAGATTCGGGCGTATCTATACCTATCAGCCTAACTGTTGTTGTTTTGCCGTCCATATCGAGCTTAATAGTATCTCCGTCAACGATTTTTTCCACATGGTACGGCCCTTCATAAGGAAAACTTTCTGCAGGTGCGTTTGTCATAATCCCTGTACTGTCGGGATCATATGCCCATACAAACACAATTGCCGCAAACAGCACAAGTGTCAGCACCGCTTCTTCCCTTGACATTTTTAAATAAGAAATGATTTTGTTTTCTTTCACAGACATACTATCACCACACATTAACAAAATCAGCCTTTACCCTACTGTGAATATCAGCCGAAAAGCTAACAATAGAGTAAAGGCTATATGATCTTTGTTTATCAGAATTCATTCTTTATACTGCGTAAAAACAGACTCGACAATACTTCCGCAGGGTCATATTCTCCCGACATTACGGCATTTACAGCGTGAACAATGGGCATTTCCACACCGTACTTATCAGACAATGCAACCAAAGCACGGCAGGTAGCGACACCCTCTGCAAGCTTTGTGTAAGGCTCTCCCTTTACAAACTTCTCGCCAAACATTCTGTTCTGGCTAAACTGTGAAAATAATGTTGCCTCATAATCGCCCAAGTGACAAAGACCGTATGCCGAAAGCTCGTTGCCGCCCATAGTCTTGATAAGCTTGCCTACCTCGTGCGTACCTCTGCTCATCAACGCACCTTTCAGACAGCTGTAACCGTAGCCGTCAAGCATTCCTGCGGCAATTCCTATTACGTTCTTTGCAGCCGCACCAACCTCACTTCCGATAAGGTCTGTACCAAAATAAAATCTTATAAGCTCGCTTGAAAACTCGCCTACAAGCTTTTTCTTAAGTTCCTCGTTATCGCTGTCGATTACCATACAGTTGGGAACACCATTGACAAAATTCTGAGGATGTCCCGGCCCTACCCACACGGCAACGGGTACGTCACCGAGTACATCCTTTACGATTTGAGAAAGACGGCAGCCTGTGCTTTCCTCTATGCCTTTCATACAAAGCACAAAGCTCTTACCTGTAAGGTCATACTTCTTCACATCGGCAAGAAACGATCTTAGCGCCTGACAACTTATAGAAATAACTATAACCTCAGCACGGCTGACAGCTTTTTCAAGGTCGGAAGTTATTTCAAGCGATTCGGGAAATGTAAGCATACCATTTGTGCGTGTTTCTTTAAGCTCAATAAGCTGCGGAGCGTCCGCAAGTCCCCATGTCATAACGCTGTGACCTATTTTATTAAGATACCATGCGATAAAAGCACCCCAGCGGCCGCAACCTAAAACAGATATATTCATAAGCAAAATCTCCTGTTATTTTTATAGTATTACTATCACCTTGATTATACCATTACACAGCATAAAAGTCAAAGAAATATATGTAATATTATAAAAGTTTTTAGTTGGCAGCTCATAGTTCAAAGTTCAAAGTCAAAAGTCAAAAGTTCAAAGTCAAAAGTTTTCATTTATCCCCCAACTTTGAACTATGAACTGAAAACTCATTCCTAGCTCCTAAGTCAAGCTGTGCAAAAAGGTGTTTTTACATAAATTTAATACTTTTTCTTTATCCTTCCTCTTTGAGGAAGGTGGCACGCCGTAGGCGTGACGGAAGGAGTAAAAAGCATAAATCAGTCATTCAAATTAATGATACAAGTGTATATTACACTAATTTGATGACATTGTCTTTGACGGAGGGAGTATTATTAGTCTTAATATTTCATATGTTTGTTAGTTTTTGCACGGTCTAAACTCCTAACTCAAAAAAACTCCACTCTCAACACTCAACACTCCACACTCACAAAAGACTCCACACTTACAAGACCTCATACCCCTTATCAACAACAGCTTTTTTGAGTTCGTCAACACTTACATCGCCGCAAAGGGTTACAATAGCCGTACCTTTCTCGTGGCTTACATCTGCACTCTGTACTGCGTCAAAAGCCTCAAGCGTTTTCTTTACGGTTGCCTCGCAGTGGGGGCACATCATTCCCTTAATGTTCAGTGTTACTTCCATAGTTTTATTCTCCTCTTCGTTTTTACTCTGCACTTTGGCAGGCTTTATTTTTTTATCTCTTCTGCTGCTGTGAATATCAAACAAATTCAGCCTTAATGCATTTGTTACAACGCAAAAGCTTGATAAGCTCATAGCCGCAGCCCCGAACATAGGATTTAACTCCCAGCCGAACAGAGCGATGTACGCTCTTGCCGCAAGCGGTATGCCTATTATGTTATATATAAATGCCCAGAAGAGATTTTCATATATATTTTTAAGCGTTTTTCGGCTAAGTCTGATCGCCGCAGGAACATCGCTCAACCTGCTTTTCATCAGCACAACGTCTGCTGCGTCAATCGCAACATCAGTACCTGCCCCGATAGCTATACCTACATCTGCACTTGTCAATGCGGGAGCGTCGTTAATTCCGTCGCCCACCATAGCAACCTTGCCGTACGCGGACAGTTCACGGATAATTTTTTCCTTACCCGAAGGCAATACCTCGGCTCTTACCTCGTCAACACCTGCCTTTGCTCCAATTACTTTGGCAGTTTTTTCGTTGTCGCCCGTTATCATTACAACACGGATACCCATATTTTTAAGTTCGCTGATCGCTCCTGCGCTGTCCTCTCGTATAGTATCGGCTGCGGCGATAATTCCCAACACTTCTCCGTTTCTTGCAAAAAACATAGCGGTCTTTCCCTCGTCTGCAAGCTGTTCGGATTTTTGTGCAAGCGTCTTTGGAACAGTACAAGTCTTTTTTATAAGATTAATGTTTCCGCCGGTTATAATGTCCTTTCCGCAGCACGCCGTAACACCGCTGCCCGATATTGCTTTAAACTCGCTGATATTCAAAGGTGTAACGCTTTTTTCCTCCGCCTTTGCCGTAATCGCTTTTGCAAGGGGGTGTTCGCTGTTTTTTTCAAGTGAGTACGCATACCGCAAGAGTTCATTTTCACTTACACTATCAGCAGGAATAACGTCTGTTACAACAGGAGTACCGTTTGTAATAGTACCTGTTTTGTCGAGCGCCGCAATCTGCGTTCTGCCTGTGATCTCCAATGACTCTGCCGTTTTAAAGAGTATTCCGTTTTTAGCCCCTACTCCGCTGCCAACCATTACAGCGACAGGCGTTGCAAGACCCAATGCGCAAGGACAGCTTATAACAAGTACGGAAACTCCCCTCGCAACAGCATAACCGAAAGTCTGTCCGACTAAAAGCCATACTGCAAATGTAATGAGTGCAACCGTTATTACAGCAGGCACAAAAACACCCGATACTTTATCCGCAGTTTTTGCGATAGGAGCTTTTGTTGCGGCGGCGTCGCTTACGGTTTTAATTATCTGTGCAAGCGTTGTATCCTCTCCGACTCTTGACGCGCGACACCTTAAAAAGCCCGAACAGTTTATTGTTGCGGCAGATATAGTATCGCCCTCACTCTTATCAACAGGGATACTCTCGCCTGTAAGCGCCGCCTCGTCAACCGCACTTTCTCCGCTGATAACTACCCCGTCAACAGGAATACTCTCTCCCGGTCTTACTACAAAAATATCGCCCTTCTTGACATTCTGTGCAGGAATAGTCTGTTCTTTGCCGTCTATCTCTATTACGGCAGTTTTCGGAGCAAGGTTCATAAGAGATTTAAGTGCGTCCGTTGTCCTGCCCTTTGATTTAGCCTCCAAAAGCTTTCCCACTGTAATCAAAGTCAAAATCATTGCTGCGGATTCAAAGTACAGATTATGCATATATGACATTACAGCGGCGGTATCCCCTTTAAGCTGAGTGTCCGTCATAGCAAACAAAGCATATGTGCTGTACAAGAAAGACGCTGCCGAACCCATAGCAACGAGCGTATCCATATTCGGGCTGCGGTGTATAACGCCCTTAAAGCCGCTTACAAAAAACTTCTGATTTATTACCATTACAATCGCCGATAATATAAGCTGCACCAAACCTATAGCAATATGATTTCCCTTAAAGAAGGACGGCAGCGGCAGATCAAACATCGTATGCCCCATTGAAAAGTACATCAGAACCGCAAGAAAAACAAGTGACGAAACAAGCCTTTTCAGAAGCTTTGGCGACTCGTTATCTTTAAGGCTGTTCTCAATGCTGTCCGAAGTTTTTTGACTGCCCTTAACAGACGCTCCGTACCCAGCCTTTTCTACTGCGCTAATAATTACATCGGGCGCTGCGCTGCCCTCAACAGCCATTGAATTTGTAAGCAGACTTACAGAACACGACGACACACCTTCAACGTTAGATACAGCCTTTTCCACTCTTGCACTGCACGCTGCGCAGCTCATACCTGTTATGTTATACTGTTCCATAATCTACCTCTATTTCATTAGTTTTTGCAGCAAAGCAATAAGCTCGTCAACAGTTTCTTCCTTACCCGAACGAATGTCATCGGCAACACACTTTCTGATATGCTCGCCCAAAAGCTCTCTGCTAAACGAATTTAAAGCGCCGACAACCGCTGCTGTCTGTACAATGACATCTGTACAGTATGCGTCGTTTTCAACCATACTCTTTATGCCACGCACCTGTCCCTCTATTCTGTTAAGGCGGTTGAGGAGGTATTTTTTCTCGCTGTCATCTCTTTGCTTATGCTTCTCTGAACATTTATCGCAAACAATTTTTTCATCTTCCATACTCCCACCCCCAATTTAAACATATTATATACCCCTAGGGGGTATTTGTCAAGTGATTAACAACACATTATTAATTATTCACTATTCATTATTCAATATTCATTACTCTGCCCCTCTCACCGACAAGGGGAGAAACAGGCTTAGATATCGATAGTGACATACTCCCGCCGCCTACGCTGACGCTTAGAGGCGGGGGCTTCTCGTTCAAGTACGGCAACCCGTACAGTATCAACGAGCTATCCCCGTGTGTCCCACGGTTCTTGTCTTGGTTTTATGCTAATGCTATTCTCATACCTTCATTTCGTATGTTTATAGCAGCG